>NZ_JBEXVQ010000043.1:0-83505 GCF_040629405.1 Lentzea sp. NPDC005914 | reverse complement strand
GTGCAGACCTAGACACCTTCACCACACACGGAGGTCTTCCTCATGATCAAGGCGACATGCCGGACACGCCGTCAACAACGTCCGTGATCACTACACCTAGCTGATCGCGGTGTTCGCCAGCGACACGACGGTCCCGACCACCAGAACCAGCGCGACGGCCGGCAGGAACCAGTGCGGGCGCACCCGAGCGCGCCACAGCGACCAGATGGCGACGAACAGGAGCAGGATTCCGAACACGATGCTGCCGATGTGGCCGATGTCGGTCAGCGGCCGTGCTTCCGGGCACACGGGCGGGCAGTAGACGATCGGGTAGCCGTTGGTCAGCGCCGCCCAGCCGGCGCCGAGGATCCCGGCGCTGGCGACGCCGCTGCCGTTGCCAGCGGCGCCCGCCATGAAGGACACCGCCCACCAGATCTGGATGAGCGCGACGCCGAGAAGGGTGGTCGCCTCGGTCAGGCTCAGCGTCCCGTGCAGGTCGAACAGGCCGACGCCGAAGTCGATGACGATGTGCAGCACGCTGACGAACATCGTCACCAGGCCGAGCCAGAGCCAGACCGGCATCCGCCAGTCACGACCGGACCACGCGAGCCGCTCGCTTCGCACCCGACCACTATCGGCTATGCGAAAGCGATCCGCGGCTCGCGTCACTCAGATGCCGCGAACGGCCCGCTCGACGGCGGCCTCCACGTGCAGGCGCGTGGTCGGGAACACGGGAAGCGGCACGTCGGCCTGCGTGATCAACAGCTCGATCTCGGTGCAGCCGAGGATGATCCCCTCCGCCCCGTCGAACCGCGCGATCACGTCCTGGTAGGCGCGGCGGGACTCGTCGCGCACGATGCCGAGGCACAGCTCGTCGTAGATGATCCGGTGCACGGTGGCGCGGTCCTGCGTGGACGGCAGCAGGACGCGCAGCCCGTGCGACTCCAGGCGTTCGCGGTAGAACGGCTGGTCCATCGTGAACCCGGTGCCGAGCAGCCCGACCGTGGTCAGCCCGGCGTCCTTGATGGCCGACGCGGTGGTGTCGCCGAGGTGGATCATCGGGATGTCGACGGCGGCCTGCACCTGGTCGAACACCTTGTGCATGGTGTTGGTGCACAGGAGCAGGAAGTCCGCGCCGCCGGCCTGGACGTCCGCCGCCGCCTGCGCGAGCGCCTTGCCGGCGTCGTCCCAGCGGCCCTCGACCTGCATGCGTTCGATCTCGGCGAAGTCCACGGAGTGCAGCACGATCTTCGCCGAGTGCAGGCCGCCGAGGCGTTCGCGCACGAGTACGTTCGCCAGCCGGTAGTACTCCGCGCTGCTCTCCCAGCTCATCCCGCCCAGGATCCCGATCGTCAGCATGGGGCCAGTCAAGCACTCCAGCGCGGGTCGCGGCCGGTGCGCGCCAGCAGTTGCTGCATCGGCGAGGCGCCGGCCGGTGCTTCGACGGGTGGCTTGAAGACGTTCCACTCGATGGCCGTCGGGCCCATCTGCGCGACGAGGTTCGAGACCTCGTCGAACACCTCGGTGTCCGGTTCGAAGCTCTGGCCGGTCGCCTGGGCGAGGTCCCAGGCGTGGATGGTGAGGTCGAGCAACGCCAGGCCGCCGACGGTCTGCGCGGGCAGCTGCATGTTCCCGGCGATGCCCTCGTCGGCGCCGGGCTGTCCCCACGCCTCGACGAGCTTCTGCGTCTCCGCGGGGAACTGTTCGCGCCACTGCGGGTAGTTCGGCGTGTGGCTGAAGTCGGCGTCCTGCTTGACGGCGAGCTTCTGGAACTCGACGACGACGTGCAGCAGGTGGTCGAGCAGTGCGCTGACGTCGTAGTCGGCGCACGGGGTGGGCTTGGTCAGGTCGTCGTCGCTGATGTTGGCGATGACGGGCAACGCGTGGTCGCGGGCGCGGTCGAGCAGAACGCTGAGCTTCATGCCGTCGACGCTATTTGCGCGCGGTTCGGCGTTCTTGAAGAAACGCGCCAACCTAGGATCTGTGCCGTGCAGGGGCCGCGCCGGGACACTCGGGGGATCGTGGACGCGCGCGAGCTGTTCGCCCGCGTGCGGTTCCGTCGTCGTATGCCGTGTGCGGAGTTGCAGCCGTACCTGGAGCACTACTGGCTGATCGACGGCACGCTCGACGAGCCCTACACCTCCTACGTCGTGCCGCATCCGTCCGTGAACGTCGTCTTCGAACACGGGTACGCGCATCCGGAGATCGCCGGGGTCGGGCTCGGGCTCTTCAGCAGGACTCTGCACGACCGGATTCGCGTGGCGGGCGTGCAGTTCCGGCCTGGCGGCTTCCGGCCGTTCCGTGCCGAGCCCGTGTCGGAGTGGACCGGGAGGCACGTGCGGCTCACCGACGTTCCCGCCTCGCAGGTGCTCGACGTGGAGGACGAGGACTCACGGGTCGCCGCGCTCGATCGGTTCCTGCTGACGATGGGACCCGCGGCTGATCCGCAGGCCACGCTGGCGATGGACCTGGTGCAGCGGATCCGCGAGGACCGGGAGATCCAGAAGGTCGCCGACTTCGCGCGAGCCGAGGGCGTGTCGGTGCGGACCATGCAACGGCTGTTCGCGGACTACGTCGGGGTGAGCCCGAAGTGGGTCATCCTGCGGTACCGCATCCACGAGGCGTTGGAACGCGCTGAGTCCGAGGTGGAGTGGTCACGGCTGGCCGCCGACCTCGGTTACAGCGACCAGGCCCACCTCGTGCGGGACTTCACGCAGACCGTGGGCGTCTCCCCCACGGCGTACGCACGGGCGCTCAGCTGAAGTACTCGCACAGCTCGACGAGGATCCCCTCGGGGCCGCGGACGTAGCAGGTCTTGAGCATGTCCTGGTAGGTCTCGACGTTGCGGACCACCTCGCCGCCGAGCGGCTTGATGCGGGAGAGCGTGTCGTCGAGGTCGTCCACGACGAACGCGACGTGCCGCAGGCCCAGGGCGTTGATCGGCGCGTGGGAGCTGCCGTCGACGGCGTCCGGGGTCTGGAACTCGCTGAACTCGATCCGGTAGCGGTCGTCCGGGGTGCGCAGCATCGCGATCTCGCTCTTCGAGCCGTCGAGGCCGATGACGCCGTCGACGAAGTCGCCCTCCATGTGCGCCTTGCCCTCCAGCTCCATGCCGAGAGCCTCGAAGAACGCGACGGCGGCCGCGAGGTCGGTGACGGTGATGCCGAGGTGGTGCATGCTCTTGATGGTCATATCCCTGGGACGGTACTCACGACCGCATCTCGACATCAGAAGTGGTCCAACTTCGAAGTCGAGTTTTGGCTCTGCTTTCTGGACCGCTTTGGCGGCAGAGTCGTCGGCATGAGCCTCGCGTTCCTGATCACGACGTTGATCGCGGTCGCCACACCCGGCACCGGAGTGCTGTACACGTTGTCGGCCGGTCTCGCGCACGGACGCAGGGCGAGCGTGATCGCCGCGTTCGGCTGCACCGTGGGAATCGTGCCGCACGTCCTGGCCACGGTCACGGGGCTGGCGGCGTTGTTGCACGCGAGCGCGCTGGCGTTCGAGGTCGTGAAGTACCTGGGTGTCGCGTATCTGGTGTACCTGGCGTGGAGGACGTTGCGGGACAAGAGCGAGTTGGTCGCGGACCTCGGCACCGCCACGGCTGCCGCGCCGGCGTCCGCGCGCAAGATCGTGGTGTCGGCGGTGCTGATCAACCTGCTCAACCCGAAGCTGACGATCTTCTTCGTGGCGTTCCTGCCGCAGTTCGCGACGGGGTTCGGCCAGATGGTCACGTTGAGCGCGGTGTTCATGGCGCTGACGTTCGCGGTGTTCGCCGTGTACGGGGTGTTCGCGGCGTCGATGCGCGACCGCGTGCTGGCCCGGCCACGCGTGATGGTGTGGCTGCGCCGGTTCTTCGCGGCCTCGTTCGCGGCGCTGGGTGTGAAGCTCGCGCTGACCTAAATCGGTGGACGCCGATCACCGCGGGCTTCTACGGTTCCGGTGACCGTGACTCGACGCCTGGAGGTGAGACCCATGAACGCTGTTTCGATGTGGGTGCTCCCCTCGTCGTCACGGTCGGGCGACTGACGTAGGGGTTGCCGGGAGCGCCTTGACGAGGCACTCCTGAAAGGCGACCCCACCATGAACATTCTGCGTTTCACCGCGGGCGACCCGGCGGTGAAGATCACCCGCGTGGCGCCGGGCCACTGGCACGCGCTCGACGACGACCGGGTGACCGGCCGCGGCGAGGCCACCACCCGGCCGGACGGGCGGATCTTCCTCGGCGTCGACGCCTGGCACCGCTCCGTCTTCGACCGGCTCGCCCGCGCGATGCTGGCGGACCTGCCGGAACCGCTCCACACCGTCGTCGACGAAACCGACCACGAACTGGTGGACTGCTGGCTGCGGGCCGGTATGACCATCCGGCGGCGCGAGTGGGAGTACGTCGTGCCCACCGATCCGCGCGTCACCGGGCAGGCCGTCCCGCCGCCGGGCGTCACGATCGTGCCCGCCGAGGACGGTCCGCTGCGTGAGCTGGACCGAGTCGTCCGCGCCGAGGTCGAAGAATCCGTCGGCTGGTCGGAGATGCCGGCCGAGGTGCTGGTGCGGCCGGTCGGGGACAAGTGGTCGAACTACACCGTGGCCGCTGAGGACGGCGAGTACGCGGGTCTGGTGCGGGTGGCGCAGCTGACGCGCCTGCCCCGCATCGGCCTGGTCGCCGTCCGCGCCGCCCGGCAGCGCCGCGGTATCGGCCGCGCGTTGCTGACCCACGCGCTCGCTGTCCTGCACGAGGCGGGGATCGCGGCGGCGTCGGCCGAGGTGAGCGAGACCAACGTCGCGGCGACGGCGTTGTTCGAGAGCATCGGCGCCCGGCGGACGACCAGCACCGTGGAGATGGTGCGCCATGGCCGGTAAGGGCGGGATCGAAGTCGAGGGGACCGTGATCGAGTGTCTGCGTGACGCGCGGTTCACGGTCGAGCTGCCGAACGGGCACCACGTTCTGGCCCACATCAGCGGCAAGATCAGGAAGAACTACATCAGGATCCTGCCGTACGACCGGGTCCTGGTGGAGCTGAGCCCGTACGACCTGAACCGGGCCCGCATCCTGTTCCGGTACCGCAACTAGCCGCTAGTCGCAGGCCGCGGCGCGTGCCAGCAGCAGCGTCTTCTCGCGTTCGTTGCGGGTGAGCGCCGCGGCCTTCTCGAACTCGGCCTTGGCCTCCTCGGTCCTGCCGAGCTTGGCCAGGAAGTCTCCGCGGACGCTGGGGAGCAGGTGGTAGCCGCGCAACGCCTTCTCCCCGGCGATCTCGTCGACCAGCGCCAGCCCGGCGGCGGGCCCGAACGCCATCGACAACGCCACCGCGCGGTTGAGCTCGACGATCGGCGACGGTGAGATCTGCCCCAGGACCTCGTAGAGCGTGGCGATGCGTTGCCAGTCGGTGTCCTCGGCTCTGCGCGCGCGGCCGTGACACGCGGCGAGAGCGGCCTGCACGTAGTAGGGGCCGGGCGGCTGGTTCAACGCCTCGGCCCGTTCCAGCGCCTTGAGGCCACGGCCGATGAGCAGCCAGTCCCACTTGCCGCGGTCCTGCTCGAGCAGCAGCACGGGTTCGCCGCCGGGCCCGGTGCGGGCCTTGGCGCGGGAGGCCTGGATCTCCATCAGCGCGACCAGGCTGTGGACCTCGGCCTCCTTCGGCGCGAGCTCGGCGAGCACACGGCCGAGCCTCAGCGCCTCCGCGCACAGTTCGGGGCGCATCCAGTCGTCGCCCTGCGTGGCGGAGTAGCCCTCGTTGAAGATCAGGTAGAGGACCTCGAGCACGGACGCCAGCCGGGTGGCCAGTTCGGGCCCTTCGGGGACCTCGAACGGCACCCCGGCATCGGCCAGGGCCTTCTTGGCGCGCACGATCCGCTGAGCCACGGTCGAGTCGCTGACCAGGAACGCGCGGGCGATCTCCTCGGTCTTGAGGCCGCCCAGCATCTTCAGCGTGAGCGCGACCCGTGCCTCGGTGCCCAGCACCGGGTGGCAGGCCGTGAACATGAGGCTCAGCAGGTCGTCGCCGATCTCGTCCTCGATGCCCTCGCTGGCGTCCGGCGTGACCTCCTGGACGTCGCGCCCGATCTCCTCGACCTTGCGGTTGAAGTTCTCACGCCTGCGAATCTGGTCGATCGCCCGCCGCTTGGCCGTAGTCATCAGCCACGCGCCGGGGTTCTTCGGTACCCCTTCGCCCGGCCACTGCTCGAGTGCCGCGACCAGCGCGTCCTGCGCCATCTCCTCGGCCAGTCCGACGTCGCGCGTGAACCGCGCGAGAGCGGCGATGACCTTCGCCGACTCCATCCGCCAGACCGCGTCGATGGTGCTCCGCACCGAGCTGTTGGCCCCCATGGGGGCATCAGACCACAGCCACCTGCCGTATTTCCACGACGCACGCCGGAAGGGGGATGCGCTTGACGCGTTCCACCGCTTCCTCCCTGGTGCGGACGTCGATCAGCCAGTACCCCGACACCCCGCAGGCGTGCGGGACCAGGTCTCCCGCGTCGAGCAGAACCCCCGCGCGCTCCAGGGCGTCGGTGTGCCGTGCTGCCAACGGTTTCGGGCTTCTCAGGAACACCATGAACCGCACCGGGCCTCCTCGTTCGCGCTCTCACCTGGACGTCGAACGAGGAGGTGCCGAAATCGACGGATGATCAGCGGCCGACCAAGTTCCCGGGGCGGGCGACGAGCCTCACCTGGTCATCCCGCGATGAAGTCGGCCCGGTGGTCGCGCGCCCACTGCGCGAACGTCCGATACGGCCTGCCCGTGAGGTTCTCGAAATCCGGCGACACCACGAACTCGTAGTCGCTGAAGTCGTCCGGCTCCCCGCCCTCGTACCCGCCGATGCCGAGGATGTACCGGGCGATCTCCTCCGGCCACCCGACACTCACGTAGTAAGCGAGCGCCTCCTCGGTCGTGACGGACAGGAACGTCAGCTCGCGCCCGATCGCCTCGCCCAGCGCCGCGGCCATCTCCCGCTGCGTGATCCGCGGCGGCCCGGACAGGTTGTAGGCCTTGCCCGCGTGCCCGTCCTCGGTGAGCGCCTTGATCGCCACCTCCGCGATGTCGGCCTCGTGGATCGGCTGGCCGAACGAGTCGGGCGCGGGGTGCACGATCGTGCCGTCCGCGCGGATCGACGGTCCCCACAGGTCGATCTTGTTGGCCGCGAACTCGCCGGGCCGCAGGTGGGTCCACTCGGCGCCGGACGCCTCGACCGCCTGCTCGACCGGCAGGTGGTGGCTCGTGTCGTAGCCGTGGGTCACCGCGCCCGACGACAGCGTCACGATCCTGCGCACGCCGGCCTTCACCGCTCGGGAGACGACTTCCGCGGCGGTCGGCGGGTGTGCGAACAGGTAGAGCTTCTCCACGCCGTCGAACGGGATGCTGTCCGGGTCGTCGAGGTCCGCCCGCACGACCTCGACGCCGGGGAAGTTCGCCCGGTCCGGGTTGCGGGTGATCGCCCGCACGGGGCCGGGCAGTCCCCGCACCACCAGCCGGCCGACGGTGCCCGTCGCGCCGGTCACCAGGATCGTCATCGCATGCCCCCTTCGATTCCGTCCAGCAGCTTCTCGAGGCCGTAGTCGTACGAGCCACGCATGGTCTGGGCGAGCGTGCCCCCGGTGTCGTAGGCGCCCGCGTTCCACAGGCTCGTCATGGTCGGGTAGCGCTCGACGTCGGAGTAGTCGTCCCAGAACACCTGCCGGGCGCTCCACCACGAGTCACCGCTCTCGCCGGTCTTCTCCGCGAGCTGTTGATCGTCCACTTCGGACGCCGCCGCGCCGTGCACGAACCCCTCGACCGCCACGTGCGCCACGGTGACCTGCTTCGGTTCGAGCCCGGAGTCGGCGAGCGCGGCCAGCACGAACTCCTGCCCGTCCATCAGGCCCGGTCCTAGCGGTGGGCGGACCATCGACACGTCACGCATCCACGGGTGTGCCTGGTAGACGGCGCGTGTGCGGTCGGCGTAGTGCTTGATGCGCTCACGCCACGTGCCGTCGGAGGTGAGGTCGCGTTCCTGCAGGACGGTGTCGGCCATCAGGTCGATGAGTTCGCCCTTGCCGGGCACGTGTGTGTAGAGCGACATCGTGCCGACGGTCAGCTCCTGCGCGACGCGGGCCATCGACATCGCGTCGAGCCCTTCGCGGTCGGCCACCGCGATCGCCGCGGTGACGATCTGGTCGACGCTCACCTTGGGCTTCCTGCCGACCGGTTTCGGCTCCGGCGGCGTGCGCCAGAGCAGTGCGAGCGTCCTGGCCGGGTCTCCCCCGCCGCTGCGTTCGGCGGCCATCCGCCCACCCCGTTTCCGTAGGACATACGGAAACAATACCGTATGACGTACGGAAACACGGCGCTTCAGTCGCGCAGGCGGGTTCGCAGCGCCTCGACCTCGGCGTTCGCCGAAGCGAGGTCGTCTTCGAGGCGCACGATCAGCACCGCGGAGGCTAGCGGGTGGCCGTCGTCGAACAGCGCCCGGTAGCGCTGCGCGACACCGAGCTGCCTGCGGGAGTAACGCCGGTGGCCGCCCTCCGAGCGATGCGGCACGAGCGCCTCGGCGGCGTCGAGGCTGCGCAGGAACGCCTGCTGCACGCCGAGCAGTTCGGCCGCCCGGCCCATGCCGTAGGCCGGGTAGTCGTCGTCATCCAGGTCGCTCAGCGGCACCCTGACTCCTCAAGTAGGTACTTGACACAATCTATAGTGCGCGCTACAAAAAAGCTGTACCTGGTAACTCTCTTCTTTGAGGAGTGACACGAGGTGCTGACGACCAGCGAGAGGGCTTTCGCGGACCTGGTCTACGCCGATCCGGAGTGGGTGAGCGCGGAGTTCGAGGCGATCATCGACGCCAGTTTCGGCACCAGGCCGAGGCCGCGTCCTCACTCTCGCGCGGGCGACGCGGGCTATCCCGAACCCGCGGTCCTGCGCGGGGTGTGGCGCGCCGGGTTCGCGAGGTCGCGGCAGCGATCTCCTCCGGACGGCTGAGGAGTGCACGTCCTCGGTCAGCCGACGCGAAAGGAGCCCACACCGGACAAAGGGGCGGCATGCGTGCCGCCCCTTTCGCATGCGGTCACACGACCAGGTTCAGCCAGGCCTCGGCGAGCGCGCTGTGCCCTGCGGCGGTGAGGTGCACGCCGTCCTCGGACCAGCGCTCGGGCTCGCCCAGCCGCGCGAACATCCGGTCGGCCAGGAGCAGTTCGGCGCCGTACCGGTGAGCGAGCTCGTGGACGACCTCGATCTTGGTGTCGAGGTCGGCGCGCCACTCCGCGCGCTCCCGCTCACCGATCCGCACGCGGTGGGGCCCGGCCTCGACGACGGCCGCGACGTGCAGCAGGAACGGTTCGACGAGGATCACCCGCGCGTCCGCGAGAGGCTTCAGAAGCTGGTCATAGGTCGTCGCGTACTCGTCGGTGGAGATCACCGGCGCTTCCGGCAGGATCGTGCGCCTGCCGACGTCGTTGATGCCGACGAGGATCGACACCACGTCGGGCCGCGCGTCGAGCACGTCGGTCTGCCAGCGGGCTTCGAGGTCGGCCGACGTGTCGCCGGGGTGTGCGGTGTTGAGCCAGGTCATCGGCCGGTCGGGGTGCTCGAAGCACCACCGTCCCGCGGCCTGCAGCGGGTAGGCGGCCCGGTCGTAGCCGGGCAGTCGCACGAAGCTGGTGATCGAGTCGCCGGTGAACATCACGGTGCTGCCCGGCTTCAAGGTGATCGTCATGCCCCGACCCTGACGCGCGCCGCTGGCAGTGATCGCACACGCCGCTGATCTGTCCTGTCAGTGAGATGCACTGTCAGTGCGGGCGCCGGAATCGTTCGTCAAGGCGCCACGACAAGGCCATGACACGCGGGAACGCCGCCCCGAGCGGGACGGCGTTCCGTTTGTGGTGGGAGCTGGTCGTCAGGCCGCTCGAAGGTCGGCACCCGCCGGTTCGAGCAGCAGCTGGGTGACCCGCAGCTGACCGGCGGCGGCTCGCAGGTCCTTCACGATCTCGGCGACGTCGTGCCCGAGATCGTGGTCGGCGCGCGAGGCGAGCTGGGCGGCGGACTGGCTCAGCCGGGCGCTGGTCTGCCGGATCTCCTCCAGAGACGCCCGCAGCTCGTCGACGGTCAGCGGGGTGCTCATGACCGCCAGGCCAACGTGGTCAGCATTTCCTTGCCGCGCTCGGCGTTGCGCGACTGGCTGAGCACGTCGTAGCGGCCGGCCACGAGCTGGGTGACGGACGCGAAGTCGCGGCGGCCGCGCGTGGCTCCGTAGCGGGCGGCGGCGCCGGCGAGGCCGAACGCGGTACCGGCGACGAGGCCCACGACGATCGGCGCGAGGGCGCCGCCGGTGGAGAACAGGCCCAGCAGCAGACCGACGAACAAACCGAACCAGGCACCCGACGCGGCACCCGCGCCGAGGACGCGGCCCCAGGTCAGGCGGCCCGTGACGCGTTCGACGATCATCGGTTCGATGCCGACGATGGTGACGTCGGCGACCGGGAAGTCGTTGTCCGCCAGGTGGTCGACGGCCCGCTGCGCCTCTTCGTAGGTCGCGTAGGAACCGATCGGCCAGCCCGAGGGCGGGGTGGGCAGTGCGTTGACGCCTGCGGCGTTGCCAGCTCCTGCGGTGAACGGAGTCGCGGTGGTCATTGTGCAACACCTCCGATATGCGATTCCCTTACACCTGGTATTACGAATTCGCTCCCACGATTGTTCCCGCAGTTGAGCCGATGTGACTCAGCTCCCTCTCGGTAAGCGTGATGTCCAGCGATTCCAGTGTTTCCGAGAGGTTTTCAACCTGAGAATTCTCAGGTTTGTTCCCCGCCCGCTCAATTGTCAGCGTCGTGCCGACCAAACGGCGGCTCAGCCCCGGTTCGAGACGCATCACGACGAGCTGGCGGCTGAACGGCGACCGCTCGTGCGTGGCGACGTAGTAGTTGGCCATCATGTAGTCGACGGGCCGCTGCTCGACGTCGGGCTCGAACGCGTGCATGTGCTGCCACCCGTCCGCCGTCTCCTTCTCCAGCACCCAGCGGTCCTCCCAGCGCAGCCGGTGCGGCCACCCGGCCTGGTCCACGACCACGCCGTCCACCAGCGGCATCGGGTGCAGCATCCCGGCACCGAAGCCGACATCGACCAGGTGGTCGTCGACGAGCGACACGAAGTGCGTGCGCGGCCCGGTCATCACGCGGCTCATCCGCCGCCGCACCTCGTACCCGAGCCGTTCCAGCACGGCCGTGAACAGCAGCTGGTGCTCGTAGCAGTAGCCACCGCGACGGCCGAGCATCTTGGCCTGGATGTCACCCAGGTCCAACGACGGCACACGGCCGAGCATCACGTCGATGTTCTCGAACGGGATGGCGCGCACATGCGCCTCGTGCAACTCCGTCAACGAACTCGACGCCGACGCCCCGGTGCGCGCGAAGTACGCGTCGAGGTCCACCAAATCCGTCTGCCACATGCCCGCAGACTGCCATTCCTCCTTTGTGAGCGCGTACTCGACTTCGCCGTGCTCACTGCCCGGCAGCGGTTCGGCCCAGTCGACGTGGAACGTGCGGACGTGCCGCAGCCCACTCTTCTCCATCACGCGCCGCGACCCGGAGTTGACGAACATCGTGGTGGCGACGACCCGCCGCACGTCACCCGTCGTGAAACCGCGCGAGATCAGCGCCCTCGAACCCTCGGTCGCGTACCCGCGGCCCCAGAACTCGGGGTGCAGCCGGTAGCCGAGCTCGGCCACGCCGTCGCCGACGGGCTTGAACTCGAACCAGCCGACGAACCTGCCGGTGTCCTTCTCGAAGGCCGCCAGGAAGCTCTCACCGAGGAAGTGCTCGACCGGTTCGGGATCGAGGAACCGCATGACCTCAGGATCCGCGTGCAACTCGTGCAGCAGGTCCACATCGGACGCTCCGAGCGGGCGCAGCGTCAGGCGTTCTGTTTCCACTTCGACATCGTGACCCGGTTGTCCACCGGTTTCCCGCACATCAGCGACGCCACGGCCGCCACCAGGCACAGCACGATCGCGAAACCGAACGCGATGGCGAGCCCCTGGGCGAACGGCGCGGAGATCAGGCTCGGGAAGAACCCGCGCCCGGTCAGGAACGCGGCCTGGTCCGGCGGCAGCGTCGCGAGCTGGTCGCCGAGCAGCTGCTGGATCGGGTTGTAGCCGAGGAACGCCGCGAACAACACGGCCACTGCGGGCAGCGAGGCCACCTGGGAGGCGGCCGCCGGGGACACCCCGTGCTCGACCAGCCCTGTCCGCATCGCGCCGGGCAGCGACTGCGAGAAGCCGACGATGATCAGGCTGAAGAAGAACCCGATCGACAGCACCATCGCGGTGTTCTGGAACGTGGTCATCATCCCGCTGCCCGAGCCGCGGGCGGTGGCGGGCAGCGAGTTCATCACCTCGGCGCGGTTGGGCGAGGAGAACATGCCCATCCCGATGCCGGTGAACATCAGGATCAGCGCGAACGCCCAATACGGGAAGTCCACGGGCAGGGCGATCAGCAGCGCGAACGTCGCCGCCGCGATCAGGTTGCCGGTGAACGCGAGCATCCGGCTGCCGAGCCGGTCGGACAGGATCCCGGCGGTGGGAGCGGCGAGCAGGAACCCGACGGTCATCGGCAGCATGTAGATGCCCGCCCACAGCGGCGTTTCCTCGTAGGAGTAGCCGTGCAGCGGCAGCCAGATGCCCTGCAGCCAGATGATCAGGATGAACTGCAGCCCGCCGCGGCCGAGCGCCGAGGTGAAGTTCGCGATGTTGCCCCAGGTGAACGACCGCAGCCCGAACAGGTGCAGGTCGAACAGCGGGTTGGGCACGCGGTGCTCAATCACGACGAACGCGGCCAGCACCAGCAGGCCGCCGACCAGGCAGGTCAGCACGAGCGGGCTGGTCCAGCCGGTCTGGGAGGTGCCGTGCGGCTGGATGCCGCAGGTGATGCCGACCAGCACCGCGACCAGGCCGACGGCGAACGTGATGTTGCCCCACCAGTCCATCTCGGCGTGCCGGCGCTCGCCGGTGTCGTGCAGCTTCAGGTACGCCCAGACCGTGCCGAACAGCCCGAACGGCACCGAGACGACGAACACCAGGTTCCAGCTGACCGGTGCGAGCAGGCCGCCGACCACGAGCCCGAGGAACGAGCCGGCGATGGCGGCCACGCCGTTGATGCCCAGCGCCATACCGCGCTGGGTGACCGGGAACGCGTCGGCCAGGATCGCCGAGGAGTTCGCCATCAGGAACGCACCGCCGACGCCCTGCACGATCCGCCAGCCGATCAGCCACAGCGCCGCGGCATCGCCGTCGAACCAGGTGATCGCGAGCATGATCGACGAGAACGTGAAGATCGCGAACCCGAGGTTGTACATGCGGGCCCGGCCGTACATGTCGCCCAGGCGGCCGAAGCTCACCACCAGCACCGCGGTGACGACCAGGAACCCCATGATCATCCACAGCAGGTAGCCGGTGTTGGCCGGGTCGAGCGGGTTGATCGCGATGCCCTTGAAGATGTCGGGCAACGCGATCAGCACGATCGACGAGTTGATCGTCGCGATCAGCATGCCCAGTGTCGTGTTGGACAGCGCGATCCACTTGTACCCGGCCGGAGCCACCGCCTCTAGTGTCACTTCGCCATGCTAATCAATCTGTCTACGGGACGTCATGGGGCTTGAGCGTCTCCAGGACCGTCCCGGCGGCGTCGCGCACGACGACACGGGCGTCGGGGTGCCGGTCGATGAACGGTGCCGACAGCACGAAGGTGCCGTTGCCGAGGAAGGCGGGCACGTCGGCGGAGCCCGGCCGGCTGTAGGTGATCGAGGAGGCGCGCGGATCGAGGACCAGGCCGGCGATCGCGTAGCTGGTGCTGCCGCTGTACTCCGGCTGCCCCTCGTCCAGCGGCTTCCGCGGCTTGAAGTCGTAGAACGCGGTCATCGACGCGATGGTCTGGCCGCTGACCGCTTTCAGGTCGCCGACCTCGAACAGCGAACCGGGGTCGGGGTCGGAGGTCGAGTTCCGGCAGTAGAACAGCAGGTCACCGAACCGGCCGGTGATGATCGTGTCGGTGGCGCTGACCCTGACCACGACGCCGAGCCGGAACTGGTCGGCGTCCGGGACCGCCCGGCCCTTCAAGCACGCGGTGAGCCGTGCGGCGTCGGGCGTGTCGCGGGCGGCGGGCGGCAGCGGGCGGTCGACGACGGACGGGGTGGGCTTCGGCACGCCCCGCACGGCGAAGTCGTCACCGTTGACCATTGCCTTCGTGCCGGTCTCGGCCAAGGTGTAGCCGCTGGGTGCGAGGAACAGTCCGTCCACCAGGGCGGGCATGGTGGTGTTCTGGTCGGGCTCGGCGATCCGGGACAGGCTGAGGAACTTGACGTCGGGCGAGACCAGGCCCGCCATCGTGCCGCTCGGCGTGGTGAACAGGATCTTCACCTTGCGCCGGCCCTCGTCGATCTGGACGGGGTTCGGGTCCGAGATCGTCGTCGTGGTGGCGGTGTTCGCGCAGAAGAACAGGCCGGTCGGGCCGCGGAAGGCGGTGAGGATCGTGCCGTTCCTGGTGCTGGTCGCGATCGTCTGCCACTGGTCGGCCGGCGGGTGGGCCTTCGCGGCGGCGACGCAGCGGGCCAGCGCGTCAGGAGCGACCTTGCCCCGTTCGACGCGGTTGACGACCGCGCGGTCCGGGCCGGCGAACTCGCCGTTGTACTGCATCGGCGGGGTGGCCACGTCGGCGTTGCCGCCGTTGAGGGCCTGTCCCGCGAACACGGCGCCCGCGGCGAGCAGGCTGACGCCGGCGGCGATCAGGGCGGGCCTGCGGTTGCTCGCGCGGGGGTTCATGCCCTCGCTGAGACGGCGGCGGGCCCGCAGGCGGACGTCGTCGGGCAGGGCGCGGTGCTCGGGCAGCTGGTCGATCACTGGGTGTCCTCGGGAGTGAGATCGCGCAGGTGAGCGCGGGTGCGGGAGACGCGGGCGCGGACGCTCGACTCGGTGATCCCGAGGAGCGTGGCGGCGTCGGCGGTGGACACGTCGCCGAGCAGGCAGAGCTGGGCGATCTCGCGTTCGGAGTGCGGCAGCTTCGCGATGGCGGCCACCACGGCGGCCAGGCGGCGCTGGGCGTCGGCGCGGGCGGCGACCTCGTCGGCGTGGTCGCCCACGGTCTGCGGGACCAGCTTGCCGGCCAGGCGCAGGGCTCTGCGGGACGCACGCCACTCGGTGCGGGCGCGGTTGGCCGTCACCGTGTAGAGCCAGGGCAGGGCGGAGTCGCGCACCAGCTGGGCCTCACCGCGTTTGCGCCACGCCGTCAGGAAGGTCGCCGAGAGCAGGTCCTCGGCCTGCGACCAGGAGGCCGTCAACCGGTAGGCGTAGTTCCACACCGCCTCGGCGTGGCGTTCGAACAGCTCGGCGAACGCGGCGTGGTCGCCTTTCGCGATCTGGTCCCAGAGGTGCGCGTCCGGCGGCGGACTCACGTCCGCCCGCTCGGTCGTCTCAGTCATCACACTCCGCCTGGGGCCGTCACCGCCCAGTGTGCTGCGTGACGCCCGTCACGGCCGTACCGGCGGGTAGGACCTAGCCGCAGGCGTGGATGACAGCGATGGCAAGATCTTGGCGTGTCGATCGAGCAGCAGCAGTCCGGCAGTGCAGAGCCGGCGACCCAGGTGTTCGCGAAGATCCAGATCGAGGGACCGACCTTGCCGGCGACAGCTCCCGCCACGCCGGCCACGCCCGCACCGGCACCGGCGGCAACGAAGCCGACGGCCGCGCACGACTCGAAGTCGCTGGCCAAGAGGATCGCCCGGCGCATCCTCGGCCCGACTCTCATGACCAAGAGATAGCCACGGCTACCGGTCGGGGACCTGGCCGATCCCGCCACAGACCCGGCAGGCGGTCCGGTCCTCGTTGAGCCCAGAACCATGGCAACGGCTGCACTCCTTCACAGAGGATCAGTGTCCGCCTCTACTCCGAGTGGACGCAGCCGCCAAGCAGGGACCCTCGCGGCAATAATGGGTGACCCCCATCGTTCACGCTCGGTGATCAGGCCGGGGTGGACGGTCTGGCCGGAATCTCGTTGGCACGGGCCGCATTGCCTGCGACAACACCTGGGACGATGCCTCCGCGGTCGCCGTGAGGGAGCTTCCACCAGCCGGAGCAGCCGCGGGGGCACGGGTGCGACATCTCGTGCAGCACAAGGCCTTCCGGGCCGGGAACGGGTTGCTGCCACGACATGGTGCCTGAGCCCGCGCACAGCAGGCAGGTGTCCTCTTCGCACTCCACGCAAGGTAATTACTCCACACGGGACACTTCGGGCAATCGCTGGATCGAGGGGAGATCACCGATGGCAGTCGCGGTCGTGACAGGAGCGGGTTCCGGCGTGGGTCGTGCGGCGGCGCGAACCCTGCTGGGAGCGGGTTTCCAGGTGGCGCTGGCCGGGCGGCGCGAGGACGCGTTGCACGAGACGGCCGAGGGTTTCGCCGCCACCGCCATGGTCGTACCGACCGATGTGTCGCAGGAGGACTCGGTCGTCGCCCTGTTCGACGCCGTGGTCGCGCGGTGGGGCCGGGTGGACGTGTTGTTCAACAACGCCGGCACGAACGTCCGCGCGACGCCGATCGAGGAGTTCAGCCTCAGCGCGTGGGAGAAGGTCGTCGGGGTGAACCTGACTGGTGCGTTCCTGTGTGCGCGTGAGGCGTTCAAGGTGATGAAAACCCGTGGTGGCGGGCGGATCATCAACAACGGCTCGATCTCGGCGTCGGTGCCGCGCCCGCACGCGGTGGCCTACAACGCGACCAAGCACGCGATGACCGGGCTGACCAAGACGTTGTCGCTGGAGGGCCGTGCGTTCGGCATCGCGTGCGGGCAGATCGACATCGGCAACGCGGCGACGGAGATGACCGCGCGCATGGGCCAGGGCGTGCTGCAGGCCAACTTCGAGACCAAGCCCGAGCCGACGTTCGACGTGCAGCACGTCGCCGACGCGGTGCTGTACCAGGCTCAGCTGCCGTTGAGCGCCAACGTGCAGTTCATGACCGTGATGGCCACGACCATGCCTTACATCGGCAGGGGTTGAGCCTGGTACAGGCCTCCCCCGCGCTCCAGCAGCCCGAGATCGACGAGGTAGCGGCGGATCGTGACGTGGTCGAGTTCTCCCCCGTCGCACCACGCCCGCAGCCGTTCGTTGATCTCCTTCTCCTCGTAGTACGTCTGCGGCACGAACGCCTGTGACGCGACGTGCTCGAGGATCTTGCGGCGGCGTTCGTACGCGACCGGCAAGGAGATCAGCTTGTCGCCGCGCACGAACGGCGCGAGCCCGTCAGCGGGCATCGACTCCGTGAGCGTGGCGGCGAGCGGCTTCAGGTCGGCGGGCCGGGCCGGGTCACCCTCGACCAGCCCGGCCTCGCGGAGCTTGAGCAGCGCGATGCCCGCGTCCTTGGCCTTGAGCCCGGACGCGGCGGAGATGTCGGCCAGCGTTCCCGCGCCGAGGACGACGGCGGCGAACGCCCGCAGCCTCGACGGTTCGGCCAGCACGCGCACAACGGACTCCGGGGTGGTCATGTCTGCGACCGTAACCACTCCGTCCACCTGATTTCAGCCCACCTGATTTCAGCGTGACGCGGCGCCCTGCCAGTCCCTCATCGCCCGACCAGCCCTTCGGCCATCGTGTCCTGCAGGTAGGCCTCGAAGTCGGGCTCCTCGGGCTCCAGCACGTGCCGCACCCACGCGTCGCGCTCGTACGACAGCGGCGGCAGCTCCCACACGCAGCCGATGAGGTCCTTCGGGATGACGCTGAAGTGCGTGAGATCCGGGTCGGTCGAGCCGAGGAACGGCTGGTCACCGGACACGGCGGTGCGGCAGTGCAGGACGTTGTCCCAGACCCAGTTGTAGGCGTTGAGGTACATGCCCGCGGAGCTGCGGTGCAGCACGGTGACGGTGGCGGGCGGGGTCGGGTCGTCGAAGCCGGGGTAGATCTTGGGCAGGAACGCGTAGGCGGCCGCGCGGATGTCGTCGGTGATGGTGAGGCCGGGTGTGACGACCTCGTAGCGCTTGACGTGTCTGCCCGCGACGACCAGCGGTTCCTTGACCGCCAGCTGCTTCTCGTAGAAAGCCATGCGTCGAACGTATGAGCTATCACTGACACCCTGTGGCAGTGTCTTCGCATGCGCGCGAGCCGGTTGGTGTCTTTGCTGCTCCTCTTGCAGACGAAGGGGCGGATGACCGCGCAGGCGCTGGCCGACGAGCTGGAGGTGTCGGTCCGCACGATCTACCGCGACGTGGAGTCGCTGCACACCGCAGGCGTGCCCCTGTACGGCGACGCGGGACCGGCCGGCGGGTATCAGCTCCTGGACGGCTACCGCACGCGGCTGACGGGCCTGACCGAGCAGGAGGCGGAGTCGTTGTTCCTGGCCGGGCTGCCGGGGCCCGCGGCCGATCTGGGGCTCGGGGACGCGGTGACGGCGGCGCAGCTCAAACTGATGGCGGCGTTGCCGTCGTCGATGCGGGACCGGGCCTCGCGGATGGCCTCGCGGTTCCACCTCGACGCGCCTGCCTGGTACTACGACCCCGAGCGCTCGCCGTTCCTGGAGGTGGTGGCGGACGCGGTGTGGCACTCACGTCAGCTGGAGGTCTCCTATCGGCGGTGGCAGGCGCCGGAGGAGGTCAGCCGCGTTCTGCGGCCGCTGGGGCTCGTGCTGAAGGCCGGGCGCTGGTACTTGGTCGCTCAGGGAACGTCGCGGATCTCCACTTACCGGGTGTCGCAGATGCAGGCGGTGTCGGTGCTGGACTCGACGTTCGAGCGGCCTGCCGGCTTCGACCTGGCGGCGCACTGGACGGCGTCGCTGGAGGAGTTCCAGTCGCGGCAGTACACCGGTGAGGCGGTCATCCGGTTGTCCGCGCGTGGCTTCGAGTCGTTCGCGTCGCACGTCCTGCCCGCGGTGGCACGAGCCGCCGCGGAGTCCGCTGTGGACGATGGCGAGCGGGTGCGGGTGACGATCCCCATCGAGTCGATCGGGCACGCCGCCGGGATGCTGCTGCGGATGGGCGGCGAGGTCGAGGTGCTGGCGCCTCAGGAGCTGCGCGATCACGTGACGGCGTCGGTGCGGGAGTTGGCCGCGCTCTACCTGTAGCCGTATCTGGCGAGGTGGTGCCACAGGTGCTTCACGACCTGGGGCGGCGCTTCGGCGTGGTCGAGCAGGTGCGGGTCGATGAACCCGTCCTGGGCGATCTCCAGTCCCAGCGCGACGGACTCCGGTGTGCGGTAGTCCGCGTGGCGCAGGAGTTCCTCGGTGGACAGCCGGAACCCCTTGTGCCATTCGACCGGGCACGGCAGTTCGATGTGCTCGAAGCTCGGGTCGAGCACGACCGCTTCGACGTCGTCGAGCGTGACCGGGCCGTGCACGTGGGCCTCGATGTAGTTGTCGAGCGGGTCGCGGTCGTCGGCGTCGGCGAGCTCGATGAGGGACATGCGGTGCGCGGTGCCGAAGTCGACGGGGTCGAAGACGCTGTCCGGGTAGCAGAACGTCGTGCGGTCGAGGACGTGTTCCTTGAGGCGCAGGTGCGCCGAGCCGAACCGTGGTGCGCCGCCCTGCGGCAGCTTCCGGTGGTTGAGCGCGCCGTATTTGGGCCGGTCGGCGGGGTTCGCGGTGTCGTACGCGCCGCCGAAAAGACGGCTCTCCCACTCCCAGCGGGCGCCGCCGGGGTGCGCGGTGAGGCCGCCGTTGCTGGTGCCGGTCTCGAACTGCGACCGGTAGACGCCTTCCCTGGCGAGCGTGGCGAGCACTCCGCGGCCGGGGTGGAAGTTGAGCGTGACCCGCAGATCACGCGGCATCGGGCCGCCCGTGGAACGCGCGGAGACGTGCGCGATCGCCTTCTCAAACGGCACGGGCGAGCTGCCGATCGTGCACGCGAACCAATGTCAGCTGCGCCGTGAGTGCGCCCAGCAGCGCCATGAACATGTCCCATTGGGTGTCCCAGACGTCGCCCTGGGTGCCGAGGAAGTCGTCCGCGGCAGACCCTCCGATGACCGCCGACGCCCACTCGAGCAGCTCGTACGACGCGCTGAACGCCATGCACACGCACACGACGAGGAAGAACAGCCAGCTGCCCGGCCGCAGCGAGGTC
Source organism: Lentzea sp. NPDC005914 (assembly GCF_040629405.1). Taxonomy (NCBI): domain Bacteria; kingdom Bacillati; phylum Actinomycetota; class Actinomycetes; order Pseudonocardiales; family Pseudonocardiaceae; genus Lentzea; species Lentzea sp. NPDC005914. Next base: position 63,480 of record NZ_JBEXVQ010000043.1, on the reverse strand, counting down.
TTGCGCAGCAGCACCTCGCGGGCGAGCAGGGCGGGCACGAAGCCCTGGACGAAGTGGGCGAACCGGTCGTAGTGGTTGCGCGCGAGGTCGAACAGGTCCTGCGCCCAGAACCCGAGCGGCACGCGAGCGTAGGTGTAGTGGCCGCCGAGGATCAGGACCAGCGCGTGCAGGAAGAGCAGCCGGTAGAGCAACGGTGTCAGCGGGAAGCGGCGGTAGGTGGCGATCAGGATGGCCGCGCCGATCACGACCGGCGCGACTTCGAGGTACCAGGTCGCGCGGCTGTACGGCGCGATGCCCGAGACGACCAGGGCGACGGCCGTCAGGGCGAGCAGCACCACGGGCTCGGAGCGCTTCACGCGTCGAGAGTGCCCGACCGCAGCAGCGAACGCGCCCTCTTCGCGGCGATTTCCATCAACGCGGTCAGCTCGGCAGCGTCGAATCCGGGCGGCGGTTCGACCGCGAGCACCACAGGTGTGGTGGTCGAGAGTCCGGGACGGGCGGGCAGTTGACCTGCTGGTTCAGCAGAAACCACCACAGGTGTTCTGGTTCCGACGGGTCCGGCGACGCGCTGCCGCAGTGCGTCGAGGAGTTCGGACTCCGGCTTGCCTTTGAGCAGCAGGAGCACGAACGGGTCGGCGTCGAGCAGCCAGCCGACCTGGAACGCGAGCGCGGCCGCGTGCCGGCACGGCAGCTCCCAGCCGTCGCAGTCGCACTCCGGTTCGAGGTCGCCGATGCCGGGCAGCAGGTCCACACCGGACTCTTCGGCGGCGGCGACGAGATCGCGTGGCACGTCGTTGTCCAGCAAGGCGGCGATGTGGCCCGGGTGCTCGGCCACGCGGTCGAGGAAACGTCCCCATTGGACGGACGACAGCACCGGCAGGCGGACCGTGGTGCTGTGGACGGTGGAGTCGTCGTGCACCTGGGCGTGGAGTCGTCCGGGGCTGACGGTGATCGGGCCGACGACGCCGGCGTGGGCGTAGCGGCGGCCGAGGCGGACCATCGCGTTGTCGAGGGCGGTGTCCTCCAACGCCTGCACCCACGCCTTGCCCCACCACGTCGTGGCGACGCGGCGTTTCATCTTCGGGAACGCGGCGAATCCGCGTGCGGTCATCAGCTGCTCCTGAGCTCGACCAGTGAGGCCAGTTCGGCGTCGGTCAGTTCGGTGAACGCGGCCTCTCCCGCGTGCAGGACGGCGTCGGCGAGGTCGCGCTTGTCCTGCAGGAGCGCGGCGATGCGTTCCTCGACGGTGCCTTCGGTGACGAGCTTGTGGACCTGCACCGGGCGGGTCTGGCCGATGCGATGGGCGCGGTCGGTGGCCTGGTCCTCGACGGCGGGGTTCCACCAGCGGTCGAAGTGGATCACGTGGTCGGCCCTGGTGAGGTTGAGCCCGGTGCCGGCGGCCTTCAGCGACAACAGGAACACGGGCGCGCGGCCCTGCTGGAAGTCGTCGACCATCCGCTCGCGCTGAGCCACCGGAGTCCCGCCGTGCAGGAACAGCGTGGGCTGTTTGATGTGCTGTTCCAGCAACCGCGCCATGCCGACGTACTGGGTGAAGATCAGCGCTGAGCCGTCCTCGGCGACGATCGTTGCGAGCAGTTCGTCGAGCAGGTCGAGTTTGCCCGACGTGCCCTGCAGTGCGGAGTGGCCAAGATAGTGCGACGGGTGGTTGCAGATCTGCTTCAGTCCGGTCAGCAGTTTCAGCACCAGACCTCGTCGCGCCATGCCGTCACTGCCGGCGATCTGGGCGAGAGTCTCCCTGGTCAGCGCCTCGTACAACGCCGCCTGCTCGGTGGTGAGCGAGACGGGCAGATCGGTCTCGGTCTTCGCCGGCAGTTCGGGTGCGACGCCGGGATCGGACTTGCGGCGGCGCAGCAGGAACGGCCGCACCACCTTGGCGAGCGTGTCGTCGGGTTCGGGCCAGCAGGTGCGGAACGCGCGGTGCGTGCCGAGCAGACCGGGTGTCGTCCAGTCCAGAATGGACCACAGCTCCGACAGCGAGTTCTCCACCGGAGTGCCGGACAGGGCGACGCGGGCGGCGGCCGGGATCGAACGCAGTGCTTTGGCCGTTCCGGAGTGCGGGTTCTTGATGTGCTGGGCTTCGTCCGCGACGACCATGCCCCACGCGTGCCCCCTCAAGGCCTCCGCGTCGAGGCGCATGGTGCCGTACGTGGTGAGCACGATCCCGGAGTCCGGGAGCGTCCGTTGTGGACCGTGGTAGCGGCTGACCGGCGTGCCTGGTGCGAACCGGTGGATCTCGCGTTCCCAGTTGCCGAGCAGTGACGCCGGGCAGACGACCAGCGTCGGTTCGCACCGGCGGTGCAGGTGCAGGGCGATGAGCGTGATGGTCTTGCCGAGACCCATGTCGTCGGCGAGGCACGCACCGAGGCCGAGGGACGTCATGTGCGCGAGCCAGCGCAGGCCGTGCAGCTGGTAGTCGCGCAGCGTGGCCCGCAGCCCGGCGGGCGCCGGGATCTCGGGGATCGAGCTGATCGCCGTCGTGAGGCTGTGCGGAGCGACCTCGACCTGTTCGCCGTTGACGACGGCCACCCCGGTGAGCGCCGCGGTCACGGCTTGGACGGCGGTGATCGGGGCGAGCTGCTGGCGGGCCTTCTTCTTCAGCGCCGGGTCGACGAGCACCCACTGGTCGCGCAGCCGCACCACGGGCCGGCTGGCTTCGGCGATGACGTCCATCTCGGCGTCGGTCAGCGCCGACGCACCGAGCGCCAGCTGCCAGTTGAACGTCAGCAGGTCGCCGGCGTTGAACTGCCCGCTGGACTCGCCGATCACGGCCTTCGCCGTGAGACCGGTGGTCAGGTTCTTCGGCCAGTGAACCTCGATGTCGGTCTCGAGCAGCTCGGCGACCTCCTGGTCGGTGAGCTCGGCCTGGTCGAGCAACCGCTGCAACGGCGGCCAGGTGGAGCGGCCGATCGCCCGGATCGCGTCGAGCTCGCGCCCGGACCCGCGCACGTCGCGCGGGTAGGGGTCGGTGATGCCGCGGACCTGGACGATCGCCCGGAACCGCAGGTCATCGGTCGTTTCGATGCGCAGGGAGAGCGTGATCTGCTCGTCCGCCCACGCCTTCAGCTCCGGAACGTGGCGAGGTTCGGTGGCCGCGAAGGGGCCTTTCGTCCCGCCACGGGGCAGCACGTCCGCCACCGCGTCCAGGAACTCCCGCAGCTCGTCGTAGTCGCCGTGGGCCGCGAGCTGCCGCAGATGCAGTTCGTCGGCGTGGTCGAGCGGTCCGATCCGCCAGGTGTCGTGGCCGTCCTCCGTCACGCTCGGCACGATCCGGCCGCGCGCGACGAGGTTCAGTGCCGTCGCAGTGGCCACTCCCCAGTAACCGGTGTCGTTCAGCGCGTCGGGTAAGGCTTCGAACAGGGCTTTTCCGCGGAGCTGGCCGAACATACTCTGTACCGTACACTATACGGTACGGTAGGGTCGCGCTCGTGATCGAACACACGGGCAGCGGTGACCCGGCGCGGACGCTGGCGTTGCTGTGGCGCACCCAGGAGCGCGTGTCCAGGAAGGGCAAGCCCGACCTGAGCGTGGACCGCATCGCGCAGGCGGGTGTCGCGCTGGCCGACGCCGACGGGCTGAAGGCGCTGTCGATGCGGCGCGTGGCCGAGTCGCTGGGCGTGGGCACGATGTCGCTCTACACCTACGTGCCGGGCAAGGGGGAGCTGATCGACGTCATGGTCGACACGGTCCAGGCCGTGACGGGACGCGAGACCAGCGAGGGCTGGCGCGAGCACCTGACCTACGTGGCGCGGGAGAACCTGGCCCTGTACCGGCGGCATCCGTGGTTGCTGCAGGTGGCGCCGTCGCGCACGGTGCTGGGACCGCAGGTGGCGGCGAAGTACGACTTCGAGCTGGGCGGCCTGGAGGGCATCGGCCTGTCCGACGTGGAGATGGACTCGGTGCTCAACCTGGTGCTCGGTCACGTGCAGAACTCGGCGAGGGGTCTGACCGCGGCGGCGGTGACGGAGAAGGAGAGCGGGCTGACAGACCAGCAGTGGTGGGACGCGGCGGCGCCGTTCCTGATGACGGTGTTCGATCCGGCCCGCTACCCCGTCGCCGCGCGGGTGGGCGGCGCTGTCGGGCAGGCGCATCAGAGCGCGTTCAGCCCGGAGCACTCGTTCGAGTTCGGGCTGGAGACGCTGCTGGACGGGGTGGAGCGGCTGGTCGACGCGCGGCAGAGGGAGACGCGGTGACGAAGGACGTGCGGCGCGCGGTGCGGGAAGCGCTGATGGACCTCCACGACGCCACGTCGGTGGAAGGACCCGCGAGCGCGGCGGAGGTCGAGATCCTCGGCGGGCTGATGACGATGCTCGCGTTCTCCGGCATCGACGTCGCCCGGCGCGTGCGTGCCGGCGCGGACCTCGATCCTCGTGCGGCGCGCGTGCTCGACGAGTTCAAGGAGCACATCGCGCGGGCGGGCTCGCTCTCCCAGGAGTTCCTGGGCCTCGTCCAGCAGGCGGACCGAGCCACCCCTGACGGGCGCCGAAGCTGATCTCCACAGTTACGGGCTGATGACACCTCGCGGGATGAGCCGCTAATTCCCACGCGGTGCCGCACGGGTGCCTACAGTTACGCCACGCGGCGTGGTGGCGATCACCGGGTCGCGTGACAGGTACCGCCACAGGGAGGCCCGCTCGTGGTGATCGACTCGCAGCCGCGGCAGGCGCTGGTGCGCCGGGTCACCGGCCTGGCGCGGTCGACACCGGGGCGACTGAGCCTGATCATCGTCGTGCTCGTGGTCGCGAGCCTGGCCAGCGGGTGGCTCTCGACGTGGAGCGTGAGCCGGCAGGAGCGGGCTCTCGAGGACCTCGCCACCCGGTCGGAGCCGCTCGCGCACGCGGCGCAGGAGGTCTACCGGGCGTTGCAGGACGCCGACGCGACGGCGGCGAGCGCGTTCCTGTCCGGCGGGCTGGAGCCCCCTCAGCTGCGGGACCGCTACGAGGCGGACATCGCCCAGGCGCAGGCCGCCCTCTCCGTCGCCACGGCCTCCTCCCCCGACCTCACCGCGACGCTGGCCGCGCAGCTGCCGGTCTACACGGGGTTGATCGAGACCGCGCGGACGAACAACCGGCAGGGTTTCCCCGTCGGTGCCGCGTACCTGCGGGAAGCGTCCGGGCTGATGCGCGCCCAGCTGCTGCCCTCGGCGCAGGAGCTGTACCGGGCGGAGACGGACCGGGTCGCGCAGGCTCAGAACGAGGCGAACTTCCCGTGGGGCTCGGTCGGCGTCGCGCTGGCGTTCGTGATCGCCCTGGTGCTCACGCAGCGTTATTTGACCCGCAAGACGAATCGGCTGCTCAACATCGGCCTGGTCGTGGCGACGGGGGCGGCCGCGCTGTCGCTGCTGTGGGTCACCACGGTGTCAGTGCTGGTGATGAACGACGTGGCGGACTCGCGCACCGCGTCGCAGAAGGTCGACGTGCTCGCCCAGGCGCGGATCGCGACGCTGACCGCCCGCGGCGAGGAGACGCTGACGCTGGTCGCGCGGGGTGCGGGCCAGAGCTACGAGAAGAACTTCGTCGAGGTGTCCGAGAAGCTCGAGAAGCAGCTGGACCAGGCGAAACAGCTGGACAACACCGAGGCCGTCGACCAGGCGATGCGGCATTTCCGGCAGTGGCAGCAGGTGCATCAACGCATCCGCGAGGCCGACGACGCCGGGCAGTACAACGACGCGGTGGCGCTGATCGACAACCCGTACTTCGACTCGCTGGACCAGGACCTGGTGCGGGCGATCGGGCAGGCGCGGCAGGACTTCAGCGACGAGGTGGCGGTGGCACGGGCGGCGCTGGCGGGCACGGCGGTCGGGGTGCTGGTGCTCGCGGTGCTCAGCGCGGCGGGATCGACGATGGGGTTGTGGCAGCGGCTCAAGGAGTACCGATGAGGCGCCTGACTCTGGCAGTGGTGATGCTGCTCAGCGCTTGTTCGGCGGGTCCGGCGCCGAGCGAGGTCATCCCCAGGAGCGCTCCGGCGCCGCAGCCGGCCGACGCGAGCACGGTCACGGCCGCTCCGAGCAGCACCGCGGGTCCGGCGCCGTCGTGCGACGCGACGGCGAGCCTGCGTCCGGGCGCACTGCCGGCGGCGGGTCAGATGCCGGCGGGATCGACCATGGAACGCATCCTCAAGCGCGGCCGGTTGATCGCGGGCGTGGACCAGAACTCGTACCTGATGGGGTTCCGCAACTCCTTCACCGGCGAACTGGAGGGCTTCGACGTCGACGTGGCCCGCCAGATCGCCAAGGCCGTGTTCGGCGACGAGAAGAAGGTCCAGTTCAAGGTCGTGACGGCGGCGGAGCGGATCGGCGTGCTCAAGCGCGGTGACGTCGACGTGGTGGTGCGCACGATGACGATCACCTGCGACCGGCTCAAGGACGTGGACTTCTCGCAGGTGTACTACCAGGCCGGGCAGCGGGTGCTGGTGCGCCGCAACTCCGGCGTCACGGGCGTGGACAGCCTCAAGGACAAGAAGGTGTGCGTGACGTCGGGGTCGACGTCGCTCAGCAACGTCGTGAGCCGGGTGAAGACGACGGTCAGCGTGCCGAACTGGACGGACTGCCTGGTGATGCTGCAGCAGGGGCAGGCCGACGCGATCTCCACCGACGACACGATCCTGGCGGGGCTGGCGGCGCAGGACCCGTACACCGAGGTCGTCGGGGCGCGGTTCACCGAGGAGCCGTACGGGGTGGGCGTCCCCAAGGGGCAGGACGACCTGGTCCGGTTCGTCAACGGCGTGCTGGAACAGATGCGCGCCAACGGCACGTGGAGCGGGATCTACTTGCGTTGGCTCAACACGCTCGGTCCGGCACCAGCGCCGCCCGTCGCTCGTTATCGGGATTAGGGGGTGGCGAGATGAGCGAGGATCTGGATCTTCCTGTCACGGGGCCCGCGACCTCACCGGGGACCGCGCCCTGGTCGGTGTCGCAGGAGGCCTCCCGCTCGAACTCGGGCCGCACGCGCCGGGGCAGCGCGCGGTCGATGAGCCGCGGCCGGCTGGGCGCGGGCCTGGTCGAGGTGCCGCGGGTGCCCTACCGGGATCCGAAGACGGCGGTGCTGGAGAACCCGGAGGTCCCGGAGGCCAAGCGGTTCTGCTCGAAGTGCGGCAAGAAGGTCGGGCGGCGCAAGGACGGCAAGCCGGGCCGGGTGGAGGGGTTCTGCCCGCAGTGCGGGCACGCGTACTCGTTCACGCCGAAGCTCGCGCCCGGTGAGGTGCTGCACGACCAGTACGAGGTGCTGGGGTGTCTCGCGCACGGCGGCCTGGGCTGGCTCTACCTGGCGCTCGACCACGCGGTGAGCGACCGGTGGGTGGTGCTCAAGGGCCTGCTCGACTCCGGTGACGCCGACGCGATGGCGGCGGCGCTGGCCGAGCGCCGGTTCCTCGCGGAGGTCGAGCACCCGAACATCGTGAAGATCCACAACTTCATCCGGCACGAGGACCGCGAGACCGGCAAGCTCGTCGAGTACATCGTCATGGAGTACGTCGGCGGCGAGTCGATCAAGGACATGATCACGCGCCGGCGCAAGGAGGGCCGCGGCGACGAGGCGCTGCCGCTCGCGCAGGCCATCGCGTACGTGCTGGAGATCCTGCCCGCGGTCGGCTACCTGCACGGTGTGGGGTTGTTGTACTGCGACTTCAAGCCGGACAACATGATCCACACCGAGGAGCAGCTCAAGCTGATCGACCTGGGCGCGGTGCGGCGCATCGACGACCACCACTCCCCCATCTACGGCACGATCGGCTACCAGGCGCCGGAGATCGGCACGATCGGGCCGTCGGTGTTCTCCGACATCTACACCGTGGGCCGGGCGCTGGCGGTGATGAGCTTTCCGTTCGACTTCCGCGGCCGGTGCAAGGACCGGTTGCCGACGGTGGACGAGGAAGCGCTGCTGGGCCGGTTCGAGTCGTTCCACCGGCTGCTGCTGCGCGCCACGAACCCGAACCCCGAGCTGCGGTTCTCCTCTGCCGAGGACATGGCCGACCAGCTCACGGGCGTGCTGCGCGAGGTGCTGGCGATCGAGGACGGAGTGCAGCGGCCGGGCCCGTCGCGGCAGTTCACGCCGGAACGCCGCCGGTTCGGCGTCGAGGGCTCGCTGGACCTGGCGGAGGTGGCGCTGGCGTTGCCCGCGCCGAGTGTGAGCACCTCCGACGCGGCCGCGTCCTGGCTGGCGACGGCGGCGACGTCGGATCCGGAGGGCCTGCGCAAGGCGCCGGAGCTGACCGTGGAGGTGCGGTTCCGGATCGTTCGGGTGCTGATCGAGTCCGGTGACACGAAGGCCGCTCTGCGGGAGCTGGAGGCGTTGACGGCGCCGTCGATGTTCGACGAGTCCGAACTGGACCCCGAGGACTGGCGGCCCGACTGGTACCGGGGCCTGGCCGCGCTGGCCGACCAGCGGGCCGGGGACGCGCTGGGGTTCTTCGACGCGGTGTGCTCGGCGGTGCCGGGTGAGGCGGCGCCGAAGCTGGCGCTGGGCGCGTGCTTCGAGGCGACCGGTGACCTGGAGCAGGCGGCGGGCTGGTACGAGCTCGTGTGGCGCACGGACCACGCGTACGTGTCGGCGGCGTTCGGACTGGCGCGCGTCCTGCTGGCCTGCGGGGACCGGCAGCGAGCGGTCGACGTGCTGCTGTCCGTTCCGGACACTTCTTCACAACATCTGCCGGCGCAGATCGCGGCGGTGCGCGCGCAGCTCGGCGACTGCGCCGCGGAGGACCTCGTCGCGGCCGGGGAACGGTTGCACGCCTTGGACATCGACGTCCATTCGCACACCCAGCTGTCGGCGGAGGTGCTGGAGGCGGCGTACGACTACGTGACCCGCAATCAGGCCGCCGAGGGCAGGGTGCTGGACTGTGCACTCTCCGAACACGAGCTTCGGCTGGGTCTAGAGGCGCGCTACCGCACGCTTGCCCGGTTCGCGGCCACGCCGGAGGAACGGATCGCATTGGTGGACCGCGCGAACGCGGTAAGGCCTAGGACGTTGGTTTGATGGACACCCTGAAGTGCCCGGAGTGCTTCGCGCCCGTCGCGCCGGAGGACCGGTTCTGCGAGGCGTGCGGGCGCAACCTGCTGGTCCGCCGCACGCCGCTGGGCGGGCCGACCGGTCCCGCGCAGGCTTCGTGCATCCTGTGCGGCTCGCCCGACATCGATGACGAGGACTACTGCACCCAGTGCGGCCGTCACCAGCCGTCGGCGCGTGACCGGGTCGAGTACACGCTCGGTGCGGTCTCGGGTGTGTCGGACCGGGGCAAGCGGCGGGCGCGCAACGAGGACTCGATGGCGTTCGGGCACGTCGCGGGCAAGGGTGTCGCCGCGGTCGTCTGCGACGGTGTGGCCTCGTCCGAACGCGCTGAGCAGGCCTCTCAGGCCGCCGCCGACGCCGCTGTCGACGTGCTGCTCAACGCGCTGATCGACACCGCGGACCCGGAGCAGGCGATGATCGACGCCGTCGCCGCGTCCTGTTTCGCGGTCGAGCAGCTCGTGGAGGCCGAACCGCTCGAGGCGGGTGGCCGCGGTGTCGCGCCGTCGTGCACGTTCGTGTCCGCGCTGGTCACGGAGACGTCGGTGACGATCGGGTGGGTCGGTGACTCGCGCGCGTACTGGCTGTCCGACGAGGGCTCCAAGCAGCTCACGACCGACGACACGTGGGCCGCTCAGCTCGTGCTGGAGGGCGTGCTGACCGAGGAGCAGGCGCGCACGGACCGTCGCGCGCACGTGCTGTCGCGGTGGATCGGCGCGGACGCCGGCCGGGTGGAGCCGCAGGTCGTGACGCTGCAGCCGACCGGGCCCGGGGTGTTCCTGCTGTGCTCGGACGGGCTGCACAACTACCGGCCCGAGCCCGAGGACCTGCAGCCGCTGCTGCCGTGCGGGCCGGAAGAGTTCGTGAAGGTCGCTCTCGACGCGGGCGGCCACGACAACATCACCGTCGTGCTGGTGCCGTTCGCGCCGGCGAAGTAACCGGATTCTCGAGAGGAACCACATGCCTGGCACGACCGTGGACGTGACCACCGAGGACGGCACCGCGGACGCCTACCTCGCACATCCCGACGGCGACGGCCCGTTCCCCGCTGTGCTGTTCTACATGGACGCGTTCGGTCTGCGCCCGCATCTGCGCTCGATGGCCGACCGCCTCGCCGCGGCCGGGTACGTCGTGCTGGTGCCCAACGTCTTCTACCGGATCGGCCCGGCTCCGGTGATCGAGCTGCCCGACTTCATCGACCCGAGGGCGCGGCCGGAGCTGTTCGAGAAGATCATGCCGATGCTGCGGTCGTTGACGCCGGACGCGCTGATGCGCGACGCCAAGTCCTACCTGCAGTTTCTGGCCGACTCGCCGCTGACCGCGGACGGACCGGTGGGCGTCACCGGCTACTGCATGGGCGCCGGACTGGCGCTGCGCACCGCGGGCACCTACCCGGACCGGGTCGCCGCGGCGGCGGGTTTCCACGGTGCCCAACTGGCCTCCGAGGCCGACGACAGCCCGCACCTGCTGGCTGACCGCATCACGGCCGAGCTGTACTTCGCGCACGCCGACCAGGACTCCTCGATGCCCGCCGAGCAGATCGAGCGCCTGGAGAAGGCGCTCACTGCTGCTGGCGTCACGCATCAGTGCGAGGTGTACGAGGGTGCGCACCACGGCTACACGCAGGCCGACACCGCGATGTACAGCGCCGACGCCACCCAACGCCACTGGACCGCGCTGTTGGACCTGTTCTCACGGACGCTCACGCCGTAGGGTGATCACGCCGCCGCCCTCCGTAATGCTTTGGAGGCGTACGGGATGGGCACAGCAAGGCGTTCGTTCCTGCTGGGAACGGCGGGCGCGCTAGCCGCGGCGGGCACGGCTTCGGCTGCTCCGGGCGGTCTGACGTGGGTGCTGACGAACAACGTCGGGTACGAGGCGACCGGGCCGAAACGGGCGGTGATCGGCTGCACGACGCCGGGCCCGCACCGGTTCGAGTTGGTCGAGCAGGGCACGGGCAAGGTGGTGCATCGCGGTACGGCTCGTGTGGTGGGGCCGGTGGCGGACTGGAAGGCGAACCAGTTCCCGGCGGTGCCGTCGTTCTACTCCGTCGTCGACTTCTCGAATTTCACACGTTCTGGTGAATTCGTGCTGTCGACCGAGGGTGGGGTGTCGCGGCCGTTCGTGATCGAGCCGCTGGTGCTGGAGCGGCGGACGCTGCCGCACGTGGTGCGGTTCTTCAAGGACTCGCGGTCGTTCGGCGAGTACGACCGGGTCGACCGCTCGCTGCCCTACGAGCCCGATCCATCTGTCCGGGTGGACGCGCACGGCGGGTGGTACGACGCGGCGGCGGACTGGTCGAAGCACTTCACGCAGCTGTCGAAGTACTCGTTCTGCAACACGCTGCAGCTGCCGTTGACCGCGTACGTGCTGTGGGCGTCCTACGACGAGCTGACGCGGCGCAACAACCCGGACTTCCGGCATCTGCGGGAGTTGCTGCACGACGAGGCGGTGTACGGGGCGGACTACCTGGTGCGGGTGCAGATGCCGGGCGGGTCGTTCTACGGCTCGGTGCGCCAGCCGCAGGAGGACGACATCGGCATCGACCCGTCGAAGCGGTTCCTGCGCAAGGGTCCGTTGAACTACCGCGAGGGGTGTGGTGTCGCGATCGCGGCGCTGGCACGGGCGGCGCGGGGCACGGTCGACGGTGACTTCCCGCGATCGAAGTATCTCGCGGCGGCCGAGGCGGCGTTCGCGTTCTTGCAGGTCAACAACGTGCGGTTGACCAACGACGGTAAAGAGAACATCCAGGACGACTACAACGTCCTGCTCGCGGCCGTCGAGTTGGTCAAGGCAACGCAGAAGCCCGAGTACCGGGCGGAGGCGGACAAGCGCGCGGCCGCGTTGGTCGCCCGGATCTTGCCGAGGGGCCATTTCCGGGCTGATGACAAGGATCGGCCGTACTTCCACCCGTCGGACGCGGGCATGCCGGTCGTCGCGCTGCTGGCGTACTCGTCGATCGCGGGTGATGGCGTGCTGGCGGCGGTGCGCAAGTCGCTGGAGTTCGAGCTGTCGATCACGGGCGCGGTGCCGAACCCGTTCGGCTACGCGCGGCAGGTGGTGCAGACGGCGGCGGGTGAGCGGTTCGACGGGTTCTTCTTCCCGCACGACGCGGCAGGCACGTGGTGGCAGGGCGAGAACGCGCGCCTGGCCTCACTGGCGGCGGCGGCACGGCTGGCGGCGCCGAGGTTCGACGCGGCGTTCGGCGCGAAGCTGCGGGCGTACGCGGCGGACCAGCTGAACTGGATCGTGGGCTGCAACCCGTTCGACGTGAGCATGCTGGAGGGCAGCGGGCGCACGTCGCCGATCTACCTGGAGTACCCGGACGGCTCGGCCGTCGGGTCGTGGCGGTGGATCCGGGCGGCGGGCGGGATCGTCAACGGGATCACCGGGCGTGCGGCGGACGGCCGGGGGATCGAGTGGGATCCGGGGGTGGCGTCGTCGGGTCCGAACACGGACTGGCGGTGGCTTGAGCAGTGGATCCCGCACTCGACGTGGTTCCTGTACGCGGTGGCCGCGGGCTAGCCAGCAGATCCAGCAGTGTCATCGCGTCGTGGTCGGGTGTGCCGGGCGTGGTGAGGTAGACGACGAGGCGCTGGCCCTGGGATCGGTTCAGGGTCATCGCCTCGTGCGACAGCGTCATGGTGCCGACCTCGGGGTGGCACACGGTCTTCTCGCCGTTGCCGATGGTGCGGACCTCGTAGCGTTCCCAGTGCTGGTTGAAGTCGGGGCTCTTGACGATGAGCTCGCCGACGAGCGCGGCCAGGTCGGGGGCGTCGGGGTCGGTGCCGGCGACCGCGCGCAGCTGGGCGACGCAGTCCTGCGCCTTGCGGTCCCAGTCCTTCCACAGCGCGCGGGCGGCGGGGTGCAGAAAGGTGTACCTGATCGTGTTGCGCTGTCTCTCCGGCCAGTCTTCGATGCCGTGCAGCAGCCGCAGTCCGCCGGGGTTGGCGGCGAGCAGGTCGTTGGTGCGGCTGACGACGTAGGCGGGGTTGGGCCGCAACGTCTCCAGCACCAGCTGCGTGGTGGGGCGGACGCGGCGTGAGGGCAGCGCGCGGGGTTCGGGTGCCTGCCGGGCTGCGGTGGCGGCCAGTTCGCGCAGGAAGTTCCGTTCCTCGCAGTTGAGTCGCAGCGCTTCGGCCAGTGCGTCGACGACCGACGGGCTGGGACGGGTTTCCTTGCCACGTTCGAGGCGCACGTAGTAGTCGATGCTCACTCCGGCCAGTGCCGCGACCTCTTCGCGGCGCAGGCCTGGGGTGCGGCGCGGGCCGGTTCTGGCGGGCAGCCCGACGTCGGCGGGGCTGATGCCGCCGCGGCGTGCTCGCAGGAACCTGCCGAACTCGGTCATGGCTTTCAGTCTGCCAGCGGGAGGCCGCAGTTCCCTGGCCGTGTCACACCCCCTCTGCAACACCCCGGAAGACGCGGTCTGCCCGGCGCCCGCGTTTCTCACCAGCCTTGGTCGCGTGACAACTCTCGTGATGGACAGGACGGCGCCGGCGAGGCCGAAGCTGGTTCTGGCCACGGCGTTCCTGGGGATCTTCCTGCTCAATCTCGACTCGATGGCGATGAACGTGGCGCTGCCGGGGGTGGGCCGCGAGCTCGGCGGCAGTACGGCGGCGCTGCAGTGGATCGTGGACGCCTACGTGCTGATGCTGGCCGCTCTGCTGCTGTCTGCGGGCGCTCTGTCGGACCGGTTCGGTGCGAGCCGCGCGTTCGGCGCCGGTGCCGCTGTGTTCACCTTCGCCTCGGCTGCCTGCGGGCTCGCGCCGGGGCTGGGTGAGCTGATCGCGGCCCGGTTGCTGCAGGGTGGCGCGGCGGCGATCATGCTGCCCTCGTCGCTGGCGCTGGTGCGGCAGGCGTTCCCGGACGCTGCGCGGCGGGCGCGGGCGATCGCGTTGTGGACGGTCGGCGGGGCTCTGGCGATCGCCGCGGGGCCGGTGGTGGGCGGGGTGCTGGCGGGCACAGTGGGCTGGCGGGCGATCTTCTTCGTGAACGTGCCGATCGGCATCGCGACACTGGTGGTGCTGTCCCGCATGCCGCAGTCGCCGCGTCTGATGCGGCCGCTCGATCCACTGGGTCAGGTCACGGCGCTGGTGGCGCTGGTGGCGTTGACGTTCGGGGTGATCGAGGGCGGGCAGCCGCTGGCGTTCGGTGTGGCCGTGCTGGCGGCGGTGGCGTTCGTGCTGGTCGAGTCGCGGGTGGCGGCGCCGATGGTGCCGCTGAGCCTGTTCCGTTCCCGGACGGTGACGGTGTCGGTGGCGATCGGGTTCGCGCTGAACGCGGCGTTCTACGGGCTGGTGTTCGTGCTGAGCCTGTTCTTCCACGACGTGCTGGGCCTGTCGCCGATGGCGGCGGGGTTGATGTTCCTGCCGATGACGGCGGTGGTCGCGGTGGCCAACCTGGTGTCGGCGCGGGTGGCGGCCAGGTTCGGGCCGCGGCTGCCGATCGCCGCGGGCCAGCTGATCTGCGCGACGGCGATGCTCGCGCTGCTGTGGGGGGTGGACGAGGGCACGCCGCGGCCGCTGATCGCGGTGCTGCTCGTGCCGGTCGGGTTCGGGCTGGGGTGCGCGGTGCCGTCGCTGACCGCTGTCCTGATGGGACACATCGCCGCGGATCGGGCGGGGATGGCGGCCGGGGTGCTGAACTCGTTCCGGCAGACCGGTAGCGCGCTCGCGGTGGCGGTGTTCGGGGCGGTGGCCGCGGGGGCGGGCGAGTTCGTGGACGGGGTGCGGCTCGCGCTGGGGGTCGCGGTGGTGATGCTGGTCAGTGCCGCGGCGATCTCGGTGTTGCTCCCCCGCCGATTTACCGCCGGCTAACTGCAGCGGGGCACGGTAGCGGCGTGAGATTCGTTTCTGTCGCGGCGGTGGCCGCATTGGCTCTGACCGGGCTGTCGTCCGGGATCGCGCACGCCGAGTCTGCGCCCGGCTGTGGTCCGGTGACGCAGATCGGCCGTACCGCCTACATCGACGAGGGCGGTGGCCCGGTGGCGTCGGTGAAGCAGTTCAAGGGGTGCGGCAAGAACTGGGCGTATGTGTACGTGTGGGACTCGTACCACAACAAGGGCAACAACTACTACGTCACGGCGACGATCCTGGCTCCTGGTTCGACAGGGCACGTGAAGGGCTCGAACCGTGACCGCGAGGTGTGGTCGAAGGGCACCGACACGGTGTCGGTGTGCACGCAGGCGCAGGGGCACCTGGTGGACAACCCCGAGTACGCGTTCTTCGCGAACACGGACAAGCGCTGCTGAAATGAGCTGATGCGCAGGGCGGTGTTGATCGCGGCGGCGGTGGTTGTCACCATCGTCGCCGTGGTCTTCGCCTTTCAGCGCAAGCTGGTCTACTTCCCCTCCCCCGGTCCGCTGCCGTCCGCGGAGGAGGTGCTGCCCGGTGGCCGCGACGTGCGGCTGGTGACGGCGGACGGCCTGATGCTGGACGGCTGGCACTTCGAGGTGCCCGAGGCGCCGGCGACGGTGATCGTGTTCCCGGGCAACGGCGGTAACCGGCTGGGGCGGGTGCCGCTGGCCCGTGAGCTGACCGATCGCGGGTTGTCGGTGTTGTTGTTCGACTACCGCGGTTACGGCGGCAACCCCGGTGAGCCTTCCGAGGAGGGCCTGACCTACGACGCGCGGGCGGCGCTGGACCTGGTCGACGGCCCGGTGATCTACTTCGGCGAGTCGCTGGGCGCCGCGGTGGCCGTCGAACTGGCGACCTTCCGCCCACCGCGGGGACTCGTGCTGCGCTCGCCGTTCGCGTCGCTGGCCGCCGCCGGGTCGTACCACTACCCGTGGCTGCCGGTGAAGATGTTGTTGCGGGACAAGTATCCCGTGGTGGAGCGGGTGTCCGCTGTGGACGTTCCGACGGTGGTGGTGCTGGGGACCGCGGACTCCGTGGTGCCGCCCGCGCAGAGCCGTGAGGTGGCGACGGCGGCACGGGCCCGGCTGGTCGAGGTCGCGGGTGCCGACCACAACGACGAGGTGCTGCTGTCCGGTCCGCAGGTGCTCGACGCGGTGCTCTCCGTGCGCTGACCTACCTGGGCGCTGACGGGGCGATCTCGCCGGAGCCGCGGCGCACGAGGGCGGCGGGGACGACGGCGTGCACGGGTGGTGAGGTGTCGCCGTCGATGCGGGCGAAGATGAGCTCGGCGGCTTTGCGGCCCAGGCCCGGGACGTCCTGGCGCACGACGGTGATGCCGGGTTCGAGCATGTCGGCGAGCGGGAAGTCGTCGAAGCCGATGAGCGCGATGAGGTGCTGCTGGTCGCGGGCGCGCAGCACGCGCATGGCGCCGACGGTGACGAGGTTCTGCGCGGTGAACAGCGCGGACGGCGGCCGGTCGAGGTCGAGCAGCTCGGTCGCGGCGGTTTCGGCGAGGTCGGCGCCGTGCAGGTCGGTGCGCACGAGCTCCTCGCGCAGGGTGAGCCCGGCCTGGGCGAGGCCTTCGAGGTAGCCGGTGTAGCGCTCCTGGCTGGTCCACAGCGTGCGGCGGTCGCCGAGGAACGCGATGTCGCGGTGGCCCAGGGAGGCCAGTTGCAGGACGGCTTCGCGGGAGCTCTCGCGGTTGGTGGTGGTGACGCAGTCGGTGCCGCCGAAGGTGGGTGGGCGGTCGACGAGCACCATCGGGGTGCCGCGTTCGCGTTCCTGCTGCAGCGCGTCCTGGTGGCCACCGGCGGCCATGACGACGACGCCGTCGACTCGGCGCGCTGACAGCGACACGAGCAGTTCGCCCTGCAGGGTGCGGTCGTCCTCACTGCTGCCGGCGAGCACGAGGACGCCGTTGTGGCGGGCACGGTCCTCGACGGCGCGCAGCAGGGCGGAGTCGAACGGGTTGGACAGGTCTTCGAACAGCACGCCGATGGTGGCGCTGCGGCGGTCGGAGCGGCGCAGGCTGCTGGCGGTGAGGTTGGGCCGGTAGCCGAGGCTGCGGGCGGCGGCGCGGACGCGTTCGACCACTTCGGGGCCGGCGCCGGGCAGGTCGTTGATGACGCGGGAGACGGTCTTGGTGCTGACCTTCGCCAGTGCCGCGACGTCGCGCATCGTGGGTTCGCGTCTTTCGCCAGCTTGATCCATGTCCACCCACCTCGAGTAACGCTTGCGTAACGGCCGGTTGTGGCGTCTTCTCTCGGAAAGCTAGCGTCAACGATGACGTAATGGAATCCCCACTTCGCACGTAACCGCGCCCACTCTTTGTCCGCTCGGTTACGTCAACGTTGACGTAGGAGGAGTCATGTCGCGCAGAGCGTTCGGGCTGACGGCGGTGGCGGTGCTGACGCTGGCCGCGGCGGCGTGCGGGAACGGTGGCGGCACGTCGGGCGGTGGCACGCTCGTCGGCCTGGTCACGAAGACGGACACGAACCCGTTCTTCGTGAAGATGAAGGAGGGCGCGCAGCAGGCGGCCTCGTCCTCGGGTGCGACGGTGCAGTCGTTCGCGGGCAAGCAGGACGGCGACAACCAGACGCAGGTCGACGCGATCGAGAACCTGATCGCCTCGGGTGCGAAGGGCATTCTGATCACGCCGTCGGACTCGAAGGCGATCGTGCCGTCGGTGGACAAGGCGCGGGCGGCGGGTCTGCTGGTGATCGCGCTGGACACGCAGCTGGAACCGGCGTCCGCGGCCGATGCGACGTTCGCGACGGACAACTACAAGGCGGGGCTGCTGATCGGGCAGTGGGCGAAGGCGACGTTCGCGAAGTCCGGCAAGCAGGCCAAGATCGCGCTGCTGGACCTCAACCCGAACCAGGTGTCGGTGGACGTGCAGCGCGACCAGGGTTTCCTGGAGGGTTTCGGCGTCGAGGTGAAGGACAAGGCCCGCATCGGTGACGAGTCCGACCCGCGGATCGTGGGCCACGACGTGACCAACGGTGACCCGTCCGGTGGCCGCACGGCGATGGAGAACCTGCTGCAGAAGGACCCCGGGGTCAACCTGGTCTACACGATCAACGAGCCCGCGGCGGCCGGCGCGTACGAGGCGTTGAAGGCGGCGGGCAAGGAGAAGGACGTCGTGATCGTGTCGGTCGACGGCGGCTGTCCCGGCGTGCAGAACGTGAAGGCCGGGGTGATCGGGGCGACCTCGCAGCAGTACCCGTTGAAGATGGCGCAGCTGGGCGTGGAAGCGGTCACGAAGTTCGCCAAGGACGGCACGAAGCCCTCCAACACCGACACGGGCGTCACGTTGATCACCGACCAGCCGGCGCAGGGCGTGGAGTCGAAGGACTCGGCGTTCGGCCTGCAGAACTGCTGGGGCTGAGACCATGACGGCTGTCGTGGAGGAGCGGGACCGCTCCCTGCTGACACGGGTCCAGCACCTGCTGCACGCGCAGGCCACGATCGGGCCCGCGGTGGTGCTGCTGGTGTCGGTGGTCGTGTTCGCGCTGCTGTCGGAGCGGTTCCTCACGCCCGGCAACATCTCGCTGATCCTGCAGCAGGTCGCGGTCGTCGGGACGCTGGCCGTGGGGCAGACGATCGTGATCCTGACGGCGGGCATCGACCTGTCGTGCGGGGCGATCATGGTGCTGACGTCGATCGTGATGGCGAAGGTGGCGTCGGAGACCGGGCTGCCCGGCGTGCTCTCGTTGTTGCTGGGGTTCTTGGTGGGCACGGTGTGCGGGCTGCTCAACGGGTTGCTGGTGACCCGGTTGAAGCTGCCGCCGTTCATCGTGACGCTGGGGACGCTGAACGTGTTCTTCGCGTTGAACCTCTGGTACTCGCACAGCGCGACGATCCGTGGCACGGACATGCCGTCGTTGCTGCTGTTCACCGGGCAGACGTTCACCGTGGGCGGCACTCGGATCACCTACGGCTCGATCATGCTGGTGCTGCTGGTGGCCGCGATGGCGTTCATTTTGAAGAACACCGCGTGGGGCCGGCACGTCTACTCCACCGGTGACGACCTCGAGGCGTCGCGCCTGTCGGGTATCCGGACGGCGCGGGTCCTGCTGTCGGTGTACGCGACGGCGGGGCTGATCTACGCGGTGGCGGCGTGGACGTTGATCGGCCGGATCGCGTCGGCGTCGCCGCAGGCCGGGCAGACCGACAACCTGGACTCGATCACGGCGGTGGTGATCGGCGGGACGTCGTTGTTCGGTGGCCGTGGCGCGGTGGTGGGCTCGTTGCTGGGTGCCTTGATCGTCGGGGTGTTCCGCAACGGCCTGGCGTTGGCCGGGGTCGACGTGCTGTGGCAGACGATGGCGGTGGGTGTGCTGATCATCGTCGCGGTGTCGCTGGACCAGTGGATCAGGAAGGTGAAGGCATGACCACGCCGGTGCTGCAGGCCCGTGGCCTGGTCAAGCGGTACGGGAGGGTGACAGCGCTGGCGGGCTCGGACATCGAGCTGCTGCCCGGCGAGATCCTCGCGGTGATCGGCGACAACGGCGCCGGCAAGTCGTCGCTGATCAAGGCCTTGTCCGGGGCGGTGCTGCCGGACGAGGGCTCGATCTTCGTCGACGGCGAGGAGGTGTCGTTCTCGACGCCGCTGGACGCGCGGCGGGCGGGCATCGAGACGGTGCACCAGTCGCTGGCCGTGTCGCCGTCGCTCGACATCGCGGCGAACCTGTTCCTGGGCCGCGAACGCCGCCGGCCCGGTGTGCTGGGGTCGGTGTTCCGGATGCTCGACCGGGCCGGCATGCGGGAGGAGGCGCGCCGTCAGCTCGACGCGCTGGGGATCATGACGATCCAGAACCCCGGCCAGGCCGTGGAGACCCTGTCCGGTGGCCAGCGTCAGGCCGTGGCGGTGGCGCGCGCGGCGGCGTTCGGCAGCCGGGTGGTGATCATGGACGAGCCGACCGCGGCGCTGGGTGTGCGGGAGTCGCGTGCGGTGCTGGACCTGATCCTGCAGGTGCGGGAGCGGGGCCTGCCGGTGATCCTGATCAGCCACAACATGCCGCACGTGTTCGAGGTGGCCGACCGCATCCACATCCAGCGCCTGGGTCGCCGCAAGGCCGTGGTCGACCCGAAGTCGGTGTCGATGTCGGACGCGGTGGCGATCATGACCGGGGCGATGGAGCCGCCCGCGGCCTAGCCCGCGCTCGTGCCGAAGGGGTTGTCGATCACGTACCGCCACCGGCCGTCGCTGCCTTTGCGCGCGACGTCGGTGGCGGTGCCTGTCACGTCTCCGATGGTCCAGTCGACGATGAGCAGGGCGATGCCGTCGTGTTCGTAGACGTGCCTGGGCGTCAGGTCGATCGGCAGTCCGAGGTCGAGGAACCGCTGGTTGGCTTGGCGGCGTGCGGCTGCGGTGACGGTCTGGCCGGGGTGCGGGACGAACAGGCCGCCGGGTTCGTAGACGGCGTCGACGGCGTCCGCGTTCTGGGAGTTGAAGGCGGCGGCGAACTCGTGGGCCACACTGACGGGATGCATGACGACAGCGTCGCCTTCGCGGAAGTGGGTCACCAAACGGTGACCTGGGACCGGCCGGCCGCGGACTGCCCGGTGGAGGTGGCCCTGTCCGCGATCAGCGGCCGGTGGGCGACGCTGGTGCTGCGCAACCTGATGCACGGGCCGCAGTCGTTCTCGTCGTTGCGCGCCGGGCTGCCGACGTTGAGCGCGAAGGTGCTGACGGAGCGGCTGGACTCGTTGGTGGCGCACGGTTTGGTGTCGTGTTCGCGCTCCCCCGGCTTCCCAGTGCGCACGACGTACGCGGTGACCGCGAAGGGGTTGTTGCTGCGGCGGTTGCTGGTGGAGCTGTATCGCACGGGTGAGGCGCTATTGGGCGAGGTCTCGGAGCACTGACTCCAGTGGCGCGAGGACGTTGCGGGAGCTCTTGAGCTGCTCGGAGACGAGCACCTTGTTCGTGCCGAGACGGCGCCAGAATTGGCCGTCGACGGGGATCTCGATGACGTCGAGGTCGAACACGGGTGGGTGGCCGAGTTCCTCGGTGAGCTGGCCGACGATCTCGTGGAGCACTTCGGAGAAGGCGGCTCTGGCGTCGTCGCGTTGCAAGGTGAGCTCGGCTGAGCGCCGGTCGGGTTCCCAGTGTTCGTGGGCGTCGACCAGCTCTTCCGGCAGGCCGGCGGGCCAGCGGCCGGGCACGTGCTGGGCGCCGCCGGTGACGAGGGACTGCGCCCACCACCGGTCCCACTCGGGCCCGAAGGTCTCCGGCAGCGTGACGTCGTGCAGGCGCGGCACTGGCGGCGTCAGGGGTGGGATGGCGTCGGCGGTGGGGGTGCTGACGCCGAGCGCGTCGCGGACGTAGAGGGCGAAGGTGTCGCCGGGTCCGCTCGACACCATCCATCTGTGCTTGCCGTGGCTGAGATGCATGTGGATTCCCCCAGGGAAGGTAGCGGCTTCTAGTAGGGCGCGGCGAGGTCGCGGAGCACCGTCTCGAGTGGGGCGATGACGTTGCGGGAGGCCATCAGTTCCTCGGAGACGAGCACCTTGTCGCGGGCCAGTCGGCGCCAGAACTGTCCTTCGACGGGGATCTGGATCACGTCGAGCTTGAACAGCGGTCTGCGGCCCAACTCCTGTTCGAGCTCGGTGACCAGTTCGTGCAACGACACCGAGAAGGCCCTGGACGCGTCCCGCCCGTGGTAGCTCCCGGGTTTCAGGGAGCCGTCCCACCGCGTGTAGGCCTCGCGCAGCTCGACCGGAAGGCCGACCGGCTCACGGCCGAATCCCGTCAAGGTGCAGTCACGCCACCACCGGTCCCAGTCGTCGATGAGCTCGGGCGGTATCAGCGCATCGGTCAGCCGCGGCACCGGTGGGGTCAGGCGCGGAATCGAGTCCGCTGTCGGCGTGCTGATGCCGAGCGCGTCCCGCACGAACAGGGCGAAGTTGCCGGCGTCGTTGCACGAGATCAGCCACGTGGAATCCCCCGGGAAGTTCATGCTCCACGGTAGCCCCGGTTACAAGGGCACGGCGTCCAGTGCTTTGTAAATGCGTTTGTCGCTGACGGTGTAGCGGGTTCCGATGGTCTGGGCGAAGTAGGACAGGCGCAGTTCCTCGATCATCCAGCGGATCTCGTCGAGCTCGGGCGCGGGTTCGTCGGCCGGGGTCTGCGCGCGCAGTTCCCGGTATTCGGCGTGGACCTCGTGCACCTTGGCTGTCCAGTCGAGGTCGCGGCGCGGGTTCTCGGGCAGCTTCTCGATGCGCCGGGCGATGCCCTTGAGGTACCGCACGAGGTCGGGCAGCCGGTCGTAGCCGGTGTTGGTGACGAATCCCTTGTACACCAGCGAGTTGAGGTGCGCGCGGATGTCGGCGGCCGAGTCAGGGGCGCCCTTGAGCCCGGACAGTTTCAGCTCGGCGTCGTGGGCTGCTTCGAGGACCTTGCGGACTTCCTGGACGACGACCCAGGTGGTGTCGTTCAGGGCGGCCTGGACCTTCTTCAGCTGCGCGGCGTAGGCCTTGGCGTCCCACGCCGGCTCGCCCATGAGCCGGTCGACGGCGGCGGTGATGCAGTCGGCCAGCAGTGCCGCGACGCCGCCGTGCGGGTTGCGGGTCAGGGCGAGCTTGGCGGCGTTGTCGAGGTGGCGTTGCAGGTGTTTGACGGGCGAGTTGATGCCCATCAGCAGGAGCCTGCGCACGCCGCGCCGGTGGGCGTGGGCCTGGCGTCCGGGGGTGTCGAGGACCTTGATCGCGACGGCGGAGCTCTGGTCGACCAGCGACGGGTAGGCGGTGACGGTGATGCCGGACTGCCGTTGTTCGATGGTCTTGGGGAGGCTGTCGAAGTCCCAGGTCGTGAGGCCGGTGCGTTCGAGGTGGCCGGCGGCCTGGCTGAGCGACTCGCGGACCTCGTCGCGCAGTTTCTCCTTCAGTGCCGCGATGTCCTTGCCTTCGGCGAGGGTGCGGTTCTGGTCGTCGACGACCTGGAAGGTGAGCTTGAGGTGGTCGGGGACGGCGTCGAACTGCCAGTCCTCGCGGTGCACGGTGACGCCGGTGAGTGCTTTGAGCTCGCGTTCGATGCCGTTGAGCAGGCCGGTTTCCTCGGGTGTGACGCGGGCCAGCACGGCGGTGGCGACGTCGGGCACGGGGACGAAGTTGCGGCGGATCTGCTTGGGCAGTGACCGGATGAGCGCGACGACGAGCTCGTGGCGCAGGCCGGGGATCTGCCAGGAGAACGCGTCGTCGTCCAGCGTGGTGAGGGCGGGCAGCGGGAGCTGGACGGTGATGCCGTCGTTCTTGGTGCCAGGTTCGAAGTGGTAGCTCAGCGGAAGGGTGAGCTCGCCTTGGCGCCACTGGTCGGGGTAGGCGTCGGGGCTGACGTCGGCGCGGTCGTTGACCAGCATGTCCTTGGTGAAGGTGAGCTGGTTCTTGTCCTTCTGCTTCTTCCACCACGAGTCGAAGTGGCGGGCGGAGACGACCTCGGGGGCGACGCGCTGGTCGTAGAACTCGAACAGCGTCTCCTCGTCGACGACGATGTCGCGGCGGCGGGCGCGGTTCTCGAGCTCCTCGACTTCTTCGAGCAGGGCGCGGTTGGTGTGGAAGAAGCGGTGGTGCGTGGTCCACTCCCCCTGCACGAGCGCGTGGCGGATGAACAGCTCACGGCTGAGTTCGGGGTCGATGCGGCCGTAGTTGACCTTGCGGCCGGCGACGATCGGCACGCCGTAGAGCGTCACCTTCTCCAGCGCCACGACCGATCCGCGTTTGGTTTCCCAGTGCGGTTCGGAGTACTGGCGTTTGATCACGTGCTCGCCGAGGCGTTCGGCCCATTCGGGTTCGATCTTGGCGACGATGCGGCCCCACAGGCGGCTGGTCTCCACCAGTTCGGCGGCCATCACCCACTGCGGTGGTTTCTTCGCGAGCGCGGAGCCGGGGAAGATCGCGAACTTGGCGTTGCGGGCGCCGAGGAACTCGGTCATCGGCCGCCGTTTTTCGCCGGGCGCCTGCTTTTTGAGGATGTCCTGGACGCCGATGTGGCTGAGCAGACCGGACAGCAGGGCGATGTGGATGTTGCGCGGCTCGCCGGGCTGGTCGTTGAGGTGCATGCCGATCTGCTTGGCGACCTGGCGCAGCTGCAGGTAGATGTCCTGCCACTCGCGCACGCGCAGGTAGTTGAGGAACTCGGCCTTGCAGCGTTTGCGGAACTGGTTGCCGCTCAGCTCGCGCTGCTGCTCTTTGAGGTACTCCCAGAGGTTGAGGAACGTGATGAAGTCGGATTCCTTGTCGACGAACCTCGCGTGCTGCTGGGTGGCGGCTTCCTGCTGGTCGGCGGGGCGTTCGCGGGGGTCCTGGATGGACAGCGCCGCGGCGATGATCATGACTTCTTTGAGGCAGCCGGTGGTGTCGGCTTCGAGCACCATGCGGCCCAGGCGCGGGTCGACGGGCAGCGCGGCGAGTTTGCGGCCGGTCGGGGTGAGCTTCTTCTCGGCGGCGTTGATGGCGCCGAGTTCCTGCAGCAGGCCGATGCCGTCGTTGATGTTGCGGCTGTCGGGCGGGTCGATGAACGGGAACCGGGCGATGTCGCCGAGGCCGATGTTGGTCATCTGCAGGATGACGCTGGCGAGGTTGGTGCGCAGGATCTCCGCGTCGGTGAACTCGGGCCGGGCCTCGAAGTCCTCTTCGGAGTACAGGCGGATGCAGATGCCTTCGCTGACGCGGCCGCAGCGGCCCTTGCGCTGGTTGGCGCTGGCCTGGCTGATCGGTTCGATCGGGAGGCGCTGAACCTTGAGGCGGTGGCTGTAGCGGGAGATGCGGGCGTTGCCGGGGTCGATGACGTACTTGATGCCCGGCACGGTGAGGCTGGTCTCGGCGACGTTGGTCGCGAGCACGATCCTTCTGCCTGTGTGCCGTTGGAACACGCGGTGCTGCTCGCCGACGGACAGGCGTGCGTAGAGCGGGAGGATCTCGGTGTTGGTGAGGTCTTCGGCTTTGAGGGCGTCGGCGGTGTCGCGGATCTCGCGTTCGCCGCTGAGGAACACCAGGACGTCGCCGGGGCCTTCGGCCTGCAGTTCGTGGACGGCGTTGATGATGCCCTGGGTCTGGTCGTCCTCCTCGTCGAGCGGCCGGTAGCGGGTCTCGACGGGGTAGGTGCGGCCGGAGACCTCGATGACCGGTGCGTCGCCGAAGTGGGCGCTGAAGCGTTGCGGGTCGATCGTGGCACTCGTGATCACGATCTTGAGGTCTGGTCGTTGCGGCAGGAGCTGTTTGAGGTAGCCGAGCAGGAAGTCGACGTTGAGGCTGCGTTCGTGGGCCTCGTCGATGATGATCGTGTCGTAGCGGCTCAGGGTCCGGTCGGTCTGGATCTCGGCGAGCAGGATGCCGTCGGTCATGAGCTTGACCAGCGTGTCGTCGCCGGACTGGTCGGTGAAGCGGACCTTGTAGCCGATGGTGTCGCCGAGCTTGGTGCCGAGCTCTTCGGCGACGCGTTCGGCGACGGTGCGGGCGGCGATCCTGCGGGGCTGGGTGTGGCCGATCTGGCCGATGACGCCGCGGCCCAGTTCGAGGCAGATCTTGGGCAGCTGGGTGGTTTTGCCGGACCCGGTCTCGCCGGCGACGATCACGACCTGGTTGTTCGCGATCAGCTCTTTGATGTCGTCCTTGCGCTGGCTGACCGGCAGCTCTTGCGGGTAGGTGATCTTGGGGACGGACTCCCGGCGCAGCGCGACCTTGAGCGCCGCCTCGTCGATCAGGGCGGCGATCTCCTCGGTGATCTTCTTGCGGGCGAGCGGGTCCTTGACCCTGCGTACGCCGTCGAGGCGCCTGGCGAGCCGGCGTTGATCACGCGGCATGAGCTCGGGGAGGCGTTGGTGCAGTTCAGCGAGCTGGGTGTCCATTTGCGCTCAAGGATAGTCAGCCGCCGCGAATCGTTCGCGCCAATAACCGCCCGGGCCGTGGCAGCGAGCCTGGCCGGGGTCGTGGCGGCGCCTGGCCGCACCGGTGTTCTCCAGGCTGTTCGCGCATTTCGCGGGCGTTGTCGGGAATGCGCCGTGCCCGGTCCGGTGATGCTCCGATCGGCGGTCTCCGAAAATTGTCAGACCCCTCCGATAGCGTTGCGGGTATGGACCTCGATGTCTTCTGGGGACTTCTCGAACGCTCCTCTGCCGTGACCTCTGAACAGCACGAACGTCGCCTGTGGCTCACCTCGCAGCTGGCGTTGCTGCCGCCTTCCGACATTCTGGGCTTCGAGACGTTGTTAAGTGCGTCACGTGGTCGTGTAAACACGTTCTCGCACTGGCACGCGGCTTATGTGTTGTGCGACGGGATGTGTTCTGCCGGGCAATTCTTCTCGTTCCAGTCGTGGCTGGTGGGGCTGGGCCGGTCGGTGCTGCGCGAGGTCGCGGCGTGCCCGGACGCGCTGGCGGACGTGCCGGCGGTGCGGACGCTGCTGGCGGTGGGCGCGGACTCGTGGCCGGACAGCGCGTGGCCGTTGTGGGACGGCTTGGGCCGGGTGGCGCACGACGCGTTCTTCACCTCGACGGGGCGTTCGCTGGAGAACGCGCTGAGGGTGCTGGGGTGTGTGCGAGTGGTGGAGGCGGGCCCGTTCACGGGTCCGGTGTGGGATCTGGACTCGCCGCTGGAGGCCGCGGTGCGTCTGCCGCGGCTGTGGGAGCTGTCGGCCGGGCTGGAGGAGGCGGCATGACGCGGGTGGACGCTGGTGGTCGTCGCACCGGCGTTGCGCACCTCGTTACGGCAGCGGTCTGACCAGGCACGATGGCAGGCCTCCGAAAATTGTCAGACCCCCTCGCTAGCGTGCTCGACATGGACCTGAACGAGTTCTGGGTCCTGGTCGAGAGGTCCGCTGCCGAGACCTCCGGTCAGGACCGGCGGCTGGAGTGGCTCGTCGCCGCTCTGTCTTCCGCGGAAGAGGCAGTGGAGTTCGCGCTGCGCCTGGACGAGGTGCGGCGCCGGGTGGACACGTGGGCGCACTGGCAGGCGGCCGACGTGATCTGCGGCGGGCTGTGCTCGGACGACGGGTTCTTCTACTTCCAGGCGTGGCTGGTCGGTCAGGGCCGTGCGGTGTTCGAGGCGGTCGCCTCCTCGCCGGACTCGTTGGCTGATCTTCCGCACGTCCGGTATCTGGCGTCGCGTGGTGGCGTGCACGCGTGGGCTGATGACGACTGGCCGGCGTGGGAGGGCCTCGACTACGTGGCAGCCGAGGCGTTCGACGGTGATCTGGAGTCCGTTGTGGACTCGCGTGTGCTGGTGTCGCCGGAGCCGGCGGGGCAGCGGTGGGACTTCGCGGATCCGGCGGAGATCTCGGCGCGGGTTCCGCGGCTGGGTGCGTTGTTCGGGAAGGTGGCGTGATGGACGTGCCGGTTGATGTGGTCGTGTGGCGGGCTCCGGGCCCGGCGTCCTCGGCGGAGGCGGCGGCCCGCTACGCCGAGCTGCGGTCCTCGCCGCTGGGCGCGTTCGACCGCGCGGTGGCGGCGTTCGTGCGCGAGTTACGCCAGACCTCGCCCGACCCGGCCTCGCCCGTGTCGTGGTCCGAGGCGCTGACGGTGGGCACGGACGCGGTGATCGTGCACGTGGTGTGGCCGGGCCAGCGGCAGGTGCTGGACCTGGTGGCGTTACTGGCGTCGCGGCACGGCCTGGTGTGTTACGAGCCGGCGCGCCAGGTGGCGATGTCCTGACGCAGCAAGTCCTTCGTGCCCTGTGGCGCGAAGGAGGCGTCGACGGCGTTGGTCGCGATCCACGCGATCGTGTCGTCGTCGAACCCGAGCTCGTCGCGCAGCAACTGGTACTCGCCGGTCAGCGAGGTGCCGGTCGCCGAGGGGATGTCGGTGCTGAGCGTGACGACCAGCCCGGCCTCGATCAACCGTGTAACCGGATGAGAGGAGACGGACTCGACCAGTCCCAGCACGACGTTGGACGACGGACACACCTCCAACGGAACGGCGCGGTCTTCGAGCAGCCTGACGACCTCCGGGTCCTCGAGCGCCCGGAACCCGTGCCCGATCCGGTCAGCGAGCCCGACGGTCACAGCTTCGGCGACGCTCGACGCCCCACAACACTCCCCGGCGTGGTGCACGAGCCCGACCCCTGCCTCACGCGCGGCACGAAACACAGCGGCGAACGGCGCCAGCGGATAACCCTCCGCCCCGGCCATCCCGATCGCCACGACCTGTGGGTGCGCCACCGCGAGCCGAAGCGACTCCTCGAACCTCGCCACCGACCGCTTGCGAGGGTGGTCCACGATCACACGGCATTCGATGCCGTGGGCGGCCTGTCCTGCGGCGAGCCCGGCCAACACCGCCTCGAGCGGCATGTCCGGATCCCGAAGCCGTTCCCCGTGCGCAGCCGCGGTGAACGTGACCTCGGCGTACCGAGTCCCCTGCGCTGCTTCCTCGGCGCAGAACTCGTACGCGATCCGGCTGAAGTCCTCGGCCCGCCGCAGGCAGTCCCGCACCGCACCGTTGTGCGCCGCGAACTGCCCAAAATCCCCGAACGCCCCGACCTGGCCCGCCACCTCAACGCCGTAACGGTCCGCGAGCTCCTCCAGGGTGTCCGCGCGCACCGTGCTCTCCAGGTGCACGTGCAGGTGGGCCTTGGGCAACGCGGCAAGATCACGCATGCCGGGCGACGTTACCCAGCCCGTCCGCCCACCGCCCGGCATTTTCGCCCCGCCACCGAGCCCCTGCCGGCCGCCGAGGCCCGGCCATTGCGGCCCCGGCGATCGTTCGCCGACCTGCCGCGAGGTCCCGCTGACGCCACTCGGAAGAGTGAACCTCGTCCGGACGTACGCGTGGTGCCCTCTAGTAGATGTCCTGAATTTATGATCAACCGCCTCCCGCAAATAAGGAGGAGCGCGGGGGCGGATGGGGCGTTGGAAGGGAACAGCCGCGTCGACCCGGCCAGGAGTGACGACTTGGCCAAGCCGCGTCGACTCGGCCAAGGAATGGCGACCGGGGTTGCGTCGAGTAGGCCAAGCAGTATCGACCCGGCCAGCCGGGACCGATCTGCCGGCCGCGGGTGACCCGGCCAAGCCGCGGCGAGCCGTGACCGATCTGCCGACGGAATTGGGCGCGACACCGTGCCGCGCCCCCGGCTAGGTTCCGGGCCATGCCTGATGTTGTGCAGACGCGCCACGGCGCGAGGGTCCTGATGTGCGCGCCGGACGGCCCGCCGATCGGCGACGAGCAGTCCGCTGTGGACCTCATGGCCACGCTGTGGGGCCAGGACGTGCAATGGCTGGTGCTGCCGGTGGTGCGACTGACGGAGGACTTCTTCGTGTTGCGCACGCGGGTGGCGGGCGCGGTGGTGCAGAAGCTGCAGCAGTACGGCTTCCGGGTCGTGGTGGTCGGGGACATCGCCGGGTACGTGGAGGCGAGCACGGCGCTGCGGGACTTCGTGTACGAGTCGAACCGCGGCCGGCAGCTGTGGTTCGTGGCCGATGAGGCGGAGCTCGACGCGCGCCTGAACGCAGCCGCCTGACCCGCCACGGGCTCCGGTGGACACGACGACGCCCCGCCAGACCCTGCCGCTTGGCCGTTGCCTGGTCCCTCCGCCTGCCCCCGTTGTCTGACCCCGGTGCCTGGGGCTCGTCGCCTGAGGACAGCCGTCCGACCTCGTTACCCGCCGCCCGAGGGCCAGCCGGCTAACTCCGCCTGAGGGCGCCGGCTAACCCCGCCGCCCGACGGCAGCGCCTGACCCCCGCCTGACCCCGCCGGACGCTCGATTGCACGCTCACTGACCCACCCGAAGCCCTATTGCAAGTCAATGGCAACAAGTAGGCTCGTTGGCATGGACGTCCGCCGCTCCCTCTCGAACCACGCCGGCTCGCGCCGATCCCCGCACGAGATCCTGCGACGGCTCGCCGACCGGGTCACGCCGGACACCACGACCGACGAACCGGTGCGGGAGTTGGAGGAACGGGTCGCGACCCTGCTCGGAAAGCCACGAGCGCTGTTCTTCCCGTCGGGAACGATGGCGCAGCAGACGGCGCTGCGGGTGCACGCCGAGCGGACCGGCCGGCACGCGTTCGCGGGGCATCCGCAGTCGCATCTGCACGTGTGGGAGAACCAGGGTTACAGCGCGGTGCACGGTCTGCGGTTCCATCCCGTGGGCGACCGCAACGCGCTGCTCACGCGAGACGATCTCGCCGCGGTCGGGGAGCCCCTCGCCGCGGTCGTGATCGAGTTGCCGCAGCGCGACATCGGCGGTCTGCTGCCGACGTTCGAGGACTTGGCGGCTCAGACGAAGTGGGCCAGGGAGAACGGTGCGGCCGCGCACTGTGATGGCGCGCGGCTCTGGGAGGCGCAGACCGGTTACGACGCAACGCTTCCGGAGATCGCGAGTCTTTTCGACACGGTGTATGTGTCGCTCTACAAAGGACTCGAAGGTGTCCGGGGCGCGGTGCTCGCGGGTGACGCGGAGACGATCGCGCACGCGGAGGTGTGGCGGCGGAGGCTGGGCGGGGCGATCGTGGACGCGTGGCCGTTGGCGGTGATCGCGTTGATGGGCATGGACGAGAACCTGCCGCGCATGCGGGAGTTCAAGGCTCACGCGCAGGCCATCGCCCGGGCGATCAACGAGGACGGCTTCGCGCACACCACGCCGGAAGTGCCGAGCACTCCCCTGTTCCACGTCCATCTGCCGATGTCGCGAGAAGAGGCGCAGCAGGCCGCGCGCAACCTGGCGGAGGACACCGGGAACAAGCTGTTCCTGTACGCGCGGTCGAACCCGGATCCGCGCCGGTGCAGCTTCGAGGTGAGCGTGGGGATCAGCGCGCTGGAGTTCACGCCGCGCGAGGTGGCGGAGCTGGTCCGAGGGCTTCCCAAGCGGATCTGAGGATTCCCCAACCAGGCCCGGAGGATTCCCCAACCAGGTTTAAGGGCTCCCCAAGCGGGCTGAGCACTCCCAGCCAGGCCCGAGGCTCCCCCAAGCGGGCCCCGAGAGGCCTCTCAAGCGGGGACAGACGGGCTCCCCAAAGCGAGTCTGAGCCCACAGATTTGTGACCCAGGTCTCAACGGCGGCGGTTAACTCTAAACAAGATCCCCGCCGGTAGGGCTGCACCAAACGAACCAGCGCACTGCACCGAAAGCACGCCGCAACACAGAAGTTTCCGTCGTGTTTCCACACTGGTTGAGCTGCTCTTTTGTTCCACCATTCGGACAAAAGCCGATCTCCTGACCAGCGGAGCAGCTCAATTCGTGAAGCAATCTCGCACTTTGGGAGTGGCTGGTCGCATGCACTCAGAGCAATACGATCACCACGCCCGGTCATCGACGATGGCCGAGATGTTCCACGGTGGTCGGCCCGGTACCCCTGTAACGCCGGAGCGATCACTCCCTGCACCGGAACAAGGAGCGTTCCATGAACCGCAAAACCCTGGGCGTCACCACCGCCCTGATGTCCGCGGCGGCCCTGGCCGCCACGGGCACGCTGGGAGCCAGCGCGGCGCCACAACAGGCCGTGAACCCGTTGCTCGCGGCGGCCGAGCAGGCGGGGACGATCTCCACCGCTCTCGGCCTGTCCGGCGGCGAGCAGCTCGTCCCGCGTGACGTCGTGCGCGACGCCGACGGCACCAGCCACCTCCGGTTCGACCGGACCCTCAACGGCCTCAAGGTTTTCGGCGGCGACGTCGTCGTCACGCAGAAGGCCGGCCGGCTCACCAACGTCGCCAAGGCGTCCGAGGCCTCCCTCGCCGGCCTCGACACCTCCGCGCCCGTCGCCGCTCAGGCCGACTCGAAGCTCGTGGTGTTCGCGTTCGACCGCGCGCCCGTGCTGGCGTGGGAGTCGGTCAAGCACAGCGTCAACGAAGACCAGACGCCGAGCGAGCTGCACACGTTCACCGACGTCAAGACCGGTGAGACGCTGCTGTCCTACGACGACATCCACGTCGCCGAGGGCACCGGGCAGTCCACCTTCAGCGGCACGGTGGCGCTGAACACGACCCAGTCGGGCAGCACGTTCCAGCTCAAGGACCCGGCGCGCGGCAACCAGGCCGTCAACAACCTCAACAACAGCTCCGGCAACGGCACGCTGTTCACCGACGCCGACAACAAGTGGGGCAACGGCACCTACACCGACAAGGCGACCGCGGGTGTCGACGCGGCGTTCGGCGCCGCGAAGACGTGGGACTACTACAAGAACGTCCACGGTCGTAACGGCATCAAGAACAACGGTGTGGGCGCGCTGAGCAAGGTCCACTACGGCAACAACTACAGCAACGCGTTCTGGAACGACTCCTGCTTCTGCATGACCTACGGCGACGGCACGAGCAACCAGCACCCGCTGACCTCGCTCGACGTCGCGGCGCACGAGATGTCGCACGGCGTCACCTCGGCCACCGCGGGCCTGGTCTACTCCGGTGAGTCCGGCGGCCTCAACGAGGCCACCAGCGACATCTTCGGCTCCACCACGGAGTTCTACGCCGCCAACTCGGCCGACGTCGGCGACTACCTGATCGGCGAGAAGATCAACATCCGTGGCGACGGCAAGCCGTTGCGCTACATGGACAAGCCCTCCAAGGACGGTCGCAGCCTCGACTACTGGTCCTCCACCGCGGGCAACGTCGACGTGCACTACTCGTCCGGCATCGCCAACCACTTCTTCTACCTGCTGTCCGAGGGCAGCGGCCAGAAGACCATCAACGGCGTCGCCTACGACTCCCCCACCGCCGACGGCCAGCCCGTCACCGGCATCACCCGCGCCAAGGCCGAGAAGATCTGGTACCGCGCGCTGACCACCAAGTTCACCTCCAGCACCAAGTACGCCGCCGCCCGCACCGGCACCCTCGCCGCCGCGGCCGACCTCTACGGCGCCTCGTCGCCGGAGTACGCGGCGGTCAACCGGGCCTGGGCCGCGGTGAACGTCAAGTAAGGACCCGCCACAAGACCGGGGCCCGGACCGCCACCCCCTGCACGGTCCGGGCCCCGGCGTTCTGCTGTGCGCGGCACCGCACAATCTCCCCATGGGGATCCGCACCACCGTCATGGTCCGCGACCTGACCTGCCCGCGCTGCGGCCACACCGCCGACCACGACGTGCAGATCAGCTGGGGCGGCGACGGGATCGCCCACGCCGAGATCGGTGACTGGCTCGACGTCGGCACCTGGGTGACCGGGTCGAAAGGCGAGCCCCACGTCGTCCTCCGCGGCACCGGCCTGCCGTGCGCGGGATGCGGCGCGGCCGGCCGGTTCGAGGTGGAGCTCGTCTGCGACGTCGTCGACTCCGTCACCTGGGTTCCCGATCAGGGCTCCAGGTCGGTGGCCGCGAGGAACGACCCGTCCATGTAGAACGGCACGGACTGGTGCTCGTGCGTGATCAGCCACTGGCCGTCCCGCCGCGCCAGCCCCACGGTGATGCGCGTCCACATCGAGAACCCCTCCGGGTAGCCGACCGGCACCGCGGCGAGCCGTCGCAGGCCGTGCACGAACGCCAGGTCACCCGACACGGCCACCGACAGGTCGCGGTGCTCGATCGTGATGGGCCCGTCGAACCCCGCCATCCACCCCGCCACCGCCTCCGGGTCACGGGCGTCCAGACCCGCGTTCAGCAGCGGCGGAGCCAGCGTGAACGTCACCGCGTCATCGGCGTACCGGGCGACGACACGAGCAGGCGACCGCTCCCGCATGCCCTCCACGAGCGACGTGAACAACGCGCGGATCGCGGCCTCGTCCTGCACCAGCGTGTGAGTCATCTCGAAAACCTCCGTGAAGTTGGCTGACACACCGGTGTCGAAGCACGGCCCGCGGTCTCGACATGGCAGTGAGAAGATTTTTCTCGAGCCAGCCGAGAGCGGAGGCCGAACGTGAAGTACCTGATCCTCATCTACAGCAACCCGAAGTCGCGGGCCGCGTGGGAGAAGCTGACCGACGAGCAGCAGATGCAGTTCGGGCAGGACCACTACGACCTGTCCGCCAAGCTGCGCGCGTCCGGGGAGCTGGTCGTCAGCGAAGGCCTCGCCGGGCCCGAGACCGGAAAGGGCGTGAGCATCCGCGACGGCGAGGTCGTGGTCACCGACGGACCCTACGCCGAGGCCAAGGAGTACCTGGCCGGCTTCTACCTGGTCGAGGCCGACACGATCGAGGAGGTCATCGCCCACGCGGCGACGTTGCCCGACGCGCACAACGACGGCATCGAGATCCGGCCCATCTTCGACATGAGCATGCTGGACCTGTGAGGACGACGCCGCGGATCGAGGGCCTGCTGCGCGAACTGGCGCCGCAGGTCCTTGGCGTGCTGGTCAGACGCCACGGGCAGTTCGACGTGTGCGAGGACGCCGTGCAGGAAGCCCTGCTCGGGGCCGCGCAGCAGTGGCCGGAGGAGGGGATCCCGGACAACCCCAAGGGCTGGCTCATCACGGCCGCGAGCCGCAGGTGGATCGAGCAGTACCGGTCCGAGACGGCACGGCGTCAGCGCGAGGAGAAGGTCGTCGCCCTGACACCTCCGCCGGCCGATCCCGCGCCCGCCCAGGACGACACGCTCACGATCCTCGCCCTGTGCTGCCACGAAAGCCTCACCACGGCCTCGCAGATCGCGCTCACGCTGCGAGCGGTCGGCGGCCTGACGACAGCGGAGATCGCACGCGCGTTCCTCGTGCCCGAATCGACCGTGGCACAACGGATCAGCCGCGCCAAACAGAAGATCAAGGGCACCAAGTTCCGCGCACCCAAAGACCTGACAGCAGTGCTGCACGTGCTCTACCTGATCTTCACCGAAGGTTCGACCGCGAGTTCGGGCGACGACCTCGTCAGGGTCGACCTCACCGCGGAAGCGATCCGGCTGACCCGGCAGCTGCACCGCAGACGGCCTGACGACGGCGAGCTCACCGGGTTGCTGGCGTTGATGCTGCTCACCGACGCCCGCCGCCCGGCCCGTACCGACGAGCAGGGCGCGCTCGTCCCGCTGGCAGAGCAGGACCGCCGCAAATGGGACGCGGAAGCCATGAACGAGGGTACGCAACTCATCCGCAAAGCCCTCGAAACCGCCCAAATCGGCCCGTACCAGCTCCAGGCGGCGATCGCGGCCGTGCACGCCGACGCCAAGACCGCGCAAGACACCGACTGGCACGAGATTCTCGGCCTCTACGAGCTGCTGACGGTCACCGCGCCCGGCCCGATGGTGTCACTGAACCGGATCGTGGCGGTCGCGATGGTCCACGGCCCGCGGCAAGCACTCGACGAACTGTCCACACTGGACCTCGACCACTACCGGGTGCACGCCGTGAAGGCACATCTGCTTGACCTGCAAGGAGAACACGACCAAGCGAAAGCGGAGTACGAGAAGGCCGCGAAGCTGACGTTGAGCGTGCCGGAGCAGCGCTACCTCAGCTCCCGGTCGCGCCGCCCACGGTAGCGTCAGAGGAAGGCTCCTCCTGCGGCGGCGCCTGAGGCACCACACCCGCCAAATCGCCACCGTTGTCGTTGACACGCAACACGAACGGCCGCGTCTGCGTGTACTGCACGACCGAGATAGAACACGGATCGACGACGATGCGCTGGAACCCGTCCAAATGCACGCCCAGCGCGTCCGCCAGCACAGCCTTGATCACATCACCGTGCGAACAGAGCACCCACACCGCACCCGGCCCGTGCTCCGCCGTGATCCGGGCATCATGCGCGCGCACAGCGGCGACAGCGCGAGCCTGCACGTGCGCGAGCCCCTCGCCCTCGGGGAACACGGCGGCGGACGGATGCTGCTGCACAACAGCCCACAAAGGCTCGTTGAACAGGTCCTTCAACGCCTTGCCGGTCCACGCGCCGTAGTCCACCTCGGACACATCCGGCTCCGCGACGGCCTCCAGCGCACGATCCGCCAGCAACGGCGCCAGCGTCTCCTCGCAACGCTGCAGAGGAGACGACACGACAGCAGCGACCGGAATGTCCTTCAAACGACCGACGAGTGCCGTGGCCTGCGCCTGCCCCCGCTCGTCCAAACCCACACCCAGCGATCGCCCGGCGAGCACACCGGAACCGTTGGCAGTGGAACGAGCATGTCGAAGCAGAATCACCGTGGCCACGACATCCACCTTAGATCGGCTGCAGCAACCCCATCGACAGCAGCCCCATCAGCACGAGGCCCAGCATCAACCGGTACCACACAAAAGCCGAGTAGGAATGCTTCGACACGTACTTCAACAACCACGCGATCGTCGCGTAACCCACCACGAACGCGATGATCGTCGCCACGATCATCTGCGGAACCGACGCCTGCACACCCTCACCCGAGCGCTCCAGCACGTCCGGAATCGAGAACAACCCCGCCCCGAACACCGCCGGAATCGCCAGCAGGAACGAGTACCGCGCCGCCGCCTCCCGCGTCAGACCCAGGAACAGACCCGCCGTCAACGTCCCACCCGAACGCGACACACCCGGGATGAGCGCCAGCGCCTGCGCCAGACCCATCCCGATCGCGTCCTTCATCCGCAGCTCATCACGCTGATGCTTCGCCAGATGATCCGCCAGACCCAGCAGCAGGCCGAACACCACCAGCATCGTCGCCGTGATCCACAGGTTCCGCGCCGACGTCCGGATCTCGTCCTTGAGCAAATACCCGAGAACCGAGATCGGCACCGAACCGATGATCACGTACCAGGCGAGCCGGTAATCCTTCTCCTTGCGCGCCTCCGCGCTGAACAAGCCGCGGAACCAGGCGGAGATGAACCGCCCGATGTCCTTGGCGAAGTAGATCAGCACCGCCACCTCGGTACCCAGCTGGATGACCGCGGTGAACGACGCACCCGCATCGTTGCCGAAGAACAACGTCGACGTGATGCGCAGATGCGCACTGCTGGAAATCGGCAGGAATTCCGTCAGTCCTTGGACCAGTCCGAGGACCAGAGCCTGCAACCAGCTCAACTACCCACTCCTGCCAGATCCAAAGCCTCGGCCGCGGTCCGAAGACCCGCGATCCCCTGCTCCAGATCTTGCAGCATCGGCGAAACGGACAGCGTGGTGACCCCCGCGGCAGCGAGCGCCTTCATCTTGTCTGCTATGCGCTCCTTCGGCCCCAGCAACGACGTCGCGTCCAGGAACTCCAGCGGAATCGCCGCCATCGCGCCGGCGTAGTCACGAGCCAGGTACTTCTCCTGGATCTCCTCGGCCTCAGCCGGGAAACCCATGCGCACCATCAGGTTGTTGTAGAAGTTCTGCTTACGCGAACCCATACCGCCGACGTACAGCGCCGTGTACGCACGCACCGGATCCGCGCACGCCTTCCAGTCCTCACCGACGATCAACGGCACGGTCGGCACCACGTCGAAACCGTCCATCGTCTTGCCGGCCTTCTCCCGGCCCGCCCTCACACTCGCCAGCGACTCACCGGAGAACTCGGGCGAGAAGAAGATCGCCAGCCAGCCGTCCGCGATCTCGCCGGTCAGCTCCAGATTCTTCGGGCCGACGGACGCCAGGTAGATCGGGATCTGGTCACGCACGGGGTGCACGGTCAGCTGCAGCGCCTTACCGGGACCATCCGGCAACGGGAGCGTGTAGTGCTCACCCTCGTAACGCAGCTTCTCGCGGGAGAGAGCCTTGCGCACGATCTCCACGTACTCACGCGTGCGCGCCAGTGGCTTGTCGAACCGCACACCGTGCCAGCCCTCCGACACCTGCGGACCCGACACGCCCAGCCCCATGCGGAACCGGCCGCCGGAGAGGGTGTCGAGCGTCGCCGCCGTCATGGCCGCCATCGCCGGCGTGCGCGCCGGAATCTGGAAGATCGCGCTGCCGACGTCGATGCGTTCGGTCTGCGCGGCCACCCACGCGAGCACCGTCGGCGCGTCGGAACCGTAGGCCTCCGCGGCCCACACCACCGAAAAGCCGAGCCGGTCGGCCTCTTTGGCCAGCTCCAGGTTCGCGGCGTCGTTGCCGGCGCCCCAGTATCCGAGGTTCAATCCGAGCTTCACGGGCGAGACCCTACCGGTCAGTAACACCGATTGCCAGGCTCAGCCGATGATCACCCCTTAGCATCGCGCACGTGGAACAGCGATACCTCGGCCGCAGCGGCCTCCGCGTGTCCAGAACGGCACTGGGCACGATGACATGGGGCCGCGACACCGACGCGGACGAGGCCGCCACCCAGCTCATGGCCTTCGCTGACGCCGGCGGCACCCTCGTCGACACCGCCGACGTCTACGTGGAAGGCGAGTCCGAACGCATCCTCGGCGGCCTGCTCGGCGAAGTCGTCCCCCGCGAAGAACTCGTCATCGCCACCAAAGCCGTCGCACGACGCACCGAGGGACCATTCGGCGGAGGAGCCTCCCGCGGAGCACTGCTCAACGCACTGGACGGCTCCCTGCGGCGCATCGGCGTCGACCACATCGACCTCTGGCAACTGCACGCCTGGGACACCAACGTCCCCATCGAGGAGTCCCTGTCCGCCCTCGACCAGGCCGTGACCTCGGGAAAGGTCCGCTACGTCGGCGTGTCGAACTACAGCGGCTGGCAGCTCGCCACCGCCGTCATGACGCCGTCGGCGTTCCCGCTGATCTCCACCCAGGTCGAGTACTCCCTGCTCGAACGCGGAATCGAGCGCGAAGTCGCACCCGCCGCCTTGCACCACGGCCTCGGGTTGCTGCCCTGGGCGCCGCTCGGACGTGGAGTGCTGACCGGCAAGTACCGCAACGGCACCCCACCTGACTCGCGTGGCGCGTCGTCGCACTTCGCGGGCTATGTCGAGCAGCACCGCAACGAACGCGCCGCCCGGATCGTGCAGGCCGTCGCCACCGCCGCCGACGGGCTCGGAACCTCGGCCTTGTGCGTCGCTCTCGCCTGGGTGCGCGACCGCCCCGGCGTCGTGGCCCCCGTGGTCGGCGCCCGCGACACGAACCAGCTCATCCAGTCACTCGAGGCCGAGCAATTGACCCTGCCGCCCGCCATCCGGGCCGCCCTGGACGACGTCAGTGCTATTGAATTGACGTACCCTGAACGCCCGATGTCGTGACCGGTGAGGGCTAGTTTTAGGCTGCACTGAAGCAATAGAGATAACTAGGGGACGCGGCCGAACGGGGTTTCACCCCACCCCTTGCGTGACCTTCGACCGAACGTCGTGGATGCTGGTAGACCACGACGTTTCACAGGAGGACCCGATCTTGCGCCGGCTCGCTGCTCTGATCCTGACCACCGCCACGCTGGCAGCGTGCGGACAGAGCGAGGGGTCACAGGATCCGCTGCAGGTCGCCGCGACGCTCGAGGCAGCCACACCGGCCCACTCCCCCGCCCAGAACGGCACGCCCCCCGGCACCATCACCCCCGGCGGCCAGTTCACCGACGGCGGCACCACGCTGAAGTTCCAGGTCAACGGCCGCGACGTCGAACTCGACCGGCTGCGCAGCGCGGTGTTCGAGATGACCAAGGACGACAAGGGCGCCGAAACCCGCGGCGCCGGCCTCAGAGCAGGCGACGGCGCCACCAACGCCGTCACCGACCGCTACGGCCGCCTCCTCGTCGTCGACACCCGCGGCGGCGAGTTCATCGCGTTCAGCGTCAACCCGCTG
This sequence comes from Lentzea sp. NPDC005914, assembly GCF_040629405.1. Lineage (NCBI taxonomy): Bacteria > Bacillati > Actinomycetota > Actinomycetes > Pseudonocardiales > Pseudonocardiaceae > Lentzea > Lentzea sp. NPDC005914. The sequence goes on along the minus strand of NZ_JBEXVQ010000043.1, from coordinate 24,155 downwards.
ATCATGCGCCAGCGCTACCCCGTCCCCGGCAGCCCCTACGGCATCGCCTACGACGCCAAGCGCGACATCGCGTGGATCACGCTCACCGAGCGCAACGAGGTAGTCGGCCTCAACGTCGCCGGCGGCGAACCGACCGAGAAGCACCGGTTCTCCACCGTGCGTCAGCCCAACACGGTCAGCGTCGACCAGGAATCCGGACGCGTGACGGTCACGTCCGGCGACAACGGAGGGATACAGGTGATCTCGCCATGAACGAAGGGGTGATCGACGGGGACTGGGAGTACAGGCCGCTGCGTCTGCCGCCCGGCATCTCCCGCCGCACCGCGACCACGCAGCTGGCCATCCACGCCGAGTTCGCGGGCTGGGAACTGTCCCGCACGCTGCTCTACGGCGACGGCTCCCGCAAGGTCTGGCTGCGCCGCAAACGCCAGCCGGCGCTGCTGCCAGGCCTCATCACCTGACAGCCACACCCGAAGTCCGCCGGAAAGCCCCGCTCAACCGGGGCCGCCGCCTGCACGCGCGCGACCGCTTCCGGCGGCAGATCCACCCTGGACTTCCGCACGTCCGGGCAGGTGAATCGCGTTGCCGACGCACGCCCTCCCCTGGCTGGCCGCCCAGCGCTCACGACGCGGCAGCTCGCCTTGAGCATCGCCGACCACCTGCCCGACCTCACCGTGCACGCTCACACGACTTCGCCCGCCCTGGGCCTCTTCGAGGCGCAGGCATGTGGAGATGACGTGGTGCGGGTCGAGCGCTGACTAGAAATCTTTTTAGTCAACACTGAAGTAATAGAGCATGACGAGCCGAGAGCGGATGAAAGAATCTCCGTCATGCCTCGCCCGGAAAAACCGCTCGACCCGTTCGCCGGGCCTGTCGAACAGTTCGCCTTCGACCTCCGTCGCCTCCGCGAGAAGGCCGGCTCCCCCGGCTACCGCGAGCTGGGCAGACTCAGCCACTACTCCGCCAGCACCCTCGCCGATGCCGCCCGCGGCCAGCGGCTCCCCAGCCTCGCCGTCGCCCTGGCGTTCGTAAGGGCCTGCGGCGGCGACGAGGAGACCTGGGAACAGCGCTGGCGCGAGATCAGCGAACTGGACGCCGAGGACCCCAAACCCGACTCCCCCTACGTCGGTCTCAAGGCGTTCACCGAACACGACGCCGACCGCTTCTTCGGGCGGGAACGCCTCGTCGGCAAGCTGCTGGGCAAGCTCGAGCACCACGACACCGTGCTGGTCATCGGCGCGTCCGGCTCAGGCAAGTCCTCGCTGCTCAGGGCGGGTCTGCTGGCCCGCAAGCCGGGCGAGCTCATCACCCCGGGCACCCACGACGCACTCCCCCGCACCGAGAACCTGCTGGTCGTCGACCAGTTCGAGGAGATCTTCGCTCTCCCCCACCGCGACGACTTCATCGCCGCACTCACGACCCGCACGCGCAAGACCGTCATCGGCATGCGCGCCGACTTCTACGGCCACTGCGCCCGCTACCCCGACCTGGTCAAGGCCGTCGAGGACGCCCAGGTCCTCGTCGGCCCCATGACCACCGACGAGCTGCGCAAGGCCATCACCCAGCCCGCCGTCGAGGTCGGCTGCGCGCTCGAAACCGGTCTGGTCGCCCGTCTCATCGCGGACGCCACCGGCGAACCCGGCGTCCTCCCCCACGTCAGCCACGCGCTTCTCGAGACGTGGCAACGAAAGCGCGGCAACACCCTCACGCTCACCAGCTACCACGAGAGCGGCGGCATCGCCCGCGCCATCGCCAACACCGCCGAGAACGCCTACAAGAGCCTCGACGAACAGCAGCAAGTCCAAGCACGCCAAGTGTTTCTACGTCTCGTGAACCCCGGCGACGGCACTGAGGACACCAAGCGGCGCGTCAAGAGAGAAGAGCTCGCGGCGGACGAGGTCGTCGAACACCTCGCCAACGCGCGCATCCTCACCGTCGACGACGACAGCGTCGAGATCAGCCACGAAGCCGTCATCCGCGGCTGGCCGCGCCTCAGGGACTGGCTCGCCGAGGCACGCGAGGACATGCGCGTGCACCGCAGGCTCACCGCCGCGGCCGCCGACTGGGAAGCGCACGACCGCGACCCCGGCTCACTGCACCGGGGCGTCCCCCTCGCGCAGGCCACCGGCTGGGCCACCAGGGAACCCGGCGCGCTCAACGCCGCCGAGCAGGCGTTCCTCGACGCCAGCAAAGCCGCCGCGCAACAGGACCTGGCCACCGAGAAGCGCCGCACCACCAACCTGCGCCGCGTCGTCGCGCTGCTCGCCGCACTGCTGCTCGTGGCCACCACCGCGACCGTGTTCGCCGTGCGCGCGCAACGCCAGACCACCGAGCAACGCACCAACGCGCTCGCCCAGAAAGCCATCGCCGAGGCCAACGAACTGCAGGACCGCGACCCCGGCCTCGCAAGCCAGCTCCGCCTCGCCGCCTACCGCCTCACCGGCCTGCTGATCGCCCGCGACAGCCTGCTCAGCACGTTCGCCGCGCCCCAGGTCACCCTCGTCCGCGGGCACACGGACGCCGCCGCGTTCGCCATGTTCAGCCCGGACGGCAAAGTCATGGCCACAGTCGCCGACGACAAGCAGCTGATCCTGTGGGACGTCACCGACCGCTACCACCCCGCCGAGCTTGGCCGCGTCCACTCCGGCGACGACGCCACCCACGGCATGGCGTTCAGCCCGGACGGCCGCACCGTCGCCGCGGCGGGCTGGGACGGCATCATCCGCCTCTTCGACGTCTCCAACCCCCGCCGCCCGGCCGAGAAGGCCCGCATCACCGGCCACGAAGGCCAGGTCCAGGCCGTCCAGTTCACCCCCGACGGCCGCACGCTCGTGAGCAGCGGCCAGGACAAGACCATCCGGGTATGGAACATCTCCGGCAACGCCACCCCCGTGCGGACCATCCAGGCGCACGGCGACGTCGTGCACGGCATCTCCCTCAACCGCACGGGCACCACCATCGCGTCCGCGTCCTGGGACGGCTCGGTCAAGGTGTGGGACCTCGCCACCGGCGAGAACCTCTCCACGATCGACCCCGCCCCCGGCAACTTCGAGTCCGACGCCGTCGTCTTCCACCCCAACGGCCGCATCATCGCGACCGGCGCGGACAACGGCGACGTCGTGCTGTGGGACATCACCGACCCCCGCAACCCGGTCCGGCTCGCCGCGGGCACCGGCCGCAACCTCTCCGTCCACACCATGGCCTTCTCCCCCGACGGGAAGTTCCTCGCGAGCGGCGGCGGCGACAAGACCACCCAGATCTGGGACGTCAGCGACCCCGCCAAGCTGCGCCCCGTCACGGCACTGGCCGGCCACACCGACACCCTGTGGTCGGTCTCGTTCAGCCCCGACTCCCGGCAGATGGTCACCGCCACCACCGACGCCGAGGTCCGCGTGCTCGACCTGGCCAACCTCAACTACGCCCACCACACGTGGACCGTCTGGAAGCTCGACTACGACAAGCGCGGCCGCTACTTCGCCTCCGTCTCCTCCGACGGCACCATCAAGCTGTGGCGACCTGACGACCGCCACGCGCAGGAGATCTCCACCCTGCCCAAGCTCACCCCGGACGACGAGGCGCTGACCGTCGACGTGCACCCCGAACGCGACGTCGTCTTCGGGTCGACCATGGCGGGCAACGTCCTCTGGGACGTCACCGACCGCAACAAACCCCGCGAGCTCAGCCGCGCGGTCACCGGCAGCCAGCCCATCGTCGCCGCGAAGTTCAGCCACGACGGCAAGATGCTCGCCGTCTCCGAGGAGAGCGGCGTCATCGGCCTCTGGAACGTCACCGACCCCGCCAACCCGGTGAAAGCGGGCACCTTCGCCGTGCCCAAGACCTACACCGTGTGGCAGGTCGAGTTCTCCGGCGACGACCGCACGCTCGTCGTCGCGAACGGCCGCCACGAACTGCAGCTGTGGGACATCAGCAACCCGGCCTCACCCCGCGCGTACCCGGCGTTGCGCACCGACGACAACCCCGACCCCATCCGCCGCGGTGGCCAGGCCGGGCGCGAGGAGGTCATGACCGTCGTCATCCACGGCACCGTCATGGCGTTCGCGAACTCGGGCAACAGCGGTGCGCTCTACGACATCAGCGACCCCGCCCAGCCCCGCAAGCTCGGCACCCTGCCGAACGACGGCGGGCCGCTGCAGCGCCTCGCCTTCTCCCCCGACGGCACCCTCATCGCGGCCGGCACGACCGACGACCTGGTCCGCGTGTGGGACGTGCGCGATGCTCGCAACCCCCAGTTGCGAGCATCGCTGCACGGACACACGGAACGGGTGTGGGGTGTGGCCTTCGCGCCGGACAACCGCACTCTGGTGACCTCCGGCGTGGACCGCACCGTCCGCGTCTGGGACATCGACGTCGAGGCGACCGCAGCCCGCGTGTGCGCCACTACGACGGCGCACCTGTCCAATCAACACTGGGAGCACTACTTCCCCGGCGTCGAGCCGAGGCCTCTCTGCTGAACAACACCCTCACCGTTCCTCTCGACACTATTTGTAGTGCGAAAACGTTGTGTGGTGTCGATGCGTCCGTGCCGAACAACAACGTTTGTGCAACTGGGCGCGCCGACTCGGGAAAGATGTGCCTTCAGTCAGCACTGAAGCAATAAAATTCTCCGAACTAGTTGTCGATGTGATCAGATTCGGTGTCATGGAGCTCGTGCCGCATGAAGTCGGGGTCGCTCACAGCGCACTGCCGCACGACGAAACGTCCACCAGAGCCCTGCTCGCCGAAGCCGCGGCGCAGGGCCTCCACACAGTTGTCGTCACCGCTGACGAAGGCGACGACAGCGCCCTCGCCGTGCTGCGCGAACTCCGCGCCGAATGGCACACCGAGGGCGGCAAGATCACCGCGTCGCTCGACACCGACGCCCAGGGCCAGCTCGCGCACCTGTGGGGCCTGTCAGCCGAGGAGAGAGCCGCGTGGCTCGCGGCGTTCCCGCGCCACGACGACCCGAACTGGTGGATGCACCGGCTCCTCGTGCTCAACCACCACCCGGAGTGGGCGCCGCTGAAGGACTGGCTGGTCGGCGAGCACGTGCGGCTCTTCGGCCGTCCACCCGGCCGCGCCCGCCGCTCCCCCGTCTAACGCGGCAGGCCGCTGAAGTCCGGAGTGCGAAGGCGCTGGATCCACGGAACCGGCGCCTCGCGTGGCGTGTCGCTGTCCGGCTGCACCGCCGCGATCGTCAGCACCGGCACCCTGGGCACGCCGACCGCGACCACGTCGCCGTGCACTCCCGCGATCCACATCGTGCCGGTGTCGGCGATGTTCGCGATCACGTGCAGGTCCGGGTCCACGAACTGGACGAGCGCGAGCCGCCCGCCCCCCATGGTCGCCAGCCCCGCCACGAGGCGGCCCGGCTTCCACGGGAACAGCGTGACCGGCAAAGGCGTCCAGCCCTGCGCGGCGTGCATCCCCTGCACCGCGTCGCGGTACCAGCGGCCCAGCTCGATCGTCGAGGGCAACACGAGCAACGACAGGACCACGATCAGCCCGCCGACCGCGAGCCCGGCCGGGGCGATCGGCCACAGGCTCGTCACCACGATCACCGTGCCGATCACGGCGGGGATGACGGCACCGAGTGCCGCGTGCGTGCCCGCCACGAGGCCGGGGAGCGCCTTGAGCACCGCCGGGTCGTCGAGCGGGCGCCCGATCTCGTGCTGCTGCACCGGTTCCTGGACCTCGAACGCCGCCGGGCGCGCCACCTTGGCGTTCGCCGTCTTGGCGAGGCCGGCCGCACGTACGACGGCCTTGCCCCGCGAGTCCGGGCCGCAGACGAAGATCTCGCCGAACTCCCGCACGACGTCCGGCAGGTCGTCGCCCAGGAAGCCTTCGAGCACGACGCCGTCCGCCAGCCGCACGTAGGTGGCGTACTTGTCGTCCGGATGGCGGACCAGCGTCGCCGGGTGCCGCCGCCAGGGCTCCTCCAGCAGGCCCCTCCGCACCGGCAGCGTCTCGACCCGGTGCATCAGTGGGCCGACCGCTCCCACAAGGAACAGCAGTGACAGCACCACCGTCGCCACGACGTTGCCGAGCACCATCGGCAGGAACAGGCAGACGGCGATCCCGGTCGCCGACACCAGCGCGACGGCCGACAGGGTGGCCCGCACCAGCCTCAGCTCCTGAAAGACCAGGCCGGTCGACCAGTCGTCCTTCGCGGGCACGTCCGTCCGCGGTTCCAGGTACTGCGGCACCGGCCCCCAGCTATGCCTTGGCGGCCACCTCGCGGATCAGGTTCGCGAGCTCCGACGGCCGTTCAAGCGGAAGCATATGTCCCGCATCGGCCAGGATGACCGAAATGCCGCCGAACTTCGCGGCATCGGTCTCCGGCACCAGCCGATCCTCGTCCCCCACCACCGCGACCACGGCCTTCTCCTTGGCCACGGTCAGCCCGGCCTCGCGGTCGTACCTGTCCACGGCGGGCCGGAACAGCGCGACCGTCTCCGGCCACTGTCCCCACACCATGTCCGCGGTGAGCTCGACGTCCTCGTCGGCGGGCTGGTCGCCGAACAGCCACCACCGCAGCCCCGCGGTCTTGGTCGGCTCGATCCTCTCCCGCACGGCGCGCACGATCGGCCCGAACGCCCGCTCCAGCTCCCGGACGAGCTTCCCGACCGCCTTCGGCCACGCCAGCGACGACTCGCTGCGCCCGCTCGCCGCCGTCGACACGAACACGTTGCCCAGCACCCGCTGCCGGAACAACCGCGGCCGCCGCTCCGCCATCGCGAGCGCCGCCATGCCGCCCATCGAGTGCCCGGCGATGACGATCTGCCCGGCAGGCACCGCTCGTTCGATCAGCTCCCCCAGGTCGTCGCCGAGCTGCTCGATGGTCGCGGTCTCCTTGGTGGCGCCGGCCGACTTGCCGTGCCCGCGGTGGTCGTAGGAGATGACCTGGAAGTCCGCGCTCAGGTTCTCGACCACCTTGTGCCAGCTGCGGTGGTCGAGCGCGTAGCCGTGGGCCAGCACGACCGTCACCGCTGCCCCGGGGTCACCTGCCCGCACCACGTTGAGCTCGGTCCCGTCCTCCAGCCGCACCATCGGAATCCTTTCGCCGTGTCGTCTGATCGTCCTAACGAGACAACACGGCGAAAGGACACGGCTCAAACGCGCCCGAGCACCACGTCGGGGGGCATCTGCCCTCCGACGCCGGGCACGCCGCGGAACTCGTAGGCCGACGCCCGACCGCCGGCCTGGATGATCCAGGCCTGTCCCGCCTCCGCCTCCGCGAGCACCACCTGCAACGCGTCCGCGATGTCCGACGGCGTCAGCAACGGGAACTCGACCGCGACGAACTCCTCCTTCGCCGCGCCGAGCAGCAACGTGTCCACGAACCCGGGACACAACGCGGCGACCACGATCCCGTCCGCGGCCAACGCCTTGCCCGCGGCGCGCGCGTACCCGACCACGGCGTGCTTGGTCAGCGTGTACAACGGATCCGCGGGCATGGCGGCCAGCCCCGCCAGCGACGCGGTGATCACGATCTTCCCGCCGCCCTGCCGGCGCAAAGCGGGCACGGCGGCACAAAGCCCGTACACCACGTGGTCGACGTTGACCCCGACCAGCTTCCGGTACCGCCCGACGTCCAACGCGTCGTCCACCCCGGCCTGACCACCACCGATACCGGCGTTGAGGTGCACGACGTCGAGCCTCCCGAACTCCTTCTCGACCTGCTCGACCACCGCGGGCATCGTCTCGGGATCGGTCACGTCACCCGTGATGGCGATCCCGCTCACCGCGGACGCTATCCGTTGTGCCCCTGCGGCATCGAGGTCCAGCACCGCCACGCGGGCGCCGAGCTTCGCGAGCCGGCGCACGACCGCCGCGCCGATTCCGCCCGCGCCGCCCGTCACCAGCGCGACCTGACCTGTCAGATCCACAGTGGACACGGCACACCCCTCAGCTGTTGCGAAGGAAACGGTCCAGAACGCGCACACCGAACTTAAGCGCATCGACCGGCACGCGCTCGTCCACGCCGTGGAAGAGTCCGGAGAAGTCGAGGTCCGGCGGCAGCTGCAGCGGGGAGAAGCCGAAGTTGCGGATGCCGAGCTGCTGGAACGACTTCGCGTCGGTACCGCCCGACAGCATGTACGGCAGCACGCGGGCGCCGGGGTCCTCGGCGATGATCGACGCCGTCATCGCGTCCACCAGAGCGCCGTCGAACGTCGTCTCGACCGGCGGCAGACCGACCCACTCGCGCTCGACGTCCGGGCCGAGCAGCTCGGCCAGCTCGCGGTCGAACGCCTCCTCGCGGCCCGGCAGGATCCGGCAGTCGACCGTCGCCTCGGCGGTCGAGGGAATCACGTTCGCCTTGTACCCGGCGGAAAGCATCGTCGGGTTCGCGGTGTCCCGCAGCGTCGCGCCGATCATGCGCGACAACGCGCCGAGCTTGCCGATCGAGCCCTCGATGTCGTCGTCCGGGAAGTCCAGCCCGGTGATCTCGGAGACGCCGTCGAGGAACTCGCGCACGGACGGCCGGACGATCAGCGGCCACGTGTGCTGGTCGAGCTTGGTGACCGCGGCGGCGAGCTTCGCGACCGCGTTGTCGCGGTGGATCATGCTGCCGTGGCCCGCGGTGCCCTTGACCCGCAGCTTGAGCCAGCGGATGCCCTTCTCGGCGGTCTCGACCAGGTACGCCCGCACGTCGTCCTTGAGCGTGATCGAGAACCCGCCGACCTCGCTGATCGCCTCGGTGACGCCCTCGAACAGCTCCGGCCGGTTCTCCACCAGCCACTTCGCGCCGAACAGACCGCCCGCTTCCTCGTCGGCGAGGAACGCGAACACGATGTCGCGCGGCGGAACGACGTTCTCACGCTTGAAGTGCCGGGCGAGGGCCAGCGTCATGCCGACCATGTCCTTCATGTCGACCGCGCCGCGCCCCCACACGTACCCGTCCTGCACGGCACCGGAGAACGGGTGCACGGACCACTCGGAGGCGTCCGCGGGCACGACGTCGAGGTGACCGTGGACCAGCAGCGCGCCCCGGCTCGGATCCGATCCGGCCAGCCGCGCGATCACGTTGCCGCGGCCCTTGGCCCCGGACTCGACGTACGTGGTCTCGTAGCCGACCTCGGACAGCTTCTCCGCCACCCACTCGGCGGCCTTGCGCTCCCCCACCAGCGTCGCGGGATCACCCGTGTTGGTGGTGTCGATCCTGATCAGCTCGCTGACCAGCGTGACGGCCTCGTCCTCTGCCAGTGCGTTCCCCGTTGTGCTCACTCCGACTTCTTACCACCAGTCAGAACACTGACCAGCCTGTGAGAGTGGTGAATCGGTCCAAGGCGTCCAACCCCGCCACGGAGTTGCCGCGTGCGTCCAAGCCTGGACTCCAGACGCTGATCGCGCACTTCCCGGGAACCACGGCGATGATCCCGCCGCCGACACCGCTCTTGCCGGGCAGGCCGACCCGGTAGGCGAACTGGCCGGCGGCGTCGTAGGTGCCGCAGGTGAGCATCACGGCGTTGACCCGCTTCGCGCCGCTGACGTCCAACAGCCGTGTGCCGTCGTTGCGCACACCGTGGCGGGCCAGGAAAAGCGTCGCCCGGGCGAGGTCCGCGCAGCTCATCGCGATCGAGCACTGCCGGACGTACTCGTGCAGCACGACGTCGACGGAGTGGCGCATGTTGCCGTAGGAGGCCATGAAGTGGGCCAGCGCCCGGTTGCGGTCGGAGTGGTCCAGTTCGGACTTGGCGACCTCGGGATCGACGTCGACCGAGGTGTTGCCGCTCTCCTGCCTCAGAAATCCCAGCAGCCGGTCGGCCGCGCCGAGCCCCAGGTGGTCGGTGACGACGAGCGCGCCGGCGTTGATGAACGGGTTGCGCGGGATGCCCTGCTCGGTCTCCAGCTGGACCAGCGAGTTGAACGGCGATCCGGACGGCTCACGGCCGACGCGCGCCCACACATCGTCGTTGCGCGACAAGGCCAGAGCGAGCATGAACACCTTGGAGATGCTCTGGACGGAGAACGGCGTGCGGTACTCCCCAGCGCCGAAGACCTCGCCGTCCAGTGTGGCGACGGCGAGGCCGAAGGCGTGCGGGTCGATCCTGGCGAGCGCGGGGATGTAGTCGGCTACCGCACCCCCTGGCGTCACCTCGGCGGCAATGCGGTCCACCAGTTGCTGGAGTTCCATGCCGCCAATCCCATCACGGGATCGTTCAGGCCACCGGGAAGGTGTAGAACGCGGTGTTCTGACCGGCCTTGATGGTGCACGGAACGGTGATCGTGCCGAGCCACGTCGGAGAGCCGTCCGCCATGCGCGGCGTCAGCTTGAGCGTCGCGCTGCCGAGCGAGATCGTCGCCGAACCAGCGTTGGCGAGCGTCATCGCCGGGAACGTGCCCGTGGCGGTCACGTCGAACGTGCCGCTGGACGGCACCGGCGTGTTCGGAATGGTCGACACCGACGTCAGCGTCTGGGTGGCGCCTCCGTTGGCGACAGGCACGTTGCTGGTCATCGTGCCGTCAACGGACTTCGCGCCGAGGAAGCCCAGCGTCGTGGTGGCGTCCTCGGACACCGTGCTCTTCACCGTGGTGTTGGACACCGCGGTCGGCACACCGACGGTCGCTGCGTCGGGCAGGTCCGCGGAGCTGACCGTGGTCGGCATGTCCTGCGCACCGATGAGCGTGAAGTTGCAGGAGTACGTGATGTTCAGCGAGGCGGTCGCGGCCAGGCTCGGGACGGCCGTGACCACGCTCAGTGCTCCGGCGGCCAGTACGCAGGCAGCGGCGCGTGCGAGGGTCTTCATCTGCAGGGACCTCCGTGAGTACGACATTGAACTGCAAGAAGGCGATGTTGCTTTACTCGTCAGTAAAGTAACCATCGGAGATTCCGCAATGCAAGAGAAAAACCGGTTTTATCACCCGCGTACGAATTGGCTCCGAGCGATTTATCAGTCGCGATCCAATAAATAGTGCGCGCGCAGTGCCAGCTCCAGCGTGAACCGCTCCTCGGCGTCGTGCATTCGGTCGCCGAACAGTTCGTCCAATTGGTTCACGCGGTAGCGAACGGTCTGCGCGTGCACCTGCAGCCGGGCGGCCACCTCGGGCGCGCCGCCGCGGGCCGACAGCCACACGAGCAGCGTTTCGGCGAGCTTCGTGCGCTGCCGCTCTGTCAACGATGCCAACGGCGCCAACGCCCGTTCCGCCAGCTGCCGGGCCAGGAACTCGTCCGCCAGCACGGTCAGTTCGACCAGATGATCGGCGCAGTCGAGCACCGGGCGGTCCGGCAGCACCTTCTCCCGCGCCAGCACCAGCACCCGGCGTGCGCAGGCCAGCGACCAGGGCGCCTCCGCGGGCACCACCGGCAACCCGACCGCGGCACGCCAGCCCGGCAGCGCGCGGCGAATCCAGCGCGAGACCGCGGCCGGGTTCGGCACCAGCAGGTACGGGGTGGCGTCCTCGAAGTTGACCAGCACGTCCGGCGGAAGGTCGTCCGCCGGCGCGGCAGACGGCTCAAGAGCCACGGCGCACAGCCGGTCCGGCATCGGCCACGCCGCCGCGCCGGCCGCGTCCAGGACCGCCTGCCAGTTGCTCGCGGGGTCGCCGACCAGCAGCTCCATCAGCTTGCGCCGCTTGCGTTCCAGCGTCCCGGCCGCACTCGCCTGCGCGGCCGCGTACCCCTCGACCGACAGGCTCACCAGCTCGTCGACGTGGGCGATCATCGCCTCGCCGAGCACCGACATCTGGCGCAACGACAGCTCGCGTTGCTCGGCGAACCCGCACACGTGCCGCCACGCCACGCGCGCGCCGATCCGGTACGCCGCCTGGAGGCTGTCGAGGCTGCGCCCGGACTTGAACTCCCACGCCCCGAGCTTGCGGTGGATGTCGTCGTGCGGATCCGGCTCGGAATCCGGCTCCGCGATCATGTCCACGAACTTCACCAACGCCTGTCGAATGCCATCGACGACGTTGTCCCTGAACTGGCCGTATTCGGGAATCGATTTCTCGATCGCCTCGAAAATGCTCACCGAGACCGGTGCGACTTCCATTCGGAGCAACGGCGCCAGCTCCCGCGGGACCGATCTGCGCGGATCGTCCAGCCCAGTCATCCTCGCGAGTGTAGGAGATAAACGAAACGCGGTCGTTCAGCCAACTGGACCAAATGGTTCACAGGAAGAACAGCCGTGCGATGGCATCCCGTGCCACCAGGAACCCCGCGATGCCCAGAATCCAGCCCGTCATACCCGCGCCCTTCTCGGCGAACCACGCGCTGATCCGGGCGAGGAACGGCTCGATCCTCGCGCGCAACGCCAGCCGCCCGCCGAGCAGCAGCAGAGCCGGCACGATCATGACCAGGCAGTATCCGGCGAGCAGCAGGCCGATCTGCGGCGCGGTGAGGCCGGCGGCGCTCATCATCCCGATCGCGCCGAGGTACGGCAGCATCGTCGCGAGCTCCACGACACCCGCCAGCACCGCGACACCCGCCAGCGCGGCCACCGAGCCGTTGGCGTTCACCCGCTCCCGCCACCTCCCCGTGCTCGGCTTCTTGCCGTCGAACCGGAAGCTGACCACGAACAGGACCACGCCGATCACCAGCTGGACCCAGAGCGCGATCTTGCTGTCCAGGTGGTCGGCCACCTGCGACGCGCCGAGCACGATCAGGACGCCGGTCGCGAAGTAGAAGACCGTGATCGTGCCCAGGTAGACACCGAACCTGCCCAGCCTCAGGCGTCCCGGCGTGAGCATCAGCCAGATCGGGATGAACAGCGTCCCGATGCTCGTCGAATCCAGCAGCGCGAGCCCCGCCAGCGCCGCCACCAGTCCCAGCGTCATCCGTTCCCCCAAGTTTTTCGCACAGTCGTGATATTACAGGTCGCGCAACCACCGAGTCGATCAGGCGTCAAGTCGGCATGAAGCGTTGGGTGTGGGCGACCGTGGCCGCGGTGGTGGCGGTGGCGGGCGTCGTGGCGTGGCAGACGACGACCACGGAGTGGATGACAGTGATCACCGCGGTCCACCCCGACGGCACCGTGGAGTGGGTCGAAGGCGAGCTGCGGCACACGGAGGAGAACAACTCCTACATCTTCAAGCTGCCCGGCAGGCCGCACGTGTCGAAGCTCGCCGACGACGCGGTGATCCGCACCGCGCTCGGCTGCACGACGACGGCATCGCACGGGCTCGACTTGGCGTGGAACGGGCTCGGCGCGGTCGAGTGCAGCCGGGAGGAGTTCCTGGCGATGGAGTCCCCGCCGTACGCGCCGCGCCTGACCTTCGACTGGAGCGGGGAGATCACCGAGATCGCCGGGCGCTATCACCCGTAACGGAAATTCGCGCGCGTTCCGGGCAGCAGGCGTGTCACGGTCGCTGCATGGAAGACGAGCTGGACGAGATCGCCCGGGCCCACGACTTCTCGGGCGTGGTCAGGGTCGAGCAGGACGGGCAGGTGTTCGAGAAGGCGTACGGCCTCGCGCACCGCGGCTACGAGATCGCGAACACGGTCGACACGCGGTTCGCGATCGCCAGCGGCTGCAAGGGTTTCACCGCGCTGGCCGTGGTGAGCCTCATCGACGACGGCACGCTGGACCACGACACGAAGGTGCGCGAGATCCTCCGTGACGACCTGCCGCTGATCGACGACGAGGTCACCGTCGGGCAGTTGCTGGCCCACCGGTCGGGCATCGGCGACTACTTCGCCGAAGAGATCATCACCGACATCAACGACTACCTCCTGCCGGTGCCCGTGCAGAACCTGCGCGACATCGAGCAGTTCGTGCCGATCCTCGACGGGTATCCGCAGAAGTTCCCGCCCGGCACCGCGTTCGGCTACAACAACGGCGGCTACGTCGTGCTCTCGCTGATCGCGGAACGGGCGAGCGGCGTGCCGTACCACGACCTGGTGCGGCAACGGGTGTGCGAGCCGGCGGGCCTGAAGGACACCGAGTTCCTGCGGTCCGACTCGCTCGGCCTGCGCACGGCCGTCGGCTACCTGCCGATCGACGGCGAGTGGCGCACCAACGTGTTCCACCTGCCGATCCGCGGTGGCGGCGACGGCGGCATCTACACGACGGCGGCCGACGTCAGCGCGTTCTGGCGGGCGTTCTTCGCCGGGCGGATCGTCTCGCCTAAGCAGGTGGCCGAAATGGTCAGGCCGCACAGCGAGATCCCCGAGGACGAGCTGCGCTACGGCCTCGGTTTCTGGCTGCACGGCGAGACGAGCCAGGTGCAGCTGGTCGGGTGGGACGCCGGGGTGTCGTTCAAGACCGTGCACGAGCCCGAGTCGGGGATCACTCGCACGGTGCTCGGCAACACCTCGGACGGCGTGTGGCCGGTCGCGCGGTTCCTCAACTCGTGACACGGATCCGGTCATCATGGCGGGATGGATCTCACGGCGGTTCCGCTGGTGTCGTTGAGGGTGTTCCAGGAGGTGGCCGAGCGCGGGACGCTGAGCTCGGCCGCGTCGACGCTGGGCTACACGCAGTCCGCGGTGTCCCGGCAGATCGCTGCTCTCGAACGGGTCGTGCGTGCGCCGTTGCTCGACCGTCAGCGCGATGGCGTCCAACTGACCGATACCGGTCATGTGCTGCTGCGGCACGCGGGCATGGTTCTCGCGCAGCTCGACGCGGCCAGCCGGGAGTTGTCCGGGCTGCCGGCTACCGCGGGCACCGTGCGGCTCGGCTGGTTCACCAGTGCGGGTGGCACGCTCGTTCCGGCCGCGTTGGCCGCACTCAGGCGCAGCCATCCGGCGTTGACGGTCACCACACGCGAGGGCACCACCGCTTCCCTGGTGCGCGCGCTGCGAGCCCGGACCGTTGATCTCGCGGTGCTGGCCTCTCAGTCGCCGCTGGACGACGAGACACCGGCTCTTCGATCGAAAGTGCTCGAGGAACGCGACCTGCTGCTCGCCGCACCGTCGACACATCCGTTGGCGCACAAGGACTTCGTAGACGTCAGCGACCTGCGTGGATGGGCGTGGATCGCTTCGCCTCCGCCTGGCCTCGGAGTGTGGCCGGGTCTGGACGAACGACAGTTCGTCGCGCACATGGCCCGCGACTGGATGGCCAAGCTTCAACTCGTGGCATCCGGTGCGGGCATCACGACGGTGCCGGAGTCTCTCGCAGCTTCGGTTCCTCAAGGCGTGCAGCTGCTTCGGGTGCGTGGTTCACGACAGAGCCAGCGCGTCGTCGTGGCGTGGCTCAACCTGTCCGAACCGGCGTCCGTGGTGGTGGACGCGCTCGTCAGTGGTACTCACCCGTGAGCATCGCCGTCGCCAGCTCCACCCGTGACCGATAACCGGTGCGCTGGAACAACCGCGTCAGCTTGGCCTCGACGCTCTTCTCGGTGGTCCTGAGCACGCCCGCGAGCTCGCGGTTCGTCAGCCCCTCCGCGACCAGCGAGGCCAGCAGCCGTTCCTGCTCGGCCGTCGTCGCCGCACGTCCGGGCACCGCGACGCCGTGTTCCCGCATGAGGTGCCGCACCACAGCCCTCGGCAGCAACGCGTCCATCATTCCGAACAGCTCGTAGGCCTCCCGCAACGTCCGCGCGTCGCCGAGTCCGTGCGAGGCCAACGCGGTCAACGTCAGGGCGTGCTCGTACGGCTGGTCGCGTTCGGCCACGAGCCTGCGGACCTCGGTGGCCGCCTGCCGGTCGTGCCAGGTCACCGCGCGCGCCAGCAGGTGGTTGCGGTGCGCGCGGCCGGTGTCCATGGTCTCGGCGATGTCGGCCAGCCGCTCGACGCGGAACTCGGCGTCCTCGCGGTCACCGTCCTCCAGCGACATCACCGCGAGCCGCAGCTCCAGCTCGTCGGTGCCGATGACGATCGCGTACTGCGAGGCGAACGCCAGCCCGCGCTGCAGGGCCCGCCGGCTCTTGTCGCGCGCACCGAGCACCAGTTCGAGGTCCGACTCGGGCACGTCCAGCAGGTGCGGGAGGACGTTCTGGCCTGCACGCGCGTCGGCGATCACCTCGCGCGCACGGGTCAGCTTCGCGCGTGCGACCAGCATCGTGGCGAGGTCGTGCCCCAACGCCGTGTGCGCCGCGACCTGGCCGAGCGTCGAACCCGTGACGAGAGCCTTGCGGGCGTGGCCGAGCGCGTCGTCCCAGCGTCCGTCGGCGGCGTGCAGCAACGCGATGTCGGCCGCCTCCAACCGGAGGCCGGCGAGCATCCGCGCGGCCCGCTTCGACTCACCGATCAACAGCAGGCAGCGGGCCATCGCCGCCTGCAGCGCGGGCCGGTGCCGGTCCACCGCGTAGAGCGGGCACAGGCCCGGATCGCTGATGACCCGTTCGAACTCGGCCATCCGCCCGGACATCAGCGCCGCGCTCATCCCGAAGATCTCGCCGAACGTGACGGTGGCCGCGTTGCCCAGCCGCCACATGCCGCGCGTGCTGGCGAGCAACGTCGCCGCTTCGTCCCATCGGTCCGTGTAGCACATGGCCACCGCACGGCCGATGAACCGTGCTGCCGTGCCGCCGGGCAGCGAACGCCAGCTGCCGTCGGCGACCTTGCGCAACGCGGCCCTGTCCCCCGCCGCGCACATGCCCACGAGCCGGATGAGGTGCAGCTCCTGGGTCTGGTCCGGGCTGAACTCGTCGGGGAGCTCGAGCGCGGCGTCCACACTCGCCATCGCGGTCACGAAGTCGTTGTGGGAGGCGCACGCGACGGCGTGCATGAACAGCGCTTCGGCCCGTTGCGCCGGGCTAATGGCCCTGTCCGCCGCCGCGCGCAGCCAACGTCGTGCGGCCGGGTCGTGCAGTACGACGGCCCGTCCGGCAGCGAGGAGCTGCGTCGTGGCCTTCTCCGCGTCGGCGAACCCGCCCGCGTCGATCAGCCGGTCCGGGAGGTAGCCGGGGTTCGCGCAGAACGCCCTGCCTTCCCAGATCGCGCTCACCGCACGCCATCCGAGGTCGTGGCGCTCGTACGGGCCGAGGCTGGCCGCGAGCGCGTGAGCGAGCACGGGCGCACGGAACCGATAGCCGTCGTCGTGCCGTACGAGCACGCCTTGATCTTCGAGTTCCGGCAACGCTCGGGTGTCGCCGAGGAGCTCTTCCGCCGCCGTCCCGAGGGGGTGCAGGATCGCCATCGCCTTGGCGGTCTGCCAGGCGGCCTCGCCGAGCAGCCGGATGCGTTCGACGGCGGGGTGCCGGTGGCCGGTACCGCGTGGTTCCTCCACCAGGTACGCGGTGCGGTCGATGATCCTCAGCGCACCGCCGCGCAGGTAGCCGTCGACGGCGAGGTCGACCAGGCCCGGCACGCCGCGGCTGTCGTGGTGCAGCCTGCGCGCCAACTCCGGGTCCGCCGACACGTTGAGCAGGCCCGTGAACATGTGGTTGACCTCGGACCGGTTCAACGGCGCGAGCGGGACGATCTCCGTGAGTGCGCTGGTTTTGAGCGCATCGGCGAGGTCCGTGTGTTCGAGACGCACGGGCGTGCGGTAGCTACCGACGACACAGGTCGCCAGTTGCGGCAACGCGTCGAGGAGCGCGCGCAGCACGTCGTGGTTGAGGCGGTGCAGGTCGTCGAGGAACAGCACCGGCGGCCGTGACCACCGTGCGAGTTCCTCGCGCACACGGGCGACCACAGCCTGGGGGCGGTTGCGGTCGGCGCGCAGCAGTGGCACGTCTGCTGTGCGCACACGCTGATGTTCGAGCGTGTCCCGGACCTCGTTGAGGAGCGCGGTGCGGCCGATGCCCGCGGGTCCGGTGACGAGCACCAGCCGCGTGGTCCCCGACAACAGCGGCCACACGACGCTCGTGTGTGCGTCATCTCTGGCGATCAGGTTCGAGGCGGGAGTGTCGGTGTGGCTCAGCGTTCCCGTCATCCGGTGGCTCCTCGATCGTCGAGCCTGCCCGCCAGGCTCGCGGCGGCCAGCTCCACGCGCGACCGGACGCCGGTGCGCATGAACAGGCGGGTGAGGTGGTGCTCGACGGCCTTCTCACTCGTCTCGAGCTCCGTGGCGATCTGGCGGTTCGTCTGCCCGGAGCGCACCAGTTCGACGATGCGCAGCTCCGTAGCGGTGAACCCGGCAGGGCTAGCTGTCGTGTGCGGTGCCATGACGCCGAACCTGCGCATCAACGCGGAAACCCTGGCGGGCAACAGGAACGACGATCCGCCTTCCTTCGCGATGGCGTGCAGCTCCCTCACGACGAGGCGCGGGTCGTCGCAGAACTGGGCGAGGATGTGGCACGCCCACAGCAGGTCCGGGCGGTGGCCTCTTCTTCTGACGAGATCAGCGCCTCGTGCTGCTTCGGCCGGGTCGTTGTAGAGCAAACCCCTGGCCAGCAACAGGACCTGGAGCGTGCAGCGGCAGTCGCCCCACCGGTGCAGCTCCATGATCTCGGTCATCAGCGTGCGTGCGATGTCGAGGTCGTTGTTCCTCATCGCGATCTGCAGTGCCTGCAGCATCAACCGGCTGGTGCCCGTCCGCACGCCCGCCTGCTTGACGCGCTGGAGCGTGCGCCAGGCGAGGTTGACCGCGGTTTGGGAGTCGCCCGCGCGGTGCAGCAGGCCGCACTCGACCATGGCGCGCGTCGGCGCGTACCGGACAGCGTGGCTGACCTTGGCGAGCCACGCGAACGCCTGGCGGTGCTCGCCGCGTGCGGAATGCATTGCGGCGGCGAGGATGCGGCCGTGGTGGTGCGCAGGCATCGGTCGTTTCGTGAGCTCCAACTGGCGCACGGTCTGCAGTGCGGACGTGAAGTCTGCTTTGGCGTAGTCGCGGACCACGCGTTGGTAGAGCTTCAACGGGCCGTGGTCCGGAGTGCGGTATCGCTGGCCCAGGACGAGTTCGAGGACCGTGGCGACGTCTCCGGGCGTGCCCGCTTCAATGATGTCGTCGAAGCGTTCCCGCGCTTGCTCGTCGCGGACGAACCTGAGCGCCGTGCGGCAGGCCTGCACGTCCGAACGCAACGCGTGGTAGATCGCGTTCAGTTCGGCGTTGGTGATGACCACTTCGTCGTCGTGCGCGTTCATCGGCAGTGGTGTCCAGTCGGGACGTTCGCCGAGCCACCACCGTGCGAGTGCCACGGCCTGTCCGCCCTGGGTGTGCTGGTCTTCGCCGTTGAGCAGCAACAGCATCGCGGCGGCGTCGGTGTTCGCGTCCTCGGCCATGCATTCTTTGAGGACCGTGCGCATCAGCTCGTCCTGGCCGGTGGCGACGAGGACCGCGAGCGCGAGGTACAGGAGGCGTCCGCACGGGCGGTCCTGCGTCATCCTGACCGCGGCGGCGAGCCAGCGACCCGCGCGTTCCGGGTCGGTGGCCTGGATCTCGGCAGCGCGGTCGGCGAGCCAGCGGGCCCTGCGCGGCGCGTCGGGGAGGTCGGGGCCGGCGAGCGCGACCAGGTCCGGGTCGGCGGTGTCGGCGGCGAGCGCGACGTGCATCCGCCGCACCTCGTCCTCGCCACCCCGGTCGATGATCGCGTTGGCGAGCGCCGGGCAGAGGACCTTGAGGTCTTTCGTGAGCACGCCGCGTTCGACGAGGTCGTCCAGGGCGCGGCCGCAGGCGTCCAGGTCCTCCTGGAGGAGCTTGAGGTCGGCGACCTCGATGCCCTGGCGCACGACGCACAGCAGCGCGACCTTGTAGGCGAGGCCCTGGACGTGCTCCAGCAACGGGTGGTTGCCGGGCAGGCTGATCCTGTCGCCGGCGAGGAAGAGCCGGTCGCCGACCCAGGTCAGCTCGGCCTCGCCGAGGGTCGCGAGGACCGTGCCGGGGTTGCCGTAGAGCGGTCCGAGCGCGGTTCTGAGCGCTTCGACGACGCTCTGGTCGAGCGGGTCGCGGGTGGTGATCAGCTCGGTGACGACGTCGGGTGACAACGTTGGCAGGTCGATGACGACGTCCGCGACCTCGGCCAGTTCGGCGTGATCGCGGCACACCGCGATCACGAGGCAGCCGGGCATGCGCATCGCGGTCGTCGTGAGGACCGGTTCGTCGAGTTCGTCGGCGTCGTCGACCAGCACGACCGCGCGGGACCGGGGCCGGTGGCCGACGACGGTCACGCCTTCCGCCCGCCACATCGCCGCGGCCTGCCTGAGCAGTTCGGAACGTCCGCTCCCCGGCTCACCGCGCACGACCGCGAGACGTCCGCGTGAGACGGCGGCCTCGAACGCGGCGCGCAGTGCGGCAAGCTCCCCCTGGCGTCCGCGCAGCTGTTCCTGCACGTGACGACTCCCCTCGCTTGGACGGGATCCGGCGGGCCCCTGCCACCCGCCGGATCCCGGAGGTGGCCGCGCCCGGCACGGGCGGCGGCAAAGCTGGACCGGGACGGCCACTGGCACGAGATTATGTGAGAGCGCGACCGTCGCGAGTGGACGCGGGGAAACCCCTCAGATGGCGCGCATGACATCTGTCATGGGTTTCTGGTGTGTCGCGGCACTGCCCGTGCGGTGCATTTCCCGAGATCGTGGGCTTATGACAGCGATCGAGGTGCGCGGGCTGACCCGGCGGTACAGCGGGGGTTTCGAAGCTGTACGGGGCGTCTCATTTGATGTGGAGCGGGGCGAAATGTTCGCTTTGCTCGGTACGAACGGCGCGGGAAAGACCTCGACGGTCGAAGTTGTGGAAGGGCTCTCACGTCCTGCGTCGGGAACTGTGTCGGTGCTGGGCCACGATCCGTTCCGGGAGCGCTCTCTCGTTCGGCCCCGAGTGGGCGTGATGCTGCAGGAAGGCGGTTTCCCGCCCGACCTGACTGTGACCGAGGCCACAAAGATGTGGGCGGGGACTTTGACCTCTCCGCGACCGGTCGATGAGGCGTTATCCCTCGTTGACCTCGCACATCGGGCCGCGGTGCGGGTGAAGCAGCTGTCCGGTGGCGAGCGTCGCCGGCTGGACCTGGCGCTGGCGTTGCTGGGACGGCCCGAGGTGCTGTTCCTGGACGAGCCGACGACGGGGCTCGATCCGGAGTCGCGGCGCAACACGTGGGAGCTGATTCGGGGGCTTCTGCGCGAGGGCGTGACCGTGCTGCTGACGACGCACTATCTGGAGGAAGCGCAGGCGTTGGCCGATCGGCTCGCGATCATGCACCGGGGCCGGATCGTGGTCCAGGGAACGGTTTCCGAGGTCGTGGACGCGTATCCGTCTCGCATTTCGTTCGTGCCGCCCGCGGGAGTTTCACTGCCTTTCGTCTTCGACGTCGACGCGGGCGGGCGGGTCGTGGTGCGGACCAACAATCTGCAGGAAGCCCTGCACGAGCTCCTTGCGTGGGCTCATGTCAACTCGGTGGAACTGTCCGGACTGGACGCTCGCTCGGCGTCCCTGGAAGAGGCGTTCCTGGCGATCGCGGAGGAGGCGGCATGAGGGCCGTGGCTGTGGGACAGGCCGAGCTGAAGTTGTTCTGGCGCAACCGGACCGCGCTGTTCAACTCGATCGTCATGCCACTGCTGATCGCACCCGCGCTGATGGCCGCGGACGCAGACGGCGTGCCGCTGGTCATCGGCCTGATCGGGTTCGTGCTGCTGATGGCGGTCTACTACAACCTCGTCACGACGTTCGTCGCGCGCCGCGAAGAGCTCGTCCTGAAGCGTCTTCGCGTCGGCGAGCTGACCGACCCGGAGATCCTGCTCGGCGCGGCCCTGCCGTCCGTCGTGGTGGCGTTGGGGCAGATGGCGCTGTTCGCGGTGATCGTCGGAGTGGTGAGCGGTATCGCGTTGCCCACGCATCCCTGGTTCCTGATGCTGGGCGTCGTCGGTGGCATGATCGTGTTCGTGCTGCTCGCCGCCGCTTCGTCGGCGTACACGAGGACCGTGGAGATGGCGCAGGTGACGTCGCTGCCGATCCTGGTGGCGTGCCTGCTCGGGTCAGGCGTCTTCTTCCCGTTGTCGCTGGTGCCCGACGGCGTGGCTGCCGTGCTGCGCCTGCTGCCGCTCTCGCCGGTGCTCGAACTGCTGCGCGCGGGCTGGGGCGGCGGTTCGGTGGTCCAGCCGATGATCGTACTGGCGGTGTGGATCGGCGTGGGGATCTACGCTGTACGACGCTGGTTCCGCTGGGACCCTCGGAGGTGAGTTTGCTCGGCTGGTGGCGGTCCCGCAGCAACGCGGCGCGCTTCGACTTCTACGTCCGCGCCACCTTCTTCGTGAGCTACGCGGTTCTGCCACCGTTGCTGATCACGGGCATGGCCGGCGAGGTCAGCACGACCGCCGTCCTCGCGATCTCGGCGGCGACGCTGGTCCACACCCTGCTGAGCGTCCGGCTTGGCCACCTCGGCATCGAACACCACCTGGGCAAGGCGGCGTTCCCGCGGCGGCTCCTCGTGCTCTTCCTGGCGTACTCGTGCGCCGTGCTGGCCACGGCCCAGCTGGCCTTCCCGCACCCGACCCCCGGCAAGTCCGACGGCCCGGCCGACAGCATCACGGTGATGTTCCTGGTGCTGACGATCACCACCCTGTCCGCCCTGCTCCGCCCCCGCCCGCTGGCCCTCGCGGCCGTGGCCGGTGGCGTGTTCATCTCGCTAACCGCCGATCCCACCCGCGCCGTGTTCACCACCGTCATGCTGCTGGTGCTGGCCTTCGGTTTCCGCACGACGCTGTGGATGGTGGGCCTCGTCTGGGAACTGGACCGCTCCCGCGAGGTCCGCGCCAGCCTCGCCGTGGCGGAAGAACGCCTCCGCTTCGCCCGCGACCTGCACGACGTCGTGGGCCGCAACCTCTCCGCCGTGGCCCTGAAAGCCGAACTGGCCGCGCAACTGGCCCGCCGCGGCCGTTCCGAGGCGGTCTCCGAGATGCTCGAGGTCCGTCAAATCGCCCACGACTCGCTGGACGAACTGCGCGCCGTGGTCAGCGGCTACCGCACAGCCGATCTCTCCGTAGAGCTGGCCGGCGCCCGCTCGCTGCTGGCGTCGGCGGGCATCGACTGCCGCGTGATCGGCGAGGTGTCCTCTTCCGGTGAGTCCGCAGGCGCTTTGGGCTGGGCGGTCCGCGAGGGCGTCACCAACGTCCTGCGCCACAGCTCGGCCAGCTCGTGCACGATCACGTTGCGCGGCAACGTCCTCACCATGTCCAACGACGGCGCTCCGCCTTCGTTCCGCTTCGGCAGCGGCCTAACGGGCCTGCGCGAACGCATCTCAGCCCTGGGCGGCTCGGTGTCCGCCGCATCCGAGCCCCCCAACCGTTTCGTGCTGACCGTGGAGCTCCCGTGATCCGCATCCTCCTGGCCGACGACGAACACCTGATCCGAGGCGCCATGGCCGCCCTCCTGTCCCTCGAGGACGACCTAGAAGTAGTAGCCCAAGCCGCCACCGGAGCCGAAGCCCTGGCCACCGCCCGCGTAATCCGCCCCGACGTCGCCGTGATCGACCTGCAAATGCCAGACCTGGACGGCGTCTCCGTGGCCCAAGCCCTGACCACCGAACTTCCTTCGTGCAAAACGATGATCGTCACCAGCCACGGCCGCCCAGGCCACCTGAAGCGCGCCCTGGCAGCCGGCGTCCGAGGCTTCCTGCCGAAAACCGTGTCCTCCGACGTCCTGGCCACCGTGGTCCGCACCGTCTTCTCCGGCGGCCGCTACGTGGACCCGTCCCTGGCCGCCGAAGCCATCAGCGCAGGCGACAACCCTTTGACCCCAAGGGAAGCCGACGTCCTCGAACTGGCCCTGGAAGGCGCCCCGATCGACGAAATCGCCCGCCGAGCCTCCCTGTCCCCAGGCACAGTCCGCAACTACCTGTCCTCCGCCGTGGGCAAAACCGGCGCCTCCAACCGCCACGAGGCAGCCCGCTTCGCCCGTGCCCGAGGCTGGATCTAACGGTCCCACCACTCAAGCACCCTCATCGCCCAAAACGTCAGCCACTTGGACGGCTCCCCAGCCTCCACATCGACCTCGAACCACACCAGCCCAGGATGCCGCCCGGCCTGCAACCACGTCCCATCCGGCTGCCGCGTCCGCCTGACCATCTCGACAGCCTCCCCCATCCGCGGATCCCTCCGACCGGCCTCCCTGAAGTAGTCGAGCGCGTTGAGCACGCTGTACCCCCACCGAAACGGCGACCGAAACTGCCCAACCCACTCCCCAACCGCCTCCCCAGTCGACAACCGCTTGTACAACCGCCTCTCAAGCAGGTACTCCTCCCCCACCTCTCTCACGCGACCATCGCCCCCAGCACCACGCTCATAAGCCAACAACCCTTTAAGCGCATTAAGAACTCCTAACAGAATGATCTTGGAATACTGTTGATCAACCGCGTGTTGACCTTGGTGTGAGGAAGGGCGAGCAGCTCCCCTGGATCGTGTC
>NZ_JBEXVQ010000042.1:0-86463 GCF_040629405.1 Lentzea sp. NPDC005914 | reverse complement strand
GGCTGTGTTATCGGCACGCTGTTGAGTTCTCAAAGAACACGCGCTCACCGGATCCAATCTCCGTTTCCGGAGAGTTTCACTCGGGGCTTGTGTTGAAAGCTTAGCCAGTCCGTTTTCGCTTTGTCAAATCGGCCGTTTCGGCTTCTTCGCTGCGGCGCAAACTCGCTTCGCATTCAGTTTTTGCTTGGTTCAGAAGTTATCCGAGTGGCTTTTCCGGTGTCAAATCGGGGTCATTTTCAGATCCCGGACAGCACGGTAGGCCGTTCATTTACTTCTGGGGGTTTGACGCCGTGAGACTTTACCCGGCCCGATCTGCGGTGTCAACCGCTCGTTCCGGGGTCTCGCTTGCGACTTGGAGAAAGTTACTCATGGGGAGGATCAAAGTCAAATCGCCTGGTCAGCCGGTTGCTTGATCGGAACCGAGGGGCTCGGAGCAGCCGGCTTGGCCCCAACCGGACGCGGTCGCAGCCACAGGGTGATGGAACGAAGACCCTCCATCGCCCTGACGATCTGGTCCGGTGCGGCCGCCTGCCGGGTGGCCAGCGGCACGAGGTCGTAGCCCCAGACGCCGAACTCCTTCAGGACCGTCACCGGATCGTCACCGAAGTCGGCGGTCGAGGTCGCGGAGAACTCCAGGAACACGTGCGGCCTGTCGCGACGCAACAGCCGGACAAGTCCCGCGAGAGCGCGATGCCCACGGCCAGGCGTGTCCACCCGCACGACGGAAAGCTTCATGCCCTTCGCCAGTGCGATGCCTTCGAGCTCCTTGTCCAGGCGCACCGACTTCACCCGCGCGACGTCGTCCGCGGCATCGGCGGCCAGCGGCGACACCGACACACCGCCGGTCAGCGTCGGCGACACGGCCAGTTCGCCGGGGCTGTCCCACGCCGCGCCCTCGATCACGGTCAGCCGAGAGGCCACCGCGGCGGGCAGGTTCGCCGAGACGTTGTGCCTCAGCAGAGCCGCGGCACCCGCATCCGGCTCGACCGCGACGACGGCACCCATCAGGCCGAGCCGGGACAACACCCTGATCGAGTGATACCCGACGTACGCGCCGACATCGAGGAAGATCCCGTCCGGCTCCAGCACCGAGTCGAGCAGACTCGCGAGGTCCGGCTCCCACACACCGTTGGACGACAACAGCGGGAGCATGAACGCGTCGTCGGAGGGCAGCCGCATCATGCCCGCGTCGCACAACACCAGCGACGAACGCACCGCGGGCGCGTCACCAGCGGCCTCGTGCTGACGAACCACCACGCGGCGCAACGCGTCGGCGGTCTGTTGTGCCTGGTTGGAGGCACGGATCGCCGCGTCCAGCCGCGAGTCGCGCTCGCGGAACACCTCGACGACCTTCGACTCCAGCGAGTCGATCCGGTCCAGCGTGCGGTCCAATGCGACGGTCAGCTTGTCGATCCGCTCGGCCAGCACGTCGTTCGCCTTGGCGCGCTTGGCCGCCTCGGCGACGACCGCGTCCTCGATGTCCCGCTGCCGGCGGCCCTGACCGGCCATGTCCGCACGCACGCGCACGACACCGTCGTCGACGCCGACGAGCTGGTCACCGAAGTGCGACTGCCGTTCCGCGACCTGCTCGATCTCGGCCCGCAGCAGCTCCAGCTCACCCGCGCCGACACCGGCCTTGAGCTGGTCCTGCCGGTCGACCAGTTCGGACACGGTGCGCTCGACCCCGTCGATCAGGGTGTGCAGCACCTGGCGCATGTGGTTGTCGTAGTGGTCCAGCGCGCGCAGCACGATCTTGCGCAATGCGGGTGCCATCGGCGTCCGATGCGCGGTGTCTATGTTCGGCTGACGTAGTAACGCGTGCTTGGCCGACTGCAACGCGAGCATCGGGTCGACCTCGGGCTTCGGCTTCGGCCGGCGCGCCCGCCATCCCCGGTACGCGTGCTCGACGCGTTCGCGGAGCATCTCCGCCACACGCGGGACCGACCGCACGGACAACACGTGCTCACGTCCGGCCGCTCCCAGCGCTTCGGCGGTCGCCAGGTCGTCGGCCAACGAACGCAGCAACCGCGAAGCGGCCTGCACATCGGGCTCGGAACCCTGGTGACACGGCACGAGAACCGCAGTCTTGCCGAACAGCTCGGCCACGGCACCGTGCTCGGACGCCACGATCGGCACGCCCCGCACGGCCAGTTCGGCCAAACGCAGCGCGATCCGGTCGTCCGCACCACCGCGGTGCAACGACACCACGGCATCGGCGGTCAGGCACACATCGGAGTCCTCGACCAGCGAAATCCGCTGGTCAGAGGCGGTGGCCAGACGCAACCGCTCAGCCGCCTCGGGGTGCTCGAACGCCCCGGACACCGCGATCCGCAGCTCGACGTCCGTGCGGTCCGGGAACGCGCTCAAGAACGCCGACACCGCACCCAGCACGTTGCCGGGCCGGTCGAGAGAGTGGTCCGCGATCGCCGCGAACACCACCACTTCGCCAGACGTGTGCTCACGAGCGCCAACGTCCTGCACCGGCACGGGCATCACACGAACGATCGGTCCGCCGATGCGTTCGGCAGCAGCACGCGACACGTCCGACGACAGCCAAAGCTCGTTCACGCCCGTGCGGTCGTCCGCGGCGGTGGCGTCCAGCGCGACCTCGACGACGAACCGGCTGGCCGGCACCTCGTCGTCAGAAGAAGTGCGCACCACAACGGGATAACCGGCTTCGGTGGACACCGGCAGCCCGGACGCGCGCGCCGCGGCGAGCATCAGATCCGACAACGGCCCCGAGCCGACAACGGACACACCGAGCTGGTCGAGCAGTGCGGGTCCCTCTTCGCGTGGCTGCGGCACGGCAGGCACCGGCAACCGCCCGGAGGCCACACCGACTCCGGCACACCACTCACGCCAGGCATCGGCGTCCGCACCGTAAGGCGCCGGGAACTGCTGCTGCAGCAACGCATCCGCGCGCCACACCGCGTCGGCCCACCGGGTGCCGCCGTTCTCCGTCTGCTCGCACGCCCAGACGAGGAACCCACCACCACCGTCCTCCCCGAACGCCGGCAGCGGCGTCGGCGAAGCGGACCGGTAGTCGGCTCGGAGCTCGGAAGGGATCTGAGTGCCGTCGATCAGCGAGTCGAACCGGTACGGCACGGGCGCCACGGTCCAGCCGCACCGCACGAGCTCGGCGCGGTAGGCGGTGCACAGCTCGGCGACCTCGGCGTGCTCCGACAGCAGCACGCGCGGCCGTTCCGCGAAATCGGCGGACAGCAGCCACGGCCGTTTCGGGTCGAACCCGCGGAAGTGCACGGTCAGCAGGTCCTGGCCGACGACGGCCAGCGAACCCGATTCGGTGCGGTGCAAAGGACGGTCGGCCACGTTCCACACCGACACCCCGACCCGTGCGTCGCGCACGACGTGGTGCGGCACGATCGCGGGCATGTCCAGCGAGGCCAGGTAGGGCTCGGCGCCTTCGCCGACCGCGATGAAACCGGGGTCGAACGCGCCCAGTTCGTGCAGCTCGGCGGGCCCCGGTTGCAGTCCGTCCGACGGCAGCGGCCGCAACGTGCGCGGCAGCAGCACCACCGGAGCGTTGCGCAACGACTCCAGCACGAGCTTCGTGAGCGACCCGAACACCTGCACCCACGGGTCGAGGTACAGCACGGGCATGCCCTGCGTCAGCAACGCCTCCAGCAGGCGCGGCAGCACGGCGGCCTTCAGCTGGTCCGCGTCCAGCGAGGTCGCGAGCACGTGCAGCTCGATCTCGGACACGCCGATGTCCAGCGGCGTGATCAGCCCCGGTCCGGCGTGCTCCGGTTGCGCGTCGACGATCAGCGCCACGAACCGGCCCTCGGGGTGCTCCGCGAGGAACGAGCTGGACAGGACCTTGACGGCCGGTAGCTCCGCCGCCGTGGCGACCGTGCAGGCGCAGATCGTCGGCTGGAACTCGGGTACCTCTGTCACGGAGAGCAACGTATCGGCCTCACAGCACGGGAAGAAGAGAGCGCAACTCGTACGGGGTGACGCTACGCCGGTACGCGTCCCACTCCGTCCGCTTGTTGCGCAGGAAGAAGTCGTAGACGTGCTCGCCCAACGCTTCGGGGAGCAGCTCCGAGTTCTCCATCTCGGTGAGGGCCTCGCCGAGGTTCTGCGGCAGGTTCGCGTACCCGGCGGCACGACGCTCACGGTCGGTCAGCGACCACACGTCGTCCTCGGCGGGCGGCGGAAGTTCGTAGCCCTTCTCGATGCCCTTGAGGCCGGCGGCCAGGATCACCGAGTAGGCGAGGTACGGGTTGCACGCGGAGTCCAGCGAGCGGATCTCGACGCGGCGCGACGACGACTTGCCGGGCGAGTACATCGGCACGCGGACCAGTGCCGAGCGGTTGGCGTGACCCCAGCACACGGCCGTGGGTGCCTCACCGCCGACGATCAGCCTCTTGTAGGAGTTGACCCACTGGTTCGTGACGCCGGAGATCTCGCGCGCGTGCTTCAGCACACCGGCGACGAACTGCTTGCCGATCTCGCTGAGCTGGAACGGGTCTTCCTCGTCGTGGAACGCGTTGCGGTCGCCCTCGAACAACGAGAAGTGCGTGTGCATGCCCGAGCCCGGCTGCTCGGAGAACGGCTTGGGCATGAACGAGGCACGCACGCCCTGCGTGATCGCGACCTCCTTCACCAGGTACCGGAACGTCATGACGTTGTCCGCCATGGTCAGCGCGTCGGCGTAGCGCAGGTCGATCTCCTGCTGGCCGGGCGCGCCCTCGTGGTGGCTGAACTCGACCGAGATGCCCATGGCCTCGAGCGCCTCGATGGCGTGGCGGCGGAAGTGCGTCGCGGTCTCGTGCGAGGTCTGGTCGAAAAAACCGCCGTTGTCCGCGGGCTCGGGCTCGCTGCCGTCCGCGGGCAGGCCCTTGAGCAGGAAGAACTCGATCTCCGGGTGCACGTAGCAGGTGAACCCGGCCTCGCTCGCCTTCGACAGGGTCCTGCGCAGCACGTGGCGCGGGTCGGCCCACGACGGGGAACCGTCCGGCATTGTGATGTCGCAGAACATGCGCGCCGAGTAGTTCGAGCCGTCCGGGGTCTGCCACGGCAGCACCTGGAACGTCGCGGGGTCCGGCTTCGCGACCATGTCCGACTCGTAGACGCGGGCGAAGCCCTCGATCGCCGAGCCGTCGAACCCGATGCCCTCGCTGAAGGCGCCCTCGAGCTCCGCCGGTGCGACCGCCACGGACTTCAAGAAGCCCAGGACGTCCGTGAACCAGAGCCGGACGAACCGGATGTCGCGTTCCTCTAGCGTGCGGAGCACGAACTCCTGCTGGCGGTCCATAGGGCGCAGCTTAAGGGCTCGGCAGTCTCTACGATCAACGCATGTCCGCCCGTTGGTTGTTGGTTTGCGCACTCGCCCTGCTCACGAGCTGCACGTCCGGTGGAGATCTCCCCGATGGTGCGACGTTGCTCTCGAAGTCGGCCGAGTCGATGCGCTCGGTCAAGACCGTCCACTTCACCATCAAGGTGGACGGTCAGCTGCCGGACGTCCCGGTGAAGGACGCCGACGGCGACCTCACGTCCACCGGTGAGTCCAAGGGCACGGCGAAGGTCACGTTCGCGGGGCAGCTGCTGTCCATCGAGTACGTGCTGACCGGCGGCAACCTGCACTTCAAGGGCCCGACCGGCGGGTTCACCAAGGTGCCGTCGGCGTTCGCGGGCCAGGTGTACGACCCGTCCGCGATCCTGAGCCCGGACAAGGGCGTCGCGAAGGTGCTGGCCAATGCGAAGGACGCCAAGACGAAGTCGTCCGGTGACCTGTCGGTGGTCGAGGCGACCGTGCCGAAGGACGTCGCCGCGGGTCTGGTGCCCGGCATCTCCGCCGATGTGAAGGCCACGTTCTCCATCGACAAGGACTCCAAGCTGAAGAACGCGCTGTTCGAGCTGCCCGGTGGCCAGAAGGTCGACGTCGGGCTCACGGACTTCGACAAGCCCGTCACGGTGACGGCGCCCGAGTAGATGCGCAAAGTCGCCCTCGCCGCGTCCGGCGCGGCTGTTCTGCTCGGTGCGCTCGACGCGTACGTCGTCGTCGGTGTGCTCACGGACATGGTGCGTGACCTGGGCATCGCGGTGAACAGGCTGGAAGAGGCCACGCCGATCGTCACCGGGTACCTGCTCGGGTACGTGGCGGGCATGCCGTTGCTCGGGCAGCTGTCGGACCGGCTGGGGCGGCGGTTCGTGCTGCAGGTGTCGCTGCTCGGGTTCCTGGTGGGTTCGGTGGTCACGGCTCTGGCCGCCGACACGCCGTTGCTCGTCACCGGACGGGTGGTGCAGGGCCTCGCCGGCGGCGCGTTGTTGCCGGTCACGATGGCCCTGGTCGCCGACCTGTGGGAAGAGCACCGGCGGTCGACCGCTCTGGGGACCGTGGGTGCGGCGCAGGAGCTGGGGTCCGTTCTCGGCACGCTGTACGGGATCGGTGTCGCCACGCTGTTCAACGCGATGCCGTTGTTCGAGTCGTGGGAGCCGCAGAGCTGGCGATGGGTGTTCTGGGTCAACGTGCCGTTGGCGGTCATCGCGATGGTGATCGTGCAACGGACGGTGCCGAACACACGGCGTGAGGTCCGGATCGACGTCGTGGGCGGCGCGTTGCTCGCTCTGGCGTTGTCGCTGCTGGTGGTCGGGCTCTACAACCCGAAGCCCGAGCAGTCCGTGCTGCCGTCGTGGGGCTGGCCCGTGCTGGCTGCGGCGCTGCTCGTGCTGGTCGTCTTCTTCGTGTGGGAACGCCGGTCGTCTGTGCGACTCATCGACCCCGAAGGTGTGCGGTGGCGGCCGTTCTGGGCCGTGCTCGGGGTTTCGTTCGCCGCCGGCGCGGCGTTGATGGTCACGCTGGTCGACGTGGAGCTGTTCGCGCAGACCGTGTTGCGGCGGGACTCCGCGGCCGCGGCGACGCTGCTCACCCGGTTCCTCGTCGCGTTGCCCGTCGGCGCCGTCCTGGGTGGATGGCTGGCGTCGCGGCTGGGCGACCGCTGGGTGTCGGTCGGCGGCCTGACGGTCGCAGCGGTGTCGTACGTGTTCATCGCGCGGTGGCCGGCCGACGTCTCCGGGTTCGCTTTGACGCGTGACCTGGCCATCGCCGGTTTCGGGCTGGGCCTGGTCATCGCGCCGTTGTCCGGTGCCGTGCTGCGTGTCGTGCCGTCAGTGCGGCACGGCGTGGCGTCGGCGTTCGTCGTCGTGGCACGCATGACGGGCATGCTCGTCGGCGTGGCGGCGTTGTCCGCGTGGGGACTCCACCGGTTCCGCGAGCTCACGGCAGGCCTGAACACCCCGCTGCCGTTCGGGGTCGACAAAGACGTCTACGCCCGGCAGATGGCCGAATACCAGCGCGGGCTCACCGAGGCGCTGCTCACCGAGTACCACGAGATCTTCCTGATCACGGCGGTGATCTGCGCGCTCGGAGCGCTGGGTTCGGTCCTCCTCCCTGCTCGTGCTCGTCAGCAGACCGAGTCCGTCTCCGGCAACCTCAAGTCCACCAGGTAGTTCGTGCCCACGCCGTCCACGCAGCCGATGCCCGCGAGGAACGCCGTGTGCTGGTTTCCGTTGTAGGTCAGCAAACGCGCGCCGAGCGCCTTCGCCAGGGCCACACCGGACTGGTACGGCGTCGCCGGGTCACCGGTCGTCGAGACCACCAGCACCTGCGGCAGCCCGTTCACGGTCGGCGGATGCGGTTCCGACGTGTGCGGGGCCGGCCAGAACGCGCACGGGCCGAGTGCGGTCTCGTCGGTGGGGATGGTGTCGTTGCCCAGGATCTCCAGCAGCCTGCGGCGGTTGGACTCCAGCGTGGCGCGGTCCTTCACCGGCGGTTCGTCGACGCAGCGGATGGCCACGAACGCGTCCTGGATGCGGGAGTAGGAGCCGTCCTGCGCCCGGCCGAGGTACTGGTCCGCGAGCTGCAGCAGCGTGGCGCCCTTGTTCTGCTTGAGCTCCTGCAGTCCCTTCAGCGCCGTCTCCCACAAACGGTCCGAGTACATCGCCTGGATGATGGCGGTGTTCGCGTCCGAATGGGACAGCTTGCGCTCGCCGACCTGCATCGGGGCCTTCTTCAGCGGCTCGATCACCTGCCGGAACTTGGACTCGGCGGCGTTCGTGTCCTTCCCGATGGGACAGTCGCGCTGGGCACACCAGCCCGCGAACCGCTGGAAGGCCTGCTCGAAGCCCTGTGCCTGCCGTGCCGCCGCGTCCACCGTGTCGCCGTCGACGGCCACCGCGCCGTCGAGCACCATCGCGCGCACGTTCTTCGGGTACATCTCGGCGTACAACGTGCCGATGCGCGTGCCGTAGGAGTAGCCGAGGTACGTCAGCTTCTTCTCGCCCAACGCCGCGCGCAGCACGTCGACGTCACGGGTGACGTCCCTGGTGCCGACGTTCTTCAGCAGGTCGAGTCCGCTGCGCTCGGTGCACCTGTCGACGAAGTACTTGTTCTCCTGTTCGGTCTGGGTCGCGCTCTCCCCCTTGGGCCGCAGCCGTTGCGCGTCCCGTTCCGGATCGGTGAGGCACTGCACGCGGGGCAGGCTCGAACCGACCCCGCGCGGGTCGAAGCCCACGATGTCGAACCGCTTGCCAACCGGGTTGTTCGGCTGCATGCCCGCGACGTGCGCCATGCCCGAACCACCCGGACCACCTGGGTTCACGACCACGGAACCGACCCGTCGCCCCTGTTCGGCGGCGGGCCGGCGTAACAGCCCGACTGTGATCGTCCCCGCGTCCGGCCTCTCGTAGTCGAGCGGAACCTGCAGCCGCGCGCATTGGATGCCCTCGCGCTCGTACAGGCCCTTGCTCTTCGCATCAGTCGCGTAGGGCTGGCACGCACCCCACGACAACGCCTGCTCGTAGAAGCGCGCCAGGCCCTTGCGCGCGGCGACCGGTGAGCCGTCGATGCGCGCGTAGGACGTGGACGTGCCGAGCAGAACGATCAAGGCGAACAAGGCCGCGGTGACTCGGGATCGCCTCTTCGTCATTAGGCGCACCGGGTTCCGTCGGCGGGCAATGTCTGGTCGATCAGGTACTTCACGCCGATCTCGTCGACGCACTTCTCGCCCTGCAGGAAGACGGTGTGCTGGACGCCCTCGAACGTGAGCAGCTTCGAGTTGAGCGCTTTGGCCAGGTTGACGCCCGCCTCGTACGGGGTGGCGGGGTCACCGGTCGTGGAGATGACGAGCAGCGGCGGGATGCCGTCGGCCTTGGGCGCCTCGGTGCGGCCCGACACCGGGGCAGGCCAGAACGCGCACGAGTCGAGCGGCGCACCGGGAGGGTTGCCGTCGTCGAGGAACGGCGCCGCCTCCTTGTACTTCTTCGCGGTCTCCAACAGCGCGTTCTTGTCCGTCAGCCGTGGGTCGTCGACGCAGTGCACGGCGCTGAACGCGTCCGTGATGGTCGAGTAGTTGCCCTGGTCATCACGGTCGTAGTACGCGTCGGCGAGACGCATCAACATCGTGCCGCGGCCCTTCTTCAGCTCGTTGAGACCGTCCAGCAGCAGCGGCCACAGCTGTTCCGAGTACAACGCCTGGATCGCGGCGGTGATCGCGTCGTTGTAGGAGAGCTTGCGGTTGCCGACGCTGACCGGTGTCTGGATCAACGGCGTGGTGAGCTGGCGGAAACTCGTGTTGGCGTCGTCTCCCAGCGGGCAGTCCCGCTGGTCGCGGCACCACTTCACGAACTCGTCGAACGCCTTCTGGAAGCCGGCTGCCTGGGCGACCAGCGACGCGAGCTGGTCCTGGGTGGGGTCGACTGCGCCGTCGAGGATGAGTGCGCGCACGTTCTGGGGGAAGGTCTCGGCGTACTCGGTGCCTATGCGGGTGCCGTACGAGTACCCGACATAGCTCAGCTTCGCGTCGCCGAGCGCAGAGCGGAGGACATCCATGTCCTTAACTACGTCCCGCGTGCCCATGTTGGCGAGCATTGATGCCCCGAATTTTGTACCGGCGGCACACTTCTCGGCATACGCCTTGTTCTCTTGCTCCGTTTGGGTGATTCCCTGCGCGCTCGTATCAACGTCCAGGTCCAAACGCTCGGCATCGCGCTCCGGTCCGGTGAGGCACCTCACCGCCGGATCGCTCGCGCCGATGCCCCGCGGGTCGAACCCGATGAGGTCGAACCGCTTGCCGAGATCGGTCTTGCGGTAGTCCGAGACCATGCCCGCGGCCGTCGCCATGCCGGAGGCGCCGGGACCGCCGGGGTTGATCAACAACGAGCCGATCTTCTGCCCGGTGGCCTTGTAGCGGAGCACGCCGATGGTGATCGCGTCGCCGTCCGGTTTGGAGTAGTCGAGCGGAACCTGCAGCCGGGTGCATTCGACGTCGCGCTTGCTGCCGTACGCCGTCCTGCTCGACCCGGTCGTGGCGAACGACGAGCAGTCCTGCCACGCGAGCTGCTGGCCGTAGAACTTCTCCAGACCCGCGGGGACAGTCCCGGCCGGACCGGGTTTCTCGAGGGTCACGCCGGGTTTGGCCGTCCCTTCGAGGATCGACGTGCACGAGGCGAGAAGGGGAATGACGAGCAACACGCTCAAGAGACGGACCACAGCCCGATGGTATGGGAGATGATGAGGGCATGCCGCAGCTTCGCATCGCGCTCGCCCAGGTCAACGCCACTGTTGGCGACCTTTCCGGCAACGCGTCGTTGGTCGTGGAGTGGACGCGCAAGGCCCGTGAAGGCGGCGCGCACCTCGTCGTGTTCCCCGAGATGGTGCTGACCGGCTACCCGGTCGAGGACCTGGCGATCCGCACGTCGTTCGCCCGCGCTTCCGCGGAGGCGCTGGAGTCGCTGGCCTCGTCTTTGGACGCTGCCGGGCTGGGCGACGTCGTGGCGTTCGTCGGGTACCTGGAGCACGACTCCGTGGGACCGCGCAACGCCGCGGCCGTGCTGCACGGCGGGCGTGTCGTCGCCCGGCAGAGCAAGCACCACCTGCCCAACTACGGCGTGTTCGACGAGCGGCGGTACTTCAAGCCGGGGTCGTCTTTGGACATCATCCGGATCAACGGTGTCGAGGTCGGCATGGTGATCTGCGAGGACCTGTGGCAGGACGGCGGACCGATCACCGCGCTGGGTGACGCCGGTGTGGACCTGGTGGTCTCGCCGAACGCCTCGCCGTACGAGCGCAACAAGGACGACCAGCGGCTGCCGCTGGTGGTGCGCCGCGCCGCCGAGGCCGGTGCGCCGCTCGCCTACTGCAACCTGGTCGGCGGGCAGGACGAGTTGGTGTTCGACGGCGACTCGCTGGTGGTCGCGGAGGACGGTCAGCTGATCGGGCGCTCGCCGCAGTTCGTCGAGCACCTGATGCTGGTGGACTTCGACCTGCCGGGGGCCTCGGAGTACGAGCAGGGGCAGATCGGCGACTTCTACGTGCGCCGGGTCTTCGTGTCGGACGAGGTGCCCGCTTACGAGCCGTTGCCCGCGCCGCGCGTGTTCGAGCCGTTGTCCGATGAGGCAGAGGTGTGGCACGCGCTGGTCACCGGCCTGCGTGACTACGTGCACAAGAACGGCTTCCGGTCCGTTGTGCTCGGTCTGTCCGGCGGGATCGACTCCGCCGTTGTGGCTGCTTTGGCCGTGGACGCTCTTGGTGCCGACTCGGTTTACTGCGTGTCGATGCCGTCGTCGTACTCGTCGGAACACTCCAAGTCGGACGCGTCGGACATGGCCGTCCGGACCGGGCTGCACTTCACCACCGAGCCGATCGGCGAGATGGTGTCCACCTACGTCAACCAGCTCAAGCTGACTGGTCTGGCCGAGGAGAACATCCAGGCCCGGTGCCGGGGCATGCTGCTGATGGCGTTGTCCAACCAGCACGGCCACCTGGTGCTGGCGACGGGCAACAAGTCCGAGCTCGCGGTCGGTTACTCGACGATCTACGGCGACGCGGTCGGCGGCTACGCCCCGATCAAGGACGTGTTCAAGACCCTGGTCTGGAGCCTGGCGCGCTGGCGCAACGACGAGGCCGAGAAGCGCGGCGAGGTGCCGCCGATCCCGGAGAACTCGATCACCAAGCCGCCGTCCGCCGAGCTGCGGCCCGGCCAGGTCGACACCGACTCGCTGCCCGACTACGAGCTGCTGGACGCCCTGCTCACCCAGTACGTCGACGGTGACCGCGGCTACGACGACCTGCTCGCCGCCGGGTTCGCGCCCGAACTGGTGGACAAGGTGCTGCGGATGGTCGACAAGGCCGAGTACAAGCGGCGCCAGTACCCGCCGGGCACGAAGATCTCGAACAAGGCCTTCGGCCGGGACCGGCGGCTGCCGATCACGAGCGGATGGCGCGAGGGCTGAAGTAGAGCCTGCTCTACCGCGCACGCCCAGGTCAGATGGCTAGATTTGCCGGTGTGAAACGGATCTGGGCCGCGCTTGCCCACCTGGCGACCGGCTTGTTGACGGCCATCGCGTCGTGGCTGGCGATCGGCGTGCTGATGCTGTCCGTCGTCATCCTCCCGTTGCTGCCGATCACCGCGCCGGTCATCCGCCGGATCGTGGACGTCGACCGGTCGCGGCTCGCCCGGTACACCGGGGCCGAGGTGCCGCCGGCCGAACCGCTCGACGGACCGTGGCTGCACCGGGCACAGCGGGTGCTGGCCGATCCGGTGAGCCGCCGGGAAGGGCTGTGGCTGATCAGCCACGCCCTGTTCGGCACGCTGTTCGGGGCGATCGCGATCGGGATTCCCGGCGCGCTGGTCCAGCAGCCGATCGCGCTGCTGTTCTGGTGGACGGTCCCGGGCGGGATGGAGAACTCGTTCGGCGTCCACGTCGACTCGTGGGCGAAGGCGTTGCTCAGCGTGCCCATCGCGATCGTGCTCGCGCTCATCGTGTGGCAGCTGCCGCGGCTGGCCGACCTGGACGCGAAGTGGGCCCGGAAGTTGCTGGCACCACCGAAGGCCTCGTTGGAGAAGCGGCTCGCCGAGGTCGTCGCGACCCGTGCCGCCGCGCTCCAGGCACACGGGGCGGAGCTGCGGCGCATCGAACGGAACCTGCACGACGGCACGCAGAACAAGCTCGTCGGCGTGGTGATGATGCTCGGCATCGCGGAACGAACTCTGCAGCAGAACCCCTCCGGTGCGCAGCAGGCGTTGCTCCGGGCACAGGACGCGGCAGGCGACGCGCTCGAAGAGCTGCGCAACGTCGTCCGCAGCATCCACCCGCCGGTGCTGGAAGACCTGGGCCTGGACGGCGCGATCCAGGCGCTCGCGGCACGGTGCCCGGTGCCGTGCGTGCTGCAGGCCGAGCACCTCGGACGGCTGCCGGCGGCGGTGGAGGCGGCCGCGTACTTCGCGGTGGCCGAGGCCCTCACGAACGTGGCCAAGCACAGCGGCGCCGAGCACGCGTGGGTCAGTCTCGGCATCGACGACGACCGGCTCGTCGTCCTGGTGCACGACGACGGCAAGGGTGGCGCGGACGAGAAGAAGGGGACGGGGCTGGACGGCATTCGCGGCAGGGTGGCGGCGCTGGACGGCACCGCGAGCATCAGCAGTCCTTCCGGTGGCCCTACTGTGCTCACCGTCGTGCTACCAGTGGGGAAGTGACATGCGCATCGTGATCGCCGAGGACGACGCACTGCTCCGCGAGGGGCTGACGTTGTTGTTGCGCAACGAAGGCCTCGACGTGGTGGCAGCCGCGGACAACCCTGACGACTTCCTCGACGCCGTGGCCGAGCACTCGCCGGACATCGCCGTGGTCGACGTGCGCATGCCACCGACATTCACGGACGAGGGCCTCAAAGCCGCCGTGGAAGCGCGACGGCGACACCCGAAGCTGGCCGTGCTCGTGCTGTCGGCGTGGGTCGAGCAGAGCTACGCGCACGAACTGCTGGCGGGCACCAACGGCGGCGTCGGCTATCTGCTCAAGGAACGCGTCGGCAAGGTCGCGGACTTCCTCGACTCGCTGCACCGCGTGGCGAACGGTGGCACGGCGCTCGACCCCGAGGTCGTGTCGCAGTTGCTGGTGCGGCGCAGGGCGGATGACGCTTTGAGCGTGCTGTCACCGCGGGAGCGCGAGGTCCTCGCGTTGATGGCACAAGGACTGTCGAACGCGGCCATCGGCGAACAGTTGGTCATCAGCGCGGGCGCGGTGCACAAGCACGTCGGCAACGTGTTCCTCAAACTCGGCCTGAACACCGAGGACGGCGCGGGCGACCGGCGCGTCCAGGCAGTGCTGGCGTACCTGGAGCACTGAGCGTCACAACAAACCGTGCTTCTTAGTCCAGGAGCTGAACTGTGCGCCTGTGCAAGGCAATCTCATGCCGCTTTCACGCAGCATGTCGACGAGGTTGCCCGCAGCCGCTTCAGTGATCTTGCCGTCGCAGCACAGCTGAGCAAGCAGCCAGATCGTGCCGTGCACCTCAAGCCCATTTGCCCGGGCTACTTTGACGGCATCTCGATCGTCAGTGAGCGCGATGCCGTCGAGCAGCTCGCCGACCGCGAAAACGCTTGCCTCACCATGGTCACGGTCGGTCGTACCGATCAACCTCGACCACTTCACGAAGAGCTGAATCTCGTTCAACTCATCCAGTGCCGCAACCTGAAGCCATGGCAGGTCAAGCGCGTTGCGAAGCAGCGGATGCTCGTCGAGGCCACGGCTCAGCTCGTCCTTGACGATCGCCGTCGTCCAGCAGTCCCCGCCACTCAGCAAATCACCGAGAACATCCAGCCGCTCGATCAGAGCGAAGTGCGACAAGCACATGGTGTCGAGGACCAGCGGTTCGGTCCGCGTCATGGCGCTACTTCGTCGTCAGCAACAACCGGCAGATCGCTCTCGACGACTTGGCCGTGCATGAGTTCGACTGCGCGCGACGGAGTCAGCAAGTCGCGTGCCAACGCCTCCATCACCGCGGTGGCATAGCTGGGCGGCACGCTGATCGCGTCGAGGTCCGGCTGTGGCACCCACCCGATCGCGTTCATCAGTTCTGCCTTGGTTGGTGTCCGCTGCCGCCACACCCGCGCCTCACGAGGGTCGAGGACGCCGACATGTACAGCCTGACGTGTCGTCAGGGACCAGGACGTGCGATAGCGAGCCGCCAAGGCAACCAGGCCTTCACGGCCATTCACCGTCGCCACGACTTCTGAGGGCAACAGCAACTCAGCAGCGAATGCGTCGACGACGGACTCGCGATCACGCAGAGAGGCCGCAACTCCGATGTCGTTGGAGTACGGATCGCCGAGCACCATGTGCCCGAGCTCATGCGCCGCTGTCGCCCTGCGCCGACCTGGATCTCCCGATCGACTCACCACCGCCACCGCAAGCTCGTCGTCGACGACCATCGATGCACCGTCACCCGGAAGATCGGCGACGAGCACGAACTGCCCCGCACGCTCGCAGATGTCCGTCAGGGTTGAGATCGGGTCATTACTCAAGTCGAAATGCGACCGGAAGGCGGCCGCGATGACCCTCGCGGCTTCCTCGTCAGCCGCACCCTCAGACCGATATATGTCCCTCAGGACGAGCGTTCCGAGATCTGTCAGCTGCCGAACATCCCTCGCCCACGCCTCCAGTTGGGCTTCCAAGCGGTAGGCCTGCCGGCCCGCGTCAGTGGTGGTTTCCTCGTTCAGTTCGGCCCGCCGGGACAACACAGCTGGCGCACTGTGGAGGAAGTAGTCCAACGGCACTCCGAGCGCGGCCGCCAGCTTGGTCAGCTCCAGCGCGTCGACCTTGCGCGTGCCTGCCTCGATCTTCGCGATCATGGTGCGGTCGAGCGACAACGCAGCGCCGAGTTCTGCCTGAGAGAGACCAGCGCCGATCCGGGCGTCACGTACTCGCTCGCCCACCTGGTTCCAGTCCTGCGCTTGCGCCATGGTGCGATTTTCGCACAAATTGACAGCCGTGTCACAGGAGGCTGCACAAAGTCACCAGACAGGGGGCTATGTGGGCCGGACGAACGGGAACAGCACGCTCTGCCGGATCGACGTGCCGGTCAGCATCATCAGCAACCGGTCCACGCCCATCCCGAGCCCGCCGGTCGGCGGCATCCCGTGTTCCAGCGCTCGCAGGAAGTCCTCGTCCAGCTCCATCGCCTCGACGTCACCGGAAGCAGCCTTCAACGACTGCGCCTCCAACCGGCGCCGCTGCTCCAGCGGGTCGGTCAGCTCGGAGTAGGCCGTGCCGATCTCCGCCCCGAACGCGACCAGGTCCCACCGCTCGGCCAGCCGCGGGTCGACGCGGTGCTGGCGGGTCAGCGGTGACACTGAGGTCGGGAAGTCGATGTAGAACGTCGGCTCGACGGTGGAAGCCTCGACGAACGAGTCGTAGGCCTCCTGCACGAGCTGGCCGTGGTCCCAGTCGTCGTTGATCTCGACGGCTCGCGCGGCCAGCAACGCACGCAGCTCCGCGACCGGCGTGTCCGGCGTGACGGTGGCGTCCAGAGCGGTGGACACCGCCGTGTAGACCGGAACCACCGGCCACTCCCCCGAGATGTCGACCATGCCGTCGGGCCGGGCGGCCACCTCGGAGCCGAACGCCGTGCGCGCCGCGTGCTGGATCAACGTGCGCGCCAGGTCGAGCATGACCCGGTAGTCCGCATAGGACTGGTAGGCCTCGAGCATCGTGAACTCGGGGTTGTGCGTGGCGTCCGCGCCTTCGTTGCGGAAGTTGCGGTTCAGCTCGAACACCCGGTCCACACCGGCGACGCACAGCCGTTTCAGGTACAGCTCCGGCGCGATCCGCAGGTACATGCGCATGTCGTAGGCGTTGATGTGGGTGACGAACGGCCGGGCGTTCGCGCCGCCGTGCACCGCCTGCAGCATCGGCGTCTCGACTTCGAGGTACTCGTGCGAGTGCAGGAACTCGCGGACGCTCCGGATCACGTCGCTGCGCAGCTTCAGCAGGTGCGCCGAGTCCTGGTTCACGACCAGGTCCAGGTAGCGCTGGCGGACGCGGGCCTCCGGGTCGGTGAAGCCCTTTCGCTTGTCCGGCAACGGGTGCAGGCACTTCGCGGTCATCACCCACGACGTGGCCAGCACCGAGATCTCGCCGTGGTCGGACTTGACCACGCGACCGGTCACGCCGACGTGATCCCCGAGGTCCACGTCCGACTTCCACGACGCCAGCCCGGACCCGAGCGAGTCGACGGTCAGCATCAGCTGGATCTCGCCGCTGAAGTCCCGCAGCCGCGCGAAGCAGAGCTTGCCCATCTCCCGCAGCGCCACCACGCGTCCGGTGACCGAGACGTCCTCGCCGAACCGTTCCCGCGCCGCAGCGAGGAGATGCGACCGGTCGAACCCGACCGGATACGGCTCGACTCCCGCGGCCACGAGCCGTTCGACCTTCGCGATCCGCACCCGCACCTGCTCGGGACGCCGCACCGCCTTCGGTTCGACGCGAATCGCGTCGATCTCGGCGACGCGCGCGGCGAACTCGGAGGTCACGTCGGTCTTCTGCAACGCCCGCTTGCGCAACGACCGCAGCGACGGCACGAAGCCTTCCGCGACCCCTGCCGCGATGCTGACCTGCGGCAACGACCGGGAGCGCTGGTAGCAGAGGAACCGCGGCTCCCAGTCCGGCAGGTACTTCGCGTTCGACCGGTACAGCGACTCCAGCTGGAAGAACCGCGACGCCAGCGACAGCACCCGCCGCCACGCCCGCAGCACCGGGCCCGCGCCGATCTTCTCGCCCTCCTCGAACACCGCCCGGAACATCGCGAAGTTCAACGAGATCCGGTGCACGCCGAGGTGTCCGGCGGCAGCAGCGAACTGCGCCACCATGTACTCGTTCAGGCCGTTCTCCGCCGCACGGTCACGCCGCATCAGGTCCAGTGACACGCCACGGCGTCCCCACGGAACGAACGACAGCAACCCGCGCAACGCACCAGACGCGTCGTACGCCTCGACCATCACGCAACGGCCGTCGCTCGGATCTCCCAGGCGTCCCAGCGCCATCGAGAACCCGCGCTCGGTCTCGGCACCGCGCCAGGCCTGCGCACGGTCCAGAATGGACGCCATCTCATCCGGCGCGATCTCGCTGTGCCGGCGGACCCTCGCGGTGTACCCGGCACGTTCGACCCGCGACACCGCCTGGCGCAGCCCCCGGCGTTCCGGACCGGCGAGGACGAACTCGCGGACGTCCAGAATCGCCTCGTCACCGATCTCCAGCGCCTTCAGCCCGGCATCGGTGTAGACCTGCGCGCCACGTTCGGAAGCACCCAGCACGCCAGGCATCCAGCCGTAGGTGCGAGCCTCGGACAGCCACGCCAGCACGGCCTCCGGCCAGGCTTCCTCGTCACCGATCGGGTCGGCTGAGGCCAGCGTGACGCCACCGATCACCCGGTAGGTCAACGCCGCACGTCCGGACGCCGCGAACACCACGCTCTTGTCGCGCCGGGTCGCGAAGTAGCCCAGCGAGTCGGGCTCGCCGTCGGCCGCGAGCAGCCGGCGCACGTCCAGCTCCTGCTCGGGTGTGATCATGTTCTGGGTGCGGACCCCGCGGAAGAACACGTACATCGCACGGATCGCGACGAGTGTGCCGCCCAGGCCCAGGATCACGCTCAGCCACTGCGGGCCTTCGGGGATGTCCAGCCGTCCCAGCCGGACGATCTCACCCGTCGCCTGGTTCGCCGCCCACGCCACCTTGTCCGGCTGTTCCACGAGCTTGCCGGGGAACACCTCGGCGAGGCCCCAGCCGACCAGCACCAGCGCGGCCATGCCCAGCACGAACGACACCAGCGCCCGCCGCCACGCGCCGCGGGCGAGCCGGGCGGGGAACGCCTCCCGCACGAGCCACAGCAGCGCGACGAGCACCAGGGAGGAGCCGAGGCTCGTCCAGCCCAGTGCCCAGCGTGGCGAGTCGCCCTCGTCCAAGATTTCTTCAGGTGCGAGCACGAGGATGGTCATGATGAGCGAGACCACCAGCAGGCCCACCACCTGGAACAGCAGCAGCGCCCACAACGCGGCGCGCTTGTGCCTGCGCAGCGCCGCGCCCAGCACGAAGAACACCATGGCGATGAAGAGGTTGCCGTCGATCGGCAGGCCGAGCAGGCCCGCGATCCCGTCGGTGACGTCGGTGAACCAGGTGTCCTCCGGGAGGATCACCCGGAGCAGCGACAGCACCCCGGCCACCTGCACGACGGTCGCGATCGCGCCCGCGGCCTTCCACTTCCACGCCGGTACCACTTCAACTCCCGAGGTCGAACGATGACCGCCATGATTCCGTCTTCGGCCGGGAGGGTGCATGTCGCCACCTCCGGGCGTGTCGACCAGCCGGTGGTCGTGCTCAGCTCAGGACTGGGCGGGGCGTGGTTCGACTGGGACAGAACGGTACGGCTGCTGGAGCCGTTCGCCAGGGTGATCGTGTTCGACCGGCCGGGACTCGGGTTGAGCGGTCCGGCGCGGCGCGGACCGTCGCTGGCGCGTGAGGTGGCCGTGCTGGACGCGGTGATGCGCGGAGTTCCGAAGGCGATCCTCGTCGGACACTCGATGGCGTCCCTGCACGTCGAGGCCTATGCGCGGTTGCGGCCGCACCGGGTCGAGGGCGTCGTACTGCTGGACCCCGACACCGAGAGTCCGGGAGGCGGGGCGCCGTTCGACGTGTCCGCGGTGATCGCGCAGGGGCTGCGAGCGTTCGGCAGCCGCTGGCTCGGCGCGCGGATCACCCGGCGGTTCGGGCACGCGTTCCGGAACCTGCTGACCGCGGCCTCGACCCTGGGAGTGACCGACCCCGCACCCGCTGACCTGGTCGAACTGGTCTACCGGCGGCCCGGCGTGGGACGGGCGGTGCTGTGGGAGCTCGCGTCCTACCCCGGTCAGGTGGCGACGCTGGAACGCCTGCGCGAGCGTCGTGAGCTGCCCAACGTGCCGTGGTTGGTGCTCACGGCGGGACGGAAGGTGTGGCCGGAGCACCGGTCGTTGGCCGCCCTCGTGCCGTGGGGGCGCAACGTACCGGTGCCCGGCAGCCGTCACATGATCCAGATGGACCGGCCGGACGCGGTGGTCATGGCCGTCCGAGACGTTCTCAGGGCTCTACCCGGCCGCTGAGCAGGCAGAACTCGTTGCCTTCCGGGTCGTGGAGCGTGTACCAGCTCACGTCGTCACCCTGACCGATGTCGGCACGCGTGGCACCGAGCTCCAGCAGCCGCTC
This sequence comes from Lentzea sp. NPDC005914, assembly GCF_040629405.1. Classification (NCBI taxonomy): domain Bacteria; kingdom Bacillati; phylum Actinomycetota; class Actinomycetes; order Pseudonocardiales; family Pseudonocardiaceae; genus Lentzea; species Lentzea sp. NPDC005914. Next base: position 66,426 of record NZ_JBEXVQ010000042.1, on the reverse strand, counting down.
CAGCTCTTCGTCCTGGGACCGGTCGGTGGCCCTCACGTCGATGTGCAGGCGGAGCTTCTGCAGCTTGGTGTCGGAGTTCTTGAGGAACAGCATCGTCGTGCGCCGGTCGGACGGGGCGATCTCCACCAGGACGTCCTCGCGGTCGATCACCTCGTAGCCGAGAACCTCGCACCAGAACGCGGCCAGACGTTCCGGATCGGTGCAGTCGAGTACCAGTTCAGTGATTCGTGATGCCACCCGTGTGACGGTAACCGCATCTGCGTTCCGTTTCCGTCCAACGGTGTCACTCTGGTGTTCGGCAACCGTGCACAAAGCGCCCGGGGACCCACGCGGTGGGCCTCGAGGAAAGGAACGGTCGACGATGACCAATGCCGAAGTTTCCGCGCCCTACGGCTCCGGAGCGGGCCAGAAGCCCCCGGCCAAGCGGGTCCGCGTTCACCACCTGCGTGAGATGAAGGAACGCGGCGAGCCGTGGCCCATGCTCACCGCGTACGACACGTACACCGCCGCGATCTTCGACGAGGCGGGCATCCCCGTTCTGCTGGTCGGTGACTCCGCCTCGAACACCGTCTACGGGCACGACACCTCGCTGCCGGTCACCGTCGACGAGCTGGTACCGCTGGTCAGCGCCGTAACGCGTTCGGTCAAGCGCTCTCTCGTGGTCGCCGACCTGCCGTTCGGCTCCTACCAGGTGTCGGTCGAGCAGGCTGTCACAACCGCGGTGCGGTTCATGAAGGAAGGCAAGGCGCACGCGGTCAAACTGGAGGGTGGCTCCTACTTCGCGCCGCACATCCGCGCGATCACGGCGGCCGGCATCCCGGTCATGGCGCACATCGGCTTCACCCCGCAGTCGGAGCACCAGCTCGGCGGCTACCGCGTGCAGGGCCGGCACGAGAACCACGACACCGTGGTCCGCGACGCGATCGCGGTGCAGGAGGCCGGTGCGTTCGCGGTCGTCCTCGAGATGGTGACCGCCGAGGTCGCGAAGCAGATCACGCACGACCTGGTCATCCCGACCGTCGGCATCGGCGCCGGCCCCGACACCGACGCCCAGGTGCTCGTCTGGCAGGACATGATGGGCCTGAACCGGGGCAAGGCACCGCGGTTCGTCAAGCGCTACGCCAACATCGGCGACGTCATGCTCGGCGCGGCCACCGAGTTCGCCAACGAGGTGCGCGGACACCAGTTCCCCGGCCCCGAGCACACCTTCCACTGAGTCCGTTCGGCTAGCTAGCGGGTCCAGGTCCGCGGATCTGGGCCCGCCGGCACGATCCCGGTCGGATTGATCTGGTGGTGCGTCACGTAGTAGTGGCGCTTGATGTGGTCCCAGTCGACCGTGTCCGCGAACTGGGCGTAGAGGCGCTTCGCGTAGGCGTGCAGGTTCGGCATCTCCGTCAGCTTGTTGCGGTTGCACTTGAAGTGGCCGTGGTAGACCGCGTCGAACCTGACGAGCGTGGTCCAGAGCCGGATGTCGACCTCGGTGAGCTGGTTTCCGACCAGGAAGTCGTTGGTCTCGAGGTGCTCTTCGATTCGGTCGAGCTCCGCGAACAGGCTGGTGTACGCCTGCTCGTAGGACTCCTGTGACGTGGCGAAACCGGCCTTGTAGACGCCGTTGTTGACGTTGTGGAAGATCGGCTCGATCCAGGCGTCGATCTCTTCGCGCAGGTGCTCCGGGTAGAGCGTGCTCTCCGGGCGCCAAAGCAGGCTGAAGTCCAGCGTGATCTGCGGGTAGTCGTTGGTGACGACCTCGCCGGTGGTCGTGTCCACGATGGCCGGCACGGTGACCCGGCCGTCGTAGCCGGGGGCGGCCTTCTCGTAGGCCTCGCTGAGGAAGTCGATGCCCAGGACCGGGTCGGTCTCCTGGAACCGCCAGCCCCTCTCGTCGCGGATGGGGTCGACGACGGCAAGAGAGATGGCGTCCTCGAGCTTCAGCAGCTTGCGGACGATGATCGCGCGGTGTGCCCACGGGCAGGCGAGGCTCACGACGAGCCGGTAGCGGCCTGGTTCGGGCTCCGGGCGCGCGGTGAAGCGGTTCGGCTGCCTGACGAACGCCCCCGTGGTGGAGGTCTCCTTCGTGAACTGGGCCATGTGCTCGACGATAGGCCCATGTACCCGGAGATCGAGCCCCACGCGTCAGGTCACCTGGACACCGGTGACGGCAACCTCGTGTACTGGGAGGAGTGCGGAAACCCTTCCGGCAAGCCCGTGGTGTTCCTGCACGGCGGACCCGGTGGCGGGTGTTCGCCGTCGCACCGCCGGCTGTTCGACCCCGCCGTCTACCGGATCGTGCTGTTCGACCAGCGCGGGTGCGGCCGCTCGTTGCCGCACGCTTCCGAGTCCGGCGACCTGTCGTTGAACACGACCTGGCATCTCGTGTCCGACATGGAACGGTTGCGGGAGTCGCTGGGGATCTCACGGTGGCAGGTGTTCGGCGGCTCCTGGGGGTCGACGCTGGCGCTGGCCTATGCCGAGACGCACCCTTCCCGGGTGTCCGAGTTGGTGCTGCGCGGGATCTTCACGCTGCGATCGTCCGAAGTGGACTGGTACTACCGAGGCGGAGCGGCCAGCCTCTTCCCCGATCTGTGGGAGAAGTTCATGGCGCCGATCTCGGGGCTCGACGGTGATCCCGTCGAGCTGTACGCGAAGCTGCTCGCCGATCCGGACCCCGAGGTGCACGGACCGGCGGCGGTCGCGTGGAGCACCTGGGAGGGCGCGACGGTGACGTTGCTGCCCCGGCCCGAACTGGTGGCGGAGTTCGCCGAGCCGTCGTACGCGCTGGCGTTCGCGCGGATCGAGAACCACTACTTCGTCAACAACGGGTGGTTCGAGGAGGGGCAGCTGATCCGGGACGCCTCACGGCTCGCGGACATTCCCGGGGTGATCGTGCAAGGACGGTACGACGTCGCCACGCCCGCGGTGTCGGCCTGGGACCTGCACAAGGCGTGGCCCGGGTCGGAACTGGTGCTGGTGCCGGATGCCGGGCACGCGTACGACGAACCCGGCATCCTCGCGGCTCTGCTGGAAGCGACGGATCGGTTCCGCGACTAGCGCAGGCCGACCCAGCGCGCGGTCGTCGTGGTGCAGGCCGCCACCGTCACCTGGGCGGTGAGGCACTTGCCGGTAGCGTCGTTGCGGAACTGGAACGCGCTACCGGCCGGCGGGACGCGGTGCCAGCGGGTGGTGCCGCTCGAGCACGCCACGCCCAGCACGTCACCGGTGCTGGTGGCGCCCAGGCACTTGCCGGTCGCGATGTTGTGCGGCCAGTCCACGGAGTCGGTGATCGGGACGATCCAGCGCTGCGCGCCGGACGTCCGGTTGCACAGCTGCAGGACGACGTTGGTCCCGGTGTCGGCGAGGCAGCGGTTGGTGCCGGACAGTTGGTACAGGACGACCGGCTCGGCCGAGGCCGGGAGGGCGGTCAGCGCCGACATGGCGGTGACGGCTGCGGCGGACGCGATGATCGCGGCTAGTTTCCCCATGGCGGAGATCTTGGCAGTGCGGCGGATCGCGCGAATCCACCTCTGGTTGTCAACCCTGGCCGTAGTCGAGCGCCTTTTCGAGGCTCGAACGAGCCTCCACGAGTGACGGGCCGTACCACGTCAGGTGACGGCCGTTGACCAGGACGTACGGCAGGCCGGGGAAGCTCTCCGGGCCGTCGGAGTGCGTGAACTCGTACGGCTCGTCGGGCAGGATCACCAGGTCAGGGCGCCGGGAATTCAGCTCTTCCAGTGACGGACGCGGGTAGCGCTCCGGATCAGAGGCGTAGACGTTCTCGATTCCCAAGCGCCGCAACACATCGGTGGCGAAAGTATCGCGGCCGACGACGACCCACGGGCGGCGCCAGACCGGGATCACCGCGGTCAGCTTCGCCGGTTTCGTCTCGCGCCACAGGTCTTCGGCGCGGACCAGCCAGTCGGGCTCGAGGTCCCACGCCAGGCCGAACAACCGCCGCAACGACGCCAGCGCCTTCGGAACCGTTGGAGGCGCCGCGGTCACCCAGACGTGCACGCCGTTGGCGCGCAAGCGATCGACGTCCTCGGCCCGGTTCTCCTCCGAATTCGCGATCACGAGGTCCGGCCGCAGCTCCAGCACGCGGTCGACGTCCGGGTACTTGGAGCCGCCGACGCGTGCAACGTCCAAAGAGGACGGATGCGTGCAGTAGTCCGTCGCACCGACCAGAGACGACGGCACGCTGACCGCGACGGCCTCGGTGATGGACGGCACGAGGCTGACCACCCGCTGGGGCTGGTCGACCGGTACCGGCTCACCGAGGTCGTCGACGGGCAGCAATCAGACTCCCGTGATCTTCAGGCCGGCGTGGGTCTTGTAGCGGCGGTTGATCGCGATGAGGTTCGCGGTGAACGCCTCGACCTGGTGGGCGTTGCGCAGGCGGCCGCCGTAGACGCCGCGGAAGCCCGGCACGAGCTCGGCCAGGTCCCGCACGGTGTCGGTGGCCTCGCGGTCGTCGCCCAGCACGAGCACGTCCATGTCCACTTCGGACACGGTCAGGTCGGCCAGCAGCACGGCGGACACGTGGTGGAACGCGGCGGTGACGCGCGATTCCGGCAACAGCAGCTCGGCCTGCTGGGCGGCGCTGCCCTCGGTGACGGGCAGTGCGAACGGGCCCTGCTTGTCGAAGCCGAGCGGATTCACGCAGTCGATGACGATCTTCCCTGCGAGCTGGTCGCGCAACGACGCCAGCAGGTCGCCGTGGCCGTCCCACGGGACAGCGACCAGCACGATGTCCGAGTCGGCGGCGCAGTCGGAGTTGTCCGCGCCCCGCACGTCGCCACCGGCGACCTCGACGATCTCCTTGGCCGCGAGCTCCGCGCGCTCGGCGCTGCGGGAGCCGATGATCACCTTGAGGCCTGCCTTGGCCCAGCGGATCGCGAGGCCCTTGCCCTGGGCTCCGGTTCCGCCCAGGACGCCGACGGTGAGGTCACGAATCTCTGTCACCCCTGCATCTTCACACGAGCGCCGAGGTGCGGGCTGTTCAACGTGACCTTGCGCTCGAAGCTCAGAGCGCCCTGAACCGGACGCGCCGCTGCACGGGATCGGCTTCTTCCAGCCGGACGCGAATCCGTTCGGCCTCCGGCAAACGTTTGCCAGCGCACTTGGCGAGCACCGGCGGGTTCGAGATGAACACCTCTGCCTCGTTCTCGCCCGACCGCAGCACCACGGCGTCGAACTCCTGCCCCACCCGTCCGGCCAGCACCCACGCCTCGACCAGGTCCAGGGACGCCCGCTCCACCTTCGAGGCCAGCGAGTCCGACGCGCCCATCAACGACGGCAGCAGCGGCAACGCCTCGGCCAGCCACGACGGCAGCTCCTCGCCCGCCGACACCGCCAGGCACACCTCGGTGGCGAACCGATCCACCAGCCGGCGCAGAGGTGCGGTCACGTGTGTGTACGGCGCCGCAACGCCGGCATGCGTGGTCACCTCGGGCACGCTGCCGTTGAACGCCGTGTACCCAGCACCGCGCAACAACCGCGTGGCGTCCGTGAACAGCGCCAACGACTCCGGCTTCGACGCGTCCAGCCCCGCCAGGAACGCGCCCGGTGACACCTCGGCGGGCCACGGCACCTTCAACGCCGCCGCGGACTTCCGCAGCGTCTTGACAGCCTCTGCGTCCGGATTCGGCAGCGTGCGCAGGATCCCGGCGCGCGCCTTCAGCATGATCGACGCCGCCGCCATCCCGGTCATCAACGAGATCTCGGCGTTCCACGAGTCCACCGCGGCCCGCGGCCGGACGACCAGCTTCCAGCCGTCGCCGTTGGACTCGATCTCCTGTTCCGGCAGTTGCAGCTCGATGGCCCCGCGCTCGCGTGCCAGCGCCCGCCGCAACGGCCCGAACTCGGCCAGGGCGGCGACGGACGGGTGCGGGTTGCCCGCGTCGAACGTCTCCTGCACCTGCGCGTAGTCGAACTGGGCCTGCGACCGCACCAACGCCCGCCGCACCTCGACGGCCGTGGGCACACCTTCAGCCGAACAGGTGAACGTCCACAGCACCGCCGGCCGCACCACGCCAGGCAGGAGAGAGGCAGCGCCCTCCGACAGCACGGTCGGATGCAGTGGCACGTTGCCGTCAGGCAGGTAGATGGTCTGCCCGCGCTGCCGGACCTCGGCGTCCAGCGCGCCACCCGGCGTCACGAACAGCCCCAGGTCCGCGATCGCGTAGTGCACGACGAACCCCGACGACGTCCGTTCCAGGCAGAGCGCCTGGTCCAGATCCTTCGCGCCGGGCGGGTCGATCGTCACCAGCGGGATCGACGTCAGGTCGGGGCGGTCTCCCGCGGAACGGGAGACCGCCGCCTCAGCCTCTGCCAGGACCTCGGCCGGAAACGACGAGCGCAGCCCGAACTCGGTCCGGATGCCGTCGAAGGCCAGGTCAGCACGTCCCGTGCGGATCACCAGTGAAGCCACCCGCACACCCTAAGACGTCAGTCGTCGTCCTCGCCGCGGAACTTCCGGTCCGCCTCGTCGGCGGCCTTCGTGCGTTCCCGCGCGATCTCCAGCGCACGAGCCGCCGTGGCCTCGTCCGGATAGGGCCCCATCCGGTCGGGCCCCTTGCAGCCCTTGCCCTGCTCGACCGTCTGGTGGGTCAGGCAGAAGTACCACCCGCTGCTGTCGCTCATCGGCGTTCGCCTCCCAATGGCGCCGGGAATCCCCTCGGCGGCGTTGACTGGTTGGCGTTGGCGTACTCCGAAGGGATCGGGTCCAAACACGAGACCAGCACCGTGCGGTCCTCGGCGTTCTCGATCTTACGCCCGGAACGGTCCCGGTAGACCAGCGAACCGTCGGAGTCGATCTCCATGATGGCGCCGACCTCGGCGAGTTGTTCCTCGTCGAGGTCGCCGAGCTTCTCGTAGCGCGACGGCACCACCCGGTAGATCGGCCAGTTCAGGTGGCCGTAGGTGCGGTGGAACTCCGCCAGCAGGTGGGTGAAGTGCTGTTGCCACGGCAACGGCATGGCCTCGGCCAGCGCCCGCGGCACCACCACGTAGTCGGACGACACACCCGGACCACCGGCAGCCATGTAGTCACGCACTGGTGTGCTCGACGCGGGCGGTCCGGAAGGCCTCGGGATGGGGTCGTGGTTGAACATGCAGCGCCTCCCCGCGATCTACACGCCCGGCCGGACGGCCAGCGGCATCAACTCGTGATAATTCCAGTTGATCTTGCTGATCTTCACGACGTCACCCGTTTCGGGGGCGTGGATGTACTGGTCGCCGCCGAGGTACATGGCCACGTGGTGCACCGTTCGCGGGTTGGACGTGTCGGTCGCCCAGAAGATCAGATCGCCTGCTTGGGCGTCGCGCACCGGGAGGTGAGCGCCACCCTGTTCGTACTGGTCGTTCGCCACGCGGGGGATCTTCACGCCGGCCGCCGCGAACGCCTTCACGAGGATGCCGGAGCAGTCCCACGCGTCCGGGCCGTTGCCGCCCCACAGGTACGGCTCGCCCAGCTGCTCCTTGGTGAACTGGATGGCCACGCCCGCCGCGTTCGAGGCCAGCAGGAACTGGCCCGCGCCGGAACCGCAGCCCGCCGGGTCGGTGATCTGCCCGAGCTCGCCGAGCAGGAACGCCGCCATGGACTCCCAGTTGTGGTACCGGTCGGGGAACGCCGACCGCTCCACCGCCTGTGCCGAGTCACCGGGGCGCTTGCTCTCCCAGTCCGGCACGGCCAGCAGCACGTCGTAGAACTTGTTGATCGCGTAGGTCGGGTCGGTCACCTCGGCGGGTGACCCCCAGCCCATCGACGGGCGCATCTGGAAGATGCCGAGCGAGTCGCGGTCGCCGTAGTTCAGCGGACGCAGGCCCGACTCGGTCATGCCGGCCTGGATCGCGACCTGCCACGCGAGCGGCGGCAGCTTGCGCTCCTGGCCGATGGAGATGATCCGCGCGACGATGTTGCGCTGCTCGTCGTTGAGCCGCGACGCGTCGTGCTGGCCCTTGTTGCCGCCGCCGGAGTCCCACGGCCCGATGGCGGCGTTGCAGCTCGAAAGCCGCAGACCGCCCTGCGCCGCGGGGTTCGTGGAGTTGCTGACCACCTGCGTGACGCCGGACGTGGCCACCGCGATCACGACGATCGCGACGAGTGCACCGATCAACAACATGAGGCGCATGGTCAGTCCGCCTTCGTGTAGCTGTTGACCCGCCACTCGTTGCTCGGCGTCTTGACCAGCGTGATGACGACCTTGCCGATGTCGGTGCCGATCTCGAAGTCCGCCGAGGACACGTAAGACTTCTTCGGCGTCACCTTCTGGGTGATCTTGTCCGGCACGTTCTTCGGGTCGATCGTCGCCATCTGCGCCAGGAACTCCTCCGTCGTGTACGGACGAAGCTGCGCGAGCCACTTGTTGACGTCGTTGTTCGGCGGCGGCTTGATCCAGTTCTCCGCCCACAGCTCCGCGATCAGCTGAGCGTCAGCGGCGGGAGGAGCGGCGGACGCGGTGTTCGAGGGCGGCGGCTGCTTGGTCGGCAGCGAGGCGCCGCTGGAGGGCAACTGGCCGACCTGGGTGCCCTGCGAGGTCGACTGTCCCGCGGCCGTCGGCGGCGCGGAAGGCTTGCGGTTCAGCACCTTCGGGATGATCACGCCCAGAGCGACGACCACCACCACGAAGATGATGATCGAGGCGGCCAGGTGCCGCGGGGAACGCAGCGGCCAGCCCCAGAGCCTGCGGTAGACCGCGGCACGGCCGCGGTTGGTACGGATCGGCACCTACGCCTCCCCCAAAAAATCAAACACAGCTAGTTGTCTCGGACTTCGAAGCCGCGCGAAGGTCGGTAGATCACGTGCACCTGACGCCCTGCCACCACTTCTGTCTCGGCCCTGCGAGGTTCCTGCACCGGCGCTGCCGCGTAGCTCGTGGACCGCGACGGCACGAGCACCGCGTCGTCGACCCGGTCCCACTGCCTGTCGGTGACCGGCGGGCTGTCCACCACGCGCGACCGGGCGGCCGGCAACGCCGCCGGGCCCGAGCCGGCGGGCAACGCTCCGGCGCGCACGCCGTAACCGTCTCCACCGCTGACGATCTGGCCGGGCTGGGAGTCGCGGTCGAGGCGCTGCGCCGTGGCCATGACCGGGCTCGACGCCTCCGGGCGGATGCGGCCACGACCGCGCTGCGGTGTCGCGTCGCCGTCGGTGTCGTTCTCCCGCACGGACTCCCAGAACTCGTCCTGCGGTGTCGGGCCGACCTGCTTCTTGCGGCCCATCATCTTCGACCACACGCCGCCGCTCATGGGCAGGACGTTGCTCGCGGAGCCGACCGACATCTCGACCATCTGCCACATGCGGCGCAACGGTTTGCCGATCACGAAGCACACGAGTGTCAGCATCAGGCCGAGCAAGGTGCGTGTTAGCAACGAAAGCCCGGTCGCGTTGAAGATCGCCTGCAGCAGCAACGCGTGGACACCCGCGAGAACCGCGAGCACCAGCACGTTGAACACCGTCACGGCGGCCGCGCGCGCGACCTTGCGCAACAGGTCGTGGTGCAGCAACGCGACGAGACCGATGAGCGGTCCGGCCAAAGTCAGAATGCGCAGCAGCAGCTGGGCCAGCAGCACCGCGGCCTTCGCGAACAGCTGGAACAGCGAGAACGCGATGGACTGCAGCAGCGCGAGGAAGCCCGCGCCGGTGCGGCTGCCGTCGGTGCCGTCGAAGTAGCCCCTCGACGTGCCGAGCTGGGCTTCGAGGGCCTTCCACTCGGCCTTCTTGGCCTCGAGAGCGGCCTGGTCGGCGTCCTTGTGCTCGGCGATCTCGCTGGTGGTCCACGCCTGCGTCTTGAGGATGCGCGGGCCGAACTCGGCGGCCTGCGGTGCCTCCGGCGTGCCGAACGCACCGCGCAACCAGCTCTGGTAGACGACCGCGTCGTGCAGTTTCGTCGGCAGGACGTGCAGCGTGCCTTGCTCTTCTGGCGCCTCGATGAACCCCGCCTGGATCTCTGATGTCTTGGAGACCAGCGTGTTGTCGAGGAGGTTGTAGAACTGCGGCAAGGCCAAGGTGGACGTCGCCAGCCACATGCCCGCCAGCGCCCAGAGCCCGCGTTTGGAGATCGTGGCGAAGTCGCCGGTCCAGATCTGCCGGAACATCATGATCGCCAGGATCAGCGCGACGAGCCCGAACCAGCGCAGGTAGACGTTGTCGTAGACCTTCTGCACACCGTTCTTCACGGCGTCGTCCAGCGGGACCAGCAGGCCGCGGCCCATCACCGTGTAGTGCAACGCGTTCGTGGCACCGACGATGTTCTTGCCGATGCTGAACAGCTCGTTGCCCGCCCACGTGTCGATGGTGGCGTTGGCGTCCGGGACGACATTGCACTTGGTCTGGTAGACGTGCCAGACCATGCCCGCGTAGCCGTACTCGAGGTACGGCGAGCCGGGCAGGCCGTTGCCGACGGGCGGGTCGAGCGCGCCGACCATGCCCGCGCCGGGCCGTTCCGGATTTGGTGGGTCGCCGCAGGATTGAGCGTGCGCCATCGGGGCACCCAGTACCACCTGCAACGCCAGGATGGCAGCCACGACGCTGACCGACCTGGTGCGCGCTGACATGCGCACGTCGAACCGCCGCCTCGCCCAGAGCAAGGCGGCGATCGCGAGCACGATCGTCAGCGCCGTCATGCGGCGCCGTCCCGGTGGCGGTTGGTGCCGTCACCGTGGCCCACCAGATGGGCCTCGTCCTCCGTCAGTCCGAGCTCCATGTCCGCCGCCAGTTCGTCGTCGATCTCGTCGGGCACGTAGGCGGGCGGCTGCGGGGCCGCGTTGTCGTCGTCCGTCTTCGCGAGCGCGTTGGACTCGCGCTTGGCGTCCGGGGTCGTGTCGAGGGCGTTGCGCAGATGTTCGAGGTGCGGGCCGCTGAAGTCGATGCGGATGCGCTCCACACCGCCGGCACCGTCTCCGAAGATGAACTGCCGCGGCGCGCGGTCGCGTTCGGTCGCCGTGCGCTCGCCACCGGGGCGGCGGCCGAGCGACGCGATCACCTGCTCGTACCCGGCGTTGACCGGAACCTTGAGCAACCGCAACGCATCCGCCTGCGCCTGGTCGTCGTCCAGACGCCCGACGAAGACCGAGTCGAGCAGTGTCACGAAGCCCTGGATCTTGAGGAAGTCCGCCGGGATCTGCGACGACAGCAGCACGCGGACGTTCCACTTTCGCGAGTCACGCGCGAAGCGGTTCATCAGCACACGACCGGTCGGGACCTCCGAGAGGAAGAACGCCTCGTCGATCCAGACGCCCTTGCGCTGGTCCTTCGGCCGTTCGTAGATCGAGCGCTGGGTGAGCCACGCGGCGAGGTTCAGCATCTCGACACCGAGCGACTCCGCGTCCGTCCAGTGCTCGCGGCCGACGCCGTCCTTCGGCAGGTTCAGCCCCGCCATCGTGAGCACCGTGAGCCGGTCGTCGCGCACCTCGTTGTACGGGTCCTCGTTCTCCTCGGGGATCAGCAACGACATGCGCTCGCGCATCTCGTCGAGGAAGTCCGCGACGACGACGGCGTGCTCGTGGTGCTCGGACGCGTCGCGGCGCAGTGCCTCGAAGACGAGACCGGGGTGCGCGTCGAAGCGGCCACCGACCGTGCGGACGGCACGCAGCAGCACGATGCGCGTCTGCGGCAGGCGCGCGACCTCGTACGGCAGCAGACCCGTGAGCACGTCCAGCACGAGACGACGACGGGTCGCGGCCGCCAGCGCCTTCTCGCGGCGCCAGGCCCGTTCCGGGTCGTCCTCGTCGAGGAAGTGCTCGATCATCGGCTCGGCGACCACCCGGTACGGGTTGAGGATGCCGGGCTGGGCGTTGAGCAGGTTGATCGGCCGCGCGTACGGCCTCAACTCAGGCAGGTCGCACAGCGCCGAGAGCGGACCGGACGGGTCGAGCAACGTCCAGTGCGCGCCTGCCCGCAGGGTCTTGTAGACCATGCCGCCACCGAGGAACGACTTACCGGCACCCAGGCCCGCGACCATCGCCGTCAGACCCGAGGCGTCCCGGAGCTCCTGCGCCATCCACGGGTCCCACGCGACCGGGCGGCGGGTGGCCGTGACGGTCTCGCCGAGCAGGATTCCCCGGCGGTCACCGACCTCGGCCGTGGCCGTCGGAACCGCTGAGGCGGCCCACAACACGCTGCCGCGACGCAGGTACGCGCCGTTCGAGAGCGGTTCGCCGGGAATGAACTCGCGGGCGATCGCGTACTGGGCCTCGGGGTGCTCGATCGCGACCTTCGGCTTGTAGAGCTCCAGCAGCGACTGGGCGAGCCGCAGCGCCTCGCGCTCGGTCGGCCCGCTCACCGCGAGACGCCACCAGCTGCGCACCCGGGTGCCCAGCGCGGTGAAACCCGACGTCATCTCGTCGTCGATCTCCAGCACGCGACCGGCCTGGCGGGCCAGCGACTGCGGCGGTTCCAGCTCGTGCTCGTCGGTGTAGTGGCGGACCTGCGAGCGCACCTTGCTCATCTGCCGCGACAGCTCACCCGACACCTCTTCGGGCTTGCGCACGTAGATGCGGGCGGACCACTCCACGGAGGCGGGCAGCCGGTCGGCTCGCTGCACCCACGGGTCGTCGACCTCGGGGATCTGCAGGCCGTGCATCAGCCCGACGGTGAGCACCGCGACGTGCCGCTTGATGCCCGCGTTCGAGCCGGTGCGGCCGCGCACGGTCACCGTCGGCGAGTAGGGCTCCTGGTGGAAGTCGGCGGCGTCGGTGAAGGACGCGAGGTCTTCCGGTTCCCACGCGGCACCCGGCACGGCGGGCAGGTTGCGCGGCGCGGGCAGGCCCAGCGAGCACGACCTGTGCATCAGCCAGGACATCTCCTCGGCCGTCGCGGGACGGCCTTCGAGACCCGCGGAGCCGATCACCTGGTCGAGGTGCTCGACCTCGGAGTCCAGTGCGACGAGCTCGGCGTCGACGGCGTCCGGGAAGACCTTGCGCAGCACGGGGGCGGCGCGTTCGACAGCGCGGTCCATCATGTTGCGGGTCTGAACCTGGACGCCCAGGTAGACCTCTTTCTCCGCCATCGAGCGGCCCATGAGCTGCTGCTGCTCGCCGACCATGTAGTCGTCGAACGACAGCGTGCCGGGCGTGTCCGGCAGGCGCTTGACGGCGTTGTGCACGTGCGCCTCGGCCCACATGCGGATCGGGTACGGCCGCGTCGTCACCCGCAGGTGCATCCAGCGGCCCTGCAGCTCGGCGTACTGGCCGGCGATCGCGGCGATCAGGTCCTGGCGCTGCGAGTCGCTGCGGAACGACCAGCGCTGCGGCGCGAGCCGGTACCAGGCGTAGACCTCCTGGCCGGTGCGCAGCAGGTGCCCGTCGATGCTGCGGGCGGCGATCGACGGGGTGTAGCTGGGCACGGACTGCTCGCCGGGCAGGCGGCGTCCGCGCTTGGAATATGCGGCTCGGTCACGCTCACGGGGGTCGGCCGCGGCGTGCTGGGCGATGTGCTGGGCGGAGCGACGGTCACGGTCTCGCCGGCGTCCGAACACCGCGAACCTCCTTCTTACGGCTGGCTGACGTCCGGCGGGGCTGCGCCTGCTGTCTCGCCCGTTGTTTCCTGCTCAACTTGGGACGAGGCCGCTGCGGACTGACCCGGATCCGGGCGGCGCTGGCCGCTCCGCCGGTGCTTGCCGTGCGCTCTCGAGGTGCGGTGAGCTCGCGGACCCACATCGACGCCACGGCCGTGAGCGGCCGTTCGTGGCTGATCCGCTGAGTGATGAAGCGAGTGAGGATGATCGTCCCGACGAGGGCCCACGCGGTCGAGAAGAACCCGAACCCGACGCCCACCTGCCGTTCGATCGTGAGTACGACGAGAAAAACGACGATCCCGACGCCCCACGCGACGTATCGCGCGCGCCAGGGAAAAGTCGCTTTGGGCGGGCCGAGCCAGACGGCGTCGACCCGGTAGACCTCGTCGTCAGTGCGAACCCGCACGTGTCAGCCTCCGACGAACAAGCCGGCGAGCCACTTGCCGATGTTCGACCCCGCGTCGGTCGTGACCGCGAGGCCGATAATGGCCAGCGCGACGATCACACCGCCGAGGCGACGCATCACGCCCGCGTTGTCGCCCTTGCCACCACCCAGCCAGAGCAGTAGTAGCGCGACGGTCAGCAGGAGCAACGGAACGATGTTGCCCAGGATCCAGTCACGGACGTTGCTTGTGCCCGGGGCCGGCGGCTGCTGCTGAGCGAGTGTCACCAGGTCCATGGCGGTCATTAGGTACTCCAGAGTGCGCTCGGGCTTGCGCTACGAGTAGAACACGAGTTCGTCACGAGGTGTGAAGCTGTTGGTGCGGGCTGTAGATCATCTGGCCGTTCCCCCTGGGAGGAATTACGTCTAATCTGGCCGACACATCATCACTGAGGAGACGTCAGTGGGGAACACCCGGACCAAGATTCTCTCCGTCGCTGGCAATGTTCACCCGACTGCGAACGCCCTGGTCACCCACAGTGCGTGGGCCTCAAACACGCGCACGCGTACACCCATGTGAATGCCCTGATCGGCCGGTTCGCGACCCCTCCGGAACACAGTGCGGGCGCGGTCCGGAGCGACGACTCCGAGGAGATTCGCCCATGCTCGAACCTGACCTCGTGCCGGACGGAAGTGTGGACGGAATCACAGCCTCCCCTAGTGCTCCAGGCGTGATCGAGCCTACCGGGGAGGCTCCGCAATCGCGGCGCCGGGTCCAGCGGACGATCAACTTCGACCGGTCTGTGCTCGAGCGTGCGCGTGCGGCGGCGACCCATCTCGCTTCCTACGAACCTCAGGCAGGGGTCCGTTCGCTGGCCGACATCGTCAATCCGGCGGTGCTGGCCTACGTGACCGAATTGGAGGAGCTCTACAACGCCGGGTTGCCGTTCCGGCCCGTCCTGAGGATGCCCTCTGGGCGCCCGTCCAAACAATGAGCATTCACAAAATTGTGAATGCTGTGTAGCTTCTGAAGCATGTTGTGGTTCCTGCTGCGTCGTGACCGCGTGCTGTTGCCCAGCTGGGTCCTGCTCATCGCGGGCGTGGTCCTCAGCGTCACCGGGCAGTACGGCCGCATGTTCCCCACTCCCGAGGCCGCTCTGTCCTTCGCGCGTGACCTGGCGGGCAACACCGCGCTGACCGCGTTCACCGGCCAGCTGACCTCGCCGACGTTGCACGGCCTGATCCTCTGGAAGATCGGCGACGTCGCGTTCACCCTGACCGCGCTGATGGCGATCCTGATCGTGCTGCGGCACACCAGGGCGGAAGAGGAGTCCGGCCGCCAGGAACTGCTGCGCGCGACGCCGGTGTCCCGCCACGCCCCGCTCGCGTCCGCGCTGGGCCTGGCAATGGGCGCTTCGCTGCTGGTCGGCGTGCTGGTGACGATGATCGGCGGGCTCCGGTTCGGGCTCGCGACGCTCGCGCCCGGCCTGGTGTTCGCGGCGGTGGCGGGGGTCGCCGCCCAGCTCACCGAGCGGTCGTCGACGGCTCACCTGATCGCGTGCGGCACGTTGGGCGTGACCTACGGCGTGCGGTTCGCGGCGGACGGCAGCGGCGTGCTGTGGGCGCGCTGGTTCTCCCCCAACGGCTGGAGCCACCTGTTCCTGGTGTCGGGCTGGGTGCTCGTGGTGCCGCTCGTGGCCACCGCCGCGCTGACCGCGGTCGCGTTCCGGCTGAGCCGGCGCCGTGACTACGGAGCGGGTGTGGTGCCCGCACGGCCTGGGCAGGCCGGTGGTGAGGTCAGCCTGCCGTGGCGGGTGCACCGGACTCAGCTCATCGGGTGGGTGACGGCGTTCGCGCTGGCCGGCGCCACGATGGGCGGTGTCGCTGCGGGCATGCGCGGCACAGTCGGCGGCACCTCGCCGGCGATGGCCGAGTTCGTGCACCGCTACGGCGCCGGCGACATCGGGGACACGCTGATGTGGATGATCATGATCAGTCTGGGCGGGGCGGCGGCGATGTTCCCGGTGCTCGTGGTGCTGCGGCTGCGGGCCGACGAGGTCTCCGGGCGGGCGGAGCTCGTGTTGTCGACGGCGGTCGGCCGGGTGCGGTGGGCGTCCGGGCACCTGTTCGTGGCCGTGGCGGGGACCCTGGCGATGATGACCGTCGCCGGGCTCACCGCGGGCCGTGGCGACCTCCGGGTGCTGACCGCGGCGTTGCTCCAGGTGCCGGCCGTGCTGGTGGTGGGAGCGGTGGCGGTGCTGGCCGTCGGTTTCGTGCCCCGTGCCGCCGCGGCGATCTCCTTCGCGGTGTGGCTGGTGGTCAACATGTTCGGGGAGATCGTCGGCCCGTCCCTGGGCGTCGGCTACGACGTGGCGAACCTGGTGTCGCCGTTCCACTTCCTGCCCCGCGTGCTGACCGGGGAACAGCTCACCGCCGCGCCCCTGCTCGGGCTCGCGGCGGTGGCTGTGTTCCTCGGTTCACTCGGAATGGCGCGGTTGAGGGTGCGGGACCTCGGTTAGCTCGCGCCGGAGATCCGCCAGAACACACCGGTCGAGGTGTAGTCCGGGCCGACGGAACCCTTGCCCCAGAAGTAGTCGTTGAAGTTGCCCAGCGCGCCCGACGACGTGACGGGGCCCATGGTCGCCCAGCGGACGGAGGCGGGCTGGGTGTCGATGCTGGCCTGCGCCCACGCGTCGCGGACCTTCATCGGGTTGTTCCACCACAGGAACGGCGAGCGCCACATGTAGTGCCCGAACTTGCCGCCGTGGTCGGCCGAGTTGTAGCTGACCGTGGTGAAGCTGTTGATCTGGTGCAGGCCGCGGAAGGCCTGGCCCCAGCGCTGCGCCCACGTCTGGCCGCCCGTGACGTCCTCGAGGATCTGGCAGGTGAAGAGGCTCATCCACTCGACGTCGTTGTTGCCCCAGCGCGCCTCGGTGTTGGCGAGCTTGGTGTCGTTGTGGCTGGAGCAGCCGGAGAAGTAGAAGCCGGTGCCGGAGCCGTGACCCTGCCAGTAGGTGAGGTCGACGTCGTCGGCCCAGTTGGTGTCGTCACCACCGGCGGACGCGGGGTCCTTGAAGTCGCTCTCCCACGCGTTGCCGTCGAGCCAGCTGAAGTCGCGGGTGATGCCGTGGCTGCTGGCCTCGCTGTTGAAGGTGCCGATGTTGGCGGCGGTGTTGGGCAGTCCGGCGCAGACACCGGTGCCCTCGCTGCCGACCTGGGTCCCTGCGGCCTGCATCTTGAACTGCGCGTCGGGCCTCGGCGGCTGGTTCTCGCCCGGCTGCGGCAGTTCCGCGCCGACCACTGCCGGCAGCGTGATGGCCTGAGGCGCCGCGCCGTCCTGGGTGCGACCGGCGCAGCGGAACGACGGTTCGATCCTGTCGGTCTTCTCCTCGAGCGGCGGGGCCACGTAGACGTAGCTGACGTCCGGCTTCACCTCGGCGCCCAGGTACTTCTGGCAGAGCTTCGCACCGGTCGCGAGGTCGTGGACCTTGGCCGTGCCCGCCTCGCCGTAGGTGCGTGCGGCGTGGCTGACCGACGTCACGCCTTGCGCGTCGAACGACACGCGGATGTTCGCGCCCTCGCCCTCCAGCGGGATGCCGCCGAGCTGGAACGTGTAGGAGACGCTCGTGTCCAGGTTCGCCGTGAGTGCGTTGCGCCCGTTGACATCCGACAGTTCGAACGTCGTGTACTGCGCGGTGGGTGACGCGTTGGCGGGCAACACACCTGCTTCGCGCAGGCCTTCCTGAGCGCGCTTCGCCGCCTCGTCCGCGGGGATCGTCTTGATGCGCTTGATCGCCTCGAGGTCGAGCCCGGTCTGCGTGGTCGCGTTGCCGTCCTCGTCGGGTCTCCCCTGTCCTTTGTCGACGGTCGGCAGGTACTGGTAGCGCTGCTCGTCCGCGAAGGACACCGCGCCGTACTCGGATCTCTGGACGTCTTTGAGCCCGAACGCTCGTTGCAGCTTCTGAGCCTGCTCCTGGTCGAGACCGGAGCTCTTCACCCCGTAGACGGGGAGCTCCGTGGCGTCGGCGGTCGCGACTCCGACCGCACCAGCCGTGACGAGGCTGGACAAGGCCAGCACCACGGTCAGCTTGCGTTGCATGTGTCTTCCCTCCCTTGGGGACGACCGGCTGCAGGGGCCGGCCGTCTGACAGGAGGATTTGGTGTGCTGGGCCGTGATACCGAGAGTGGCTCGTTGGGGTTGCGGCACCACTCGAACGGCCGAAATTCTGTAACGCCCTAGAGGATTGCACGTACCTAGAGGCGGACACTTGGGTATTTGATGCCTGCTCCGGTGTTCAGCACGACTACTTCGTCGTTTTCGTTGAGCCAGCCGTCTTTGCGGAGTGTCCGGACGGCACTGATGGTGGCGGCGCCCTCCGGGCACAGGAAAACGCCTTCTGCCCGCGCGGTTTCGGTGCGGTCTTCCTGGATCTGCCCATCGTCCACGGCTATGGCTGTGCCATCGGTTTCCCTGATGGCCTGCAGGATGATGAAGTCCCCCAACGGTTTCGGCACGTTGATCCCGAACGCGCTCGTGAAGGCGTTGTCCCAGAACGCCGACTCGGCCGCGCCCTCGTCGAACGCCCTGACGATCGGCGCGCACCCAGTGGACTGAACCGCGACGAGCCGCGGCATTTTCCCTGTGATCCAGCCGAGTTCGCGCATCTCGTGGAGCGCCTTGTGGATCCCGATCAGACCGACGCCGCCACCCGTCGGGTAGATGATCACGTCCGGGACGCGCCAGCCGAGCTGTTCGGCGATCTCGTAGCCCATCGTCTTCTTGCCCTCGATGCGATAGGGCTCTTTCAGCGTCGAGGCGTCGAACAGATCGAGGTCCTTGATGGCCTTGGCGGCGTCGGCGATGGTGCCGGGCACGATCCTGAGCTCGGCGCCGCTCGCCTCGACCTCCTCGCGGGTGATCAGCGGGGCGTCCTCGGGCATGGCGATGACGCTGCGGATGCCGGCGCGGGCCGCGTACAGGGCCCAGGCGGCGCCCGCGTTGCCGTTGGTCGGCATCTTGATGCCCTGGATGCCGAGCTCCTTCGCCCGCGCGACTCCGACGGCCGCCCCGCGGGCCTTGAAGGAGCCGGTCGGGATGAGCGACTCGTCCTTCATGAGGAGCCGAACGCCGAACTGCCGGCTCAGCGCGGGCAGCGGGACCAGCGGGGTCATGCCCTCGCCGAGGCTGAAGTTCGGATCCGGGTTCCGGACCGGGAGGACGTCGCGGTATCGCCAGAGGCTGTTGTCCTGGGTGGGCCTGCGGACGTTCGTGAGGTCGTAGCGGGCCAGCAGCGGGCTCGCGCAGTCGTGGCAGAGGTTCTGCGGCTGGTCGGCGTCGTGGCGCAGTCCGCAGCGGGCGCATTCCAGATGGGAGAGCACACACCCATCAATACAGGACGGCCCACCCATCCGGATTACACCCGAACGGTCTAGCGCATATGGCCATTCGGATGCGAGCATCGAGGTCCCTGCTCAAGCCCCTTGAGGAGAGACATGCGACGACTCACCGCAAAAGCCCTGTTCGCGGCCGTCCTGCTCGCCGCCGCACCCCCCGCACCTGCTTTCGCCTCCGCCCAGACCAGTGGCTACATCGTGCTGCTGAAAGACGGCGTGGGTGTGCAGAGCGTGACGAACCTGGCGGGCGTCACCGTCGAAAACGTCTACGAATCGGCGGTTCGTGGTTACTCAGCGCAGATGACCCCCGCCACGGCGGCGCGGCTCGCTCGCGACTCCCGGATCGCGCTGGTGCAGCCGGACGGCGTGGCGTCGATCGCCGCGCAGACCCTGCCGACCGGCATCGACCGCATCGACGCCGAGAAGAGCCCGACCGCCAAGATCAACGGCACCGACGAACGCGTGAACGTCGACGTCGCCGTGATCGACACGGGCGTCGACCTCGACCACCCGGACCTCAACGTGTACACGGCCGGGGCGAAGAACTGCTCCACCGGCCGCAGCGCTGACGACGGCAACGGCCACGGCACGCACGTCTCCGGCACCATCGGCGCGCTCGACAACGGTTCCGGCGTCGTGGGCGTCGCGCCCGGTGCCCGCATCTGGCCGGTCCGCGTGCTCAACAACCAGGGCAGCGGCTCGTTCTCGGCCATCATCTGCGGCATCGACTACGTGACCGCGCACGCGAACGAGATCGAGGTCGCGAACATGAGCCTCGGCGGATCCGGTAGCGACAGCGCCTGCGGTTCCAACAGGGACGCGATGCACGAGGCGATCTGCCGCTCGGTGTCCGCCGGCGTGACCTACGTCGTGGCCGCGGGCAACAGCGCGGCGAACTCGTCGACCTTCGTCCCGGCCACCTACGAGGAAGTCATCACGGTCAGCGCACTGGCCGACTTCAACGGCCGGCCAGGCGGCGGCGCGGCGTCGACGTGCCGTGCGGACGTGGACGACACGTTCGCCGACTTCTCCAACTACGGCGCGGACGTGGACATCATCGCGCCCGGCGTGTGCATCCTGTCGACCTGGAAGGGCGGCGGCTACAACACGATCTCCGGCACGTCGATGGCCAGCCCGCACGTGGCGGGTGCGGCGGCGCTGTACAAGGCGACGCACCCGAGCGCGTCTCCCGCGGCGGTGAAGTCCGCGTTGCAGGCTGCCGGAACCACCGACTGGAACTCCACGACCGACCCGGACGGCACGCACGAACGACTGCTCAACGTCGCGTCGTTCTGATCGCGGCGAACGGTGCCTGGTAGATCGCCGGGCACCGTTCGTGGCGGATGAGCCGGCATGTAAGCCGGATCCTGTTCATGGGACCGGAGTCCCACTTGGCGGCCATCCATCTCGGCCTGCCGTTGCCGACAGGCTCTAGCGGCCTACCCGCGAGCATCGGGCGGGCAGCCCTCGAACGCTCGCGCAGGCCCTTTCGGGCCCTCTTGGCCTTGCTCCGGGTGGGGTTTACCTAGCCGCCCCAGTCACCTGGGGCGCTGGTGGTCTCTTACACCACCGTTTCACCCTTACCCCGGCTCGCGCCGAGGCGGTCTGTTTTCTGTGGCACTGTCCCGAGGGTCGCCCCTGGTTGCCGTTAACAACCACCCTGCCCTGTGGAGTCCGGACTTTCCTCGACGGTCTCCCGCCGCGGCCGCCCTGCCGACTCATCCGCGCCCACCAGGATATCCCAGCGTCTGGGACTGGTTGTTCACTGGTCCGGACGTTGGTTCACTTTGGGCATGACACGACGTCGCCACGTCGACTACGGCCGCGTGGCAGCAAGCCTGTGTTGCCTCCACTGAGTGCGCTTTCTCTCACCCGAGACCTCAGGGAGTGCTTGCCATGTCCGATCTGCTGATCATCTCCGGCGCACCGTCCCACACAGCGCCGACCGGCGTCGTGGTGTCGCACGTGTCCGCCGTGCTCGAGGCAGCGGGACATCACGTCTCGTTGCTCGACGTGCGCGCGTTGCCCACGTTGTCGCTGCTCACCGAGGACCTGCGCGACCCGGCGATCGCTTCTGCGGTGAACGCTGTTCTGTCTGCGGACGGCATCGTGGTCGCCTCGCCCGTGTACCGCGCCGCCTACAGCGGGCTCGTCAAGGCGTTGCTGGACCTGCTGCCGAAGAAGGCGCTGCGAGGCCGCGCGGTTCTGCCGTTGGCGACGGGTGGCAGCCAGGGCTTCCTGGTGGCGATGGACTACGCCCTGAACCCGCTGCTCGCCGCCAAGGGAGCCGACCAGGTGGTGCGCGGCGAGTTCGTGCTGGACAAGAAGGTGGGAACTGCGGAGTCGACCGCCCTGTTGAACGCGGCGGCCGACCGTTTCACCGCAGCCTTGACCCCCCGGTTGCGCCGCGCGTCCTGATCGTCAGCCGAGGTGCGAGGTGTCGTTCACGAGCTTCACCGACGCGGGACCGTCCGGGTAGAACTCGGCGATCGACACGCCCGTCAGGTCCAGGTGCATGCGGAACAGGAACTGCGGCCCGACGTCCAGCGCCTGGCGGAGAAGCGTCTTGATCGGCGTGACGTGGCTGACCACCACGAGCGTCTTGCCGCCGAACTTCGCGATGATCTCGGTCCTTGCCTTCCTGACCCTCGCGTTGACCTCGTCGAAGCTCTCACCGCCAGGAGGCTTGACGCTCGTGTCCCCGAGCCAGCGCCGGTGGATCTCGGGGTCCTGCGCGGCGGCCTCGGCGAAGGTCAGCCCTTCCCAGGCGCCGAAGTCGGTCTCGATGAGCCCCTGATGGGTGACGACCTCCAGCCCGGTCCGCTGCCCGAGCGCCTGCGCGGTCTGCGTCGCCCGCTGCAGCGGCGAGGAGATGATCCCGGCGATGCCGTCCATTTTGGACAACCGCTCCGCGGCCTTCTCCGCCTGCTGCAGCCCGAGTTCGGTCAGCTGGTGGTCCCCGCGCCCGGAGTACCGTCGCTCGACGGACAGCTTGGTCTGCCCGTGCCGAAGCAGGATCAGCCGCGTGGGGTCCCCCGTGGCGCCACTCCAGTGCGGCTGCTTGTCGCCTTCCTTGCTCGCGTCCGCCGTGGCCTCGTCTTTGGGCTGGTTCGCCTTGGCCTGGTTCGCCTTGGTCTCGCCGTCCATGGCCTCGTTGGCGAGCCGGTCGGCCTGCCGGTTGCGTTCGCGCGGAATCCACTCGTAGCTGATGGCACCGAAAGCCCTGGCCAGCCCCTGAGCCTCGCGCGCCAGCGGCTGCATGGAGGGGTGCTTGATCTTCCAGCGCCCGGACATCTGCTCGACGACGAGCTTGGAGTCCATCCGCACGACAACGCTCTCGGCGTTCAGTTCCTGCGCCGCCCGAAGCCCGGCGATGAGCCCCTGGTACTCGGCCACGTTGTTGGTGGCGACCCCGATGAACCCCTTGCGCTCGGCCAGCGTCTCGCCGGTGAGCTTGTCGCGGACAACGGCCCCGTAACCGGCCGGCCCGGGATTGCCCCGCGACCCGCCGTCAGCCTCGACGATGACCTTCACCGGCCGATCCTATCCCCGGTGCGCGGGCCCGCAGACCGTGTGCTGTACGATCAGTCCATCAGTCTGGGTGGCGGAATGGCAGACGCGCTAGCTTGAGGTGCTAGTCCCCGAAAGGGGGTAGGGGTTCAAGTCCCCTCTCGGACACCAGCTTTATCCCTAACCGAAGGCCGGATGCTCGCATCGAGCATCCGGCCTTCGGCGTTGTAGACCGTCTCCAGGCCGAGCTTCTCGTACAGTTTTTGCAGCTCATCAGGCTCGCCCCGACGTGTCATGCTCCTCACATCGCCGAGCGAATCGACCATCGCGAAGATCGCCGCGACGCTCCGTCGTCCTCCCTGCTTCGGCATGCCGTCCAACTCGGCTTCTGCCGCCGCGCGCTTCTCCTCCGCTTCGTTGATCGCCCCGACGAGCGCTTCTGGATTCACACCAGCCGCGATGGCGTCCTGAAATCGGCGCAGCTTCGCTTCTGCCTCGGTGAGCCGCTTCCGTGCGGCGGCCTGATCACCCGAACCGGGCTTTTCATCGTCCTGAGAAGCCGCCAGTGCCGAAACCGTGCTGTCAACGTTCTCGGGAGCGAAGAGCCGATCAAGCCACTCGTTGATTCGGTCGAGTGCCGCATCCTCGGGGAGGTAGACGTTCGTCGGATGCCCGTTCAGTGCGGGCGACCCTGGGACCATCGTCCGAAGTGCGCATCGGTAATAGGTCTTGCGACCGGTGGGCGTTCCTTCCATCCGTCGCGCGCAGTACCCGCACTTCACACGCCCGCGAAGCGGGTAGATCCGCTTCGTTCGCTTCGATCCACGCACCAGCTTCTTTCCGGCCGAGAACCCTCCAGCCGCTCGCGACCGCCGCAACAACTGCGACTGGACGAACTCCTCGACCGCGACGATGTGCGGGTGTGCCTGCTTTCGAGAACGCACCACCCGATCAGGAGCAGAGCGACGAAACCGAACCACGTGCCCCGCACCGACGTCATCGGGATCGAGCAGCATACGGCGAACGTGTTCGTTCAAGACAACTACTCTCTCGGGCGATGCAGGTCCGTATTCGCAATGCTGGACGCCGCAGCGTTGGATGCGACTCAATCGCGAGATCTGCTGACCCAGATACTTGCCGAAGATCATGCAGCACGGACAGAACGAGGGACCGCTGCAGGCGCCCCTTCCGAATGGTTGGGTTGAGATGTCAAGGAAGGCAACTCCGTTTCCCTACAAAGGGTTCAAGTCCAACCTGCAACATCGCGCAGTCGCGCGAGCCCTCGCGTCGTGGCGAGACAAGTCCGAGAAGGGCCTCAAGGAAGCCAGCGACTCGGCCAACTGGTCAGTCGCGAAGACATCAATGTTGCAGAATGCCGCATGTCCGATCTCCGAGTTCGACGTGGCAATCCTGGCACTCGTCTACCGCGTAGACAATCAAACGCGAGCAGCCGTTTATCATGGAGCGCAGCGCGCCCGCGACCCACAAGCCTACGACCGGCTACCCGGCGCCGAGGAGTGCGTCGGATGGACTTACGGAGATGTCGCTGCTGAGGCGAGCCATATCCGCATTGTTGCCACTGACGCATTTCCGCATGTCGTACGCACGGCGGGTTACACGGACGCGCTTCAGAAGTACTACTCAGACAACACCGCGCTAAGGCAGTGCCATCAATACAGCGGCGCCGCCCACGACCACATCACCCGCAACCTATTCCAGCAAGCGTCGCTGAATCTACACTTGGTCATCAGCGAAGCACTGCTCCGATGCGTGGTCGGCAGCGCACCTGTCGTGGTCGACCAGCTGGTATGGCTCATGGAGTTGGCCCACCGTCCGAATATCGAGATACAAGTCGTGCCCAACTCCGCTGGCCGGTTGGCGGCGGCGAGTTCGTTCAGCATCATGACGTTTCGCGAAGACAGGTTCGACGACGTCATCTACATCGAGAACCCTCACGGCGCGACGTGGCTCGAAATCGAGGAGGTGCGGGAACCGTACGCAATAATCTTCGACAGAATTGCCGAAGGCGCTTTATCCACCGAAGACACTCTGGAACAGATCGCCGAGGCCGTGCAAGCTCTCCAGGCGACGATCGCAGAGACGTAGACCGTCATAGTTTCAGCAGAGGCTGAGGCCGTGCGAACGTCGGACTTTATCCCCATGCGAAGGGGATGCTCGCATCGAGCATCCCCCTTCGCCTGTCAGCACCTACAACGAGTAAACCCGACTGCCATCCGGCGAGCCTCAACAGCGATGGCCCACTCACTGCGAGACACTTGGACTGACCGCGCTCGTACGCACCGGACAAGCTTCAAATCGCAAGCCCCCGCCAGCCTGTCGCGCCACAGACGCTCAGGTCGGATCACCTCGGAGGATCTATGACCAACCTGACCGACCGGTTCAGAGCATACGAAGCCGAACTTCAAGCCTCCTTGGCGCGAACCCGGGCCTCGTTCCAACACGCCGGAGTAAAAGGGGGTGAAGTTGAATCAAGTTTTCGAACGTTTCTTTCCCAACACCTACCTAGAAGGTGGACCGTCGGAACAGGCGAGATTGTTGATCGCCAGTCGCGTAGGTCCCCCCAAATGGACGTCGTAATATCCAATCAAGACCAACCGTTTCGGAGCGAGCAGGATACACCCGGACTAATGGTAATCGAAGGAGTAGGAGCCTCCTGCGAAGTGAAAACACGCCTGAACAAGAAAGAGCTCGCAGATTGCATAGAAAAAGGGCGCAAGCTAAAGCAGCTCAGAAACCAGCATCTAGCAGGCGACATGATTCATTCCAATGAAAGCGACCGCGCTCGCTTCTACGACCGACCGCCATATTTTGCAGTCTGCTTTGAGAACAGTGTGGCGATCGACACGGTCGGGGAAATTCTCTCGGATCTAGAACCAGTCGAAACAACCAATGGCGTCGCAATTCCGCCCATCGACGCAATATTCTTCCTTGGACTGGGATGCTTGATTAACTACGGCGACGGCGAAGGAGCGCTTAGGATACATTGGAGCGAAGAGGGAAAGAAGGCGACCGGCAGTGATATCGCAAAGGGCTGGGTTTGGATGGAATCCGACCATACCCTAGTCAACCTTCTTCCATGGCTCGACTCCTCAATGCCTATCGTCCAACGACTAAATTCAATCGCGGTCAACTACTACCAAGAGGCCGCGAATCCTATAGCCTCAATGAAGCAGTACGGCTGGCGCGCTGTCGAGTAAAGTATTGTCTAGATCAAATATCATTACTAGATCGCACAAGTGAGGATTTGTTCCACCTGTTCTCATCTTCGGGCATACGTTGGGCCACGACCCCACGGAACCACGGAGAGCAGTTCGGCCCAGTCAGGCCGGCTGCGAAGTTGTGACGTTATCGATAGTTCCACTCGACTCGCGGGCTTCAGCTCCAGGTCACACCACCACGACGCTCATCCGATACAGCGTGGCGCCACAATCGTTCATACACAGTCAGCGATGATGGGCGTATGGGTGACACACAGGATCGGCCTGTCTATCGAGTGTTATCGACGCGTGCGATCGTCGTAGCGGCATTTGCGCTGTTGCTTGTTGGCACAGGAACCGCAGCGTGGCTTCTGCTGACGTTCGGTGGTGGCACTGAGGCCGATCGGGCACGACTTGAAGCGATCAAAACTGCAGGCACAATCGTTGTGGGCACTGGCGGAGCAGCGGCCTTGTGGCTTGCCGCACGCCGACAGCAGACCACAGAGATCGCACTCCGCCAGCGGGACATCGATCAAGCCCACCAAGAGCAGGTGGCCGCGGCCACCCAAGCCCATCAGGACCGTGTTGCCACCGCGACCGAAATCGATTCGGCCGAGCGGCGCGTGACCGATCTGTACATCAAGGCAGTCGAGCAACTCGGTTCAGATAAGGCTCTAGTGCGACTAGGCGGAATGTATGCATTGGAGCGCCTCGCCCAGAATGTCCCCGACCAACGTCAGACCATTGTAAATGTGTTATGCGCATACTTACGGACACCCCATTCCTCACACAAACAATTGCCCACTGAGATCTCCAGCAATTCGCCCTCGGTGGACTCGATCCCCATTGCGGCCAACCGGCCAGAGGAAACGTCAACCACTGAGGCCGGGCAATACGGACAGGACCATCAGGTTCGCCTGACCGCCGAGAGGATCCTCTTCGCACACCTAATAGAGCGGGACTACGAACAAGAACGACCTCGTGAAACATACTGGAAAGACATCGACCTTGATCTAACGGGCGCTACACTATTCGAGGCCAATCTTGCTTCGTGCCACATCAGATCGGCCCGCTTTAATGGCGCGCACTTCGCTGGCCAGACTAGGTTCGACGGAGCGAAGTTCGACGACCAGACCGAGTTCAACGGTGCAAAATTCATGAAAAGCTCCTCCTTTGAAATGGCGAAGTTTCTTGGTGCCACCTTTTTTAGGGGAGCAGAATTCCACGGAGAAGTCGACTTCGGATGCGTGAAATTCGACCGAGAGGCAGAGTTTGACGGGTCTGAATTCCGGGCTACCGCAGACTTTCATCGGTCCAGCTTTAACGACGACGCATTTTTTTCTGGCGTTAAATTCGATGGAAAGGTCGACTTCAGCGATGCCAATATAGATGGGAACGCCTGGTTCCATGGAGCAACGTTCGGTTCTGGCGCAAGCTTCAACCGAGTTATATTCGAATGGGTCGTCCACTTCGATGGCGCCAAATTTTCCCAGAAGCCTGGGTTGAACGACGCACGAGTGCGTCTTGATGTCAACGCAGGCGACAGGATCTGGCCGGATGGCTTCACTATATCGGAACTTGGCGCCAACGAAGACTTGCAGGTTCCTAATCGCGTGGGCAGGTGGGGTCGCCTGACAGCCATTGATGGCGCCGTCACAGCTACTGATCCATAGCCGATTACTAACTCGGCGACACGCACTCGCCGTCACGGTCCAGCGATGGAATCCGTAGACTTTCGCAATCGCAGCTTCAGCAAGTCCTCCCGCTGGTGCGACTGCCGCAAGTGCCGATAAAGCCGGTCAACTAGGACTATAGACTTGTTGCGTAACCAAAGTCAGCACGATATTTCTGCCCAACCAGATACCATTCCCTCAACTTCGACCATCCTCCCCGGCAGTCGTCGATTCGGAACTATTCGAGAGACCTGCCGACCTCAAAGCTTCCTCCAGCGCAGGATAGCGATAGTAGCTATCGCCCTCATCTGCAAGTGCCTGGACCGCAGCAAGGAAGTCGACGAAAGCCTTACCTCTTGCGGGACCGAGGTGGCCGGTATTTCGATACAACGCCACCGCCAGCTCTGGCATTTGAGCTGCCTCGCGACACTGGTTGTTCGACGCCCATTTATCCAGCGCATCCTCGACGTCGCTGACTGTAAGGAACTGTGCATGCTGAACCAGGAGCTGGCCGGATTGCTCGCCAACACGATATGAACTTGCGGCCGCCAGGAACTCAATCACGATTGTCACGAAGTACGGATCTGGCCGAATCGAAACAACACTCATGCGGTGGAACTGGGACAGCTTCGAGTAAATCTCCGCTAGGGCAGGAAGTCGCTCCCGCGCGAAGGCGCTTCGCACCATCGCCAGAATGGAGGCGGCGTCAGACGACAGAGGAACCCAAGGCACCAGCAATGCAGGCGAGTTCTCCAGCTTTTGAATCAAAGCCTGCAATCTGCCCGAAAGAGTTTGATCTACCAGACTCCAGAAAAAGTCTTCGTCGCCGAGCCGTACAAGTGCCCTTAGCTGCATCCCGCCTTCAAGCCCTTGAAAGTGCTCACGTTGAGCCGCCACAGTAGCCCTGACAAGCTCCCTGTCACGCTGAGCATAGGCAGAAAGTACGATCGCACAGCGATCCGCATACTCAATCGCAGACAGCCGCCCGCCAGGATCCAGCTCGCGGAGCGCGTGCTTGGCCGCGAGCTTCGCGATGTTCGCTCTCGCTACCGTTCTCACGCGATCGAAGAATGTAGCCTGGATATGCGCAACCGCGGGAACGAATGAAGGGTCGCACGTGTAGCCCAGAAACGAATCTAGGACCTTGGCGCCTTGAGTTGGCGGATGAACGAGCAAGGTTGAAAGCGCCACCGCGAGGTGCCCGCGGGCAACCTCAGCGCGCGGCTCATAAACTTCATTGAAGCTACGCAAAGACGGGTGTGCGCAGATGTTTCGATCTTCTCGGATCCGCTCAAGCTCTCGTTGCCCGATCGAGTCGATCAACTCGAACTCTGCGGCCCTTGCCAGCAAGCTAGATTCGATGGTCTGCATCGCGCGCACACCGTCAACACTAATGCCTTGCTTCTGCGCGCTTGCGACGCTTTCACGAAACGCAATTGCACCCGCGTCACCATCGTCTGCGAGCTGTACAAGTTTGTTGATGATGTCCGCAGTTATGGCCGTCCACGTAGCTGTAATGCTTGCTCGGATCGCCCCAGCGTTGTAGCACCGCCATGACTCCTCGACCAGCGGTCGAGTGTCCGCGCTCCACACCTGGGCGACCAGGTTCTCTAGGTCGGTCACACGGCCCCCCTTACATACGGTCTTGGCAGGACTAGCGCCAGTACCCAATCGATCGTTACCTACGTGAGGCGCCGGTCATGAGTTCCACCTTCAGCGTGGCCTCAGCAGCTTGCGCACGGGCCGTGCGCAAGCTGCCGGCCATGGTTTCGCCCCGTCCCGTCCTGTGCGTAGGTCACACGTAACGAGGCTGTACTGAGGCCAAAATCGCGAGGGCGGGACGAGGTGCGTCGCCCTGTCCCGCCGTCGCTGATCATTCAGTCTGCCCAGGTAGATGCCCGATCTCAGCCGTCCCACCACCATGTCCCGCCCGCTAACGTTCGCCGGACGACTGGGACAGGCTGACGATGCACCGTCACTCCAAGCAAAGCTGTAGGGATAGAGAGCAAGTCGCTTCTCGGACACTGATGAGGAGTGGTGGGTCGATTCGACCCACCACTCCTTTTTCGTTGGTCGGCCCCGGTTCGGCTACAGCAGGTCGTCCCGGAACGTGATCGGCTTCGGCAGCACCTCGGCGTGCAGCGCGGTGGTCGTCGACCAGTTCTAGGTCGAAGCGCTCCACCGCCGCCTTGCCGGGTGCCGCGCCGTGTCGAAGTCCATGATGGCGCCGTTCACCGTGAGGGCGGACGCTCGCATTCGAGCGCCCGCCCACGCGGCTTCCCCCCTCGGTGTGGCTCCTGGCAGGGGTGACTGCCTGGCAGCATCCTGGCGCGGCCGGGCCTCGCGCGTCAGAGGGCGAAGTGCGTATGGCGGGCCGGCGCCGGCGGTGTTAATTGGGGGCTCGGCCCGCATGTTCGCGACCGGCCTTGATCGGCATACTCGTGCGCATGCCGGAGCTGCTCGCCCGCGACTACGAACGGATGCTCGACCTCGCCTTCGCACTGCTCGACGATCCCGGTGGCGATCTGCCCTGGTCGTTGGTGATGGAGGAGCTCACCGACACCTTGGGTTGCTGCATGGGCATCCTCGCCGACGACGGGCGCATCACGGCCTTCGCGCCGCACCACATCGGCGAGTTGCCGTTGAACGACCTTCTTCGCAGGTACGCGCCTGAGCACGTGCTGGCCCGCCACTACGTGACCACCGGGGATCGGACGCCGCTCGCCGTCACGGACTTCGTCAGCCAGCGGGTTTGGCAGCAGACGGGCGTGTACGACAGCGTTCACTCGCTCACGGCCGCCACGCACAACATCGCTCTGCCGCTCGCCGCGCCGGCCGGGGTGCTCCACTCCATCCTCCTCGGGCGTGCCGGGCGCGACTTCGACAGCCGGGAACGCGCGTACTTGCACCGGGTGCAGCCGCTGTTGCTTCGTGCTGACGCGCACCACCGGCACCTGCGGCAGTTTCGGAAGGCGGCCGGTGGGGCCGATCCGGCCTCGTGCGGCATCACGCCGCGCGAGCTCACCGTGTTGACGCTTCTCTGCGAGGGCCTCACGACGGCGGCGATCGCGCGGCGGCTCAAGATCGCGCCCGGTACTGCCAACAAGCATCGCGAGAACCTCTACCGCAAGCTCGGCACCAGCGATCGGGTGTCGACCGTGCTGCGAGCGCAACAGCTCGGCCTCATCCGCACCGCCTAACATCCGGACATGGCTGACGCACAGCAGGACCTTCGCGGCGCTTTCGATGCCGCTGCAAGGGATTTCGCCGCACTGGGACGCCATCTGTGGAATCCCATCGGCACTGCGGTGACCGCGGTTGCCAAGCCCGGGCCTGGCGAGCGGGTCCTCGATGCCTGTTGTGGCACAGGAGCTTCGGCCATTCCCGCCGCGCACGCGGTCGGGCCGGACGGGGTCGTCGACGCGATCGACCTGTCCGGGCCGATGGTGGACGAGGTGCGGCGGCTGTCCGCGGGACTGCCGCAGCTGCGTCCCGGCCAGGCCGATGTGACGACGTGGCCGGGCGCTGACTACGACCTGGTCCAGTGCGCTCTCGGCATCTTCTTCTTTCCTGACATGACCGCCGGTACCGATCACCTGATCAGCCGTGCGCGTCACGGCGGCCGTGTCGTGCTCACGATCTGGCGTGGTGACGCGATCATGTCGCCCGGTCGTCATCTCGGGCGTGCTGTCTCCGCTGTCACGGGGGCGGAGCCGCCCGCGCCGCGCCCTCCGCAGCTGATCGACCAGATCGGCCAGGCGGACGCGTACGCCGCCTGGCTGACCGAGCGCGGGCTTGCCGGGGTCGAGGTGACCGTGAACGAGATGCGGCTGGAGATGACCGACGAGGTGGCGTGGCTGCTCGTGCTCGGGTCGGGTTTCCGGCGGGCTTTGGCGGATCTCTCCGCTGAGGTCGTCGCGGACGTCCGCGAGCACTACCTGGCTTCGTTGCGCGCCGACGGTCTGTCCGAACTGGACGCCACGACGTTGATCGGCAGTGGCGGCCGGCCCTGACAGGTCACCTGGACGGGATCGCGTAGATCGCGCTCATGTCCGAGGTGTGCCGGCTCGCCGAACCGCGGCCGTCGGTGAGGTTGTTGGCAGTGCCCTGCACCGCGCCGGTCTCGCCGCCGAGCCACTTCACGAGCACGTAGGCGTTGAACCGCGGCACGCAGCCCGAGTCGGTCTTGGCCGTGAAGCCGGACAGCTTCAGCGGCACCACGACGTGGTGCACGTAGTAGGGCGTGTCCAGGGTGACGCCGGTGGAAGTGGTTTGGCAGAGGGTTCCGTCCGACTTCCACTGGTTAACGAAGAGCGTGTAGGCGGCCTTGGACGACTTGGACTTGTCGCAGTCGGTGCTGGTGTGGCAGATCATGTACTCGACGTCGGCGGTGACGTTCAGGCTCTTGGTTCCGGCAGGCGCGTCGAACATCGGCAAGGACGGCTGGCGGACCACCGGACTCGACTCGTCGAGCTCCAGGAGGCTCGGAACGGCGGACTGGATCGCCGGGCCGGAGGTCGGAACGATGCGCAGGGAGCCGCTGACCAGGTTCATGGTCGAGTCGTCGTAGCCCAGCGAGGCCGTGCGGATGTAAGCGGTGCAGGTGACACGGGTGGCGACGCCGGGGTGGACGAGCTCGCTGGTGGTGAGCGTCAGGTCTTCCCACTGGGGCGAGCCGCTGCCCTTGTGGTAGACGTTCTGGCCCAGCACGGCGTTCTTGCTGCCGCCCGCCCATCTGCAGACGATCTCGTTGTCGAAAAGGCTGCGAATGGTCGCGGAATTCACGCGCATCACCGCGACGACGTGTGCGGATTGGGTGGCGGCCACGTCCAGCGTGACCGAGCCGAGCTCCACGACGTTCTGGTCGGTGCGGGTGCCGTCCTTCGGCACGCCTGGACCGAGGACGGTCTGCGGTTCGAAGTTCACGCTGGTGGCGGCGGACGCCGTGGGCACACTCACCGCCAGCATCGCCATCGTGGTGGCGGCGATCAGGGACAGGGCTTTGCGCATGTCTACCTCCCGGGACACAGTGACGGGAGGGAAGTTATCGAGGCGCTCTACACGTCCCCTACAAATGCGGGGCGAGGAATTCCCGCCCCGCATGCAGAAATGCTTACAGGCCCGATTCCGGGGTGCGGACCAGAATTGCGCCGCATTCCTCGCAGCGCACGACCTCGTCCGCCGCGGCTTCCTTCACCTTGGACACCGCGCTGCGGTCCAGCTCGATCCGGCACGCGCCGCAGCGGCGGGACTGGATGAGAGCCGCGCCGATGCCCCGCTGCTCGCGCTGGCGGTCGTAGAGCTTCAGCAGGTCGTCCGGGAAGCCCTTGGCCATCAGCGAGCGGTCGGCGGTGCGCCTGGTCTCGGTCGCCTCGAGGTCGGCCAGTGCCGCGTCACGACGGCGCGTGGCGTCCTCGTAGGTCTGGCGGGACTTGTCGAGCTCGACGCGGGCGAAGGAGGTGTCGGCTTCGACGGCCTCGCGACGTTCCATCAGCTCCAGGAGGTCGTCCTCGAGGACGCCCTGGCGGCGCTGAAGGGTGGCGAGCTCGTGCTCGAGGTCGGTGAGCTGCTTGGCGCCGACCGAGCCGGACTGCATCAGCTTGCGGTCGCGTTCCTCACGGGCGCGGACCTGGTCGATCTCGGTCTCCTGGCGCTTCACGTCGCGGTCCAGGTCGCCGAGCGTCGTCTCGACGGCCACCAGCGCGTCCTGCTTCGCGCGCACCTGCTGCTCGGCCTGGGCGATCTCCGCGATCTCGGGCAGCGTGCGGCGGCGGTGCGTGACGCGCGCCAGTTCGGCATCGACCTGGGCCAGGTCGAGCAGCCTGCGCTGCACTGCGGGATCGGCTTTCACGCATGTCCTCCTACTGCTGAGCTCGTCGCACCGACGGTCCACGGGTCGGTCCGGCGGGTGGAGACGAGTACGTCGACCCTACCGCCGAAGGCCGCCCGCAGGATCTCCGCCGCCTGCTCGCACCACGGCCACTCGCTGGCCCAGTGCGCCACGTCCACGAGCGCGGGGCCACCGGACTCGATGTGCTCGCTCGCCGGGTGGTGGCGGAGGTCGGCGGTCACGTAGGCGTCGACGCCGGCCGCAGCCGCGGTCGCGAGGAAGCTGTCGCCCGCCCCGCCGCACACCGCGACCCGTTTGACCAGGCGTTCCGGGTCGCCGGCCGCACGCACGCCCTGGACGGTGACGGGCAGCGCGTCGGCCACGCGCTGGGCGAAGACGCGCAGCGGCTCGGCTTGCGGCAGTTCGCCGACGCGACCCGACCCGGTGTCACTTGACGGCTCGGCTGGTTCGAGCGGTCCGGTGACCGCGAGCCCGATGGCTTTCGCGAGGGCGTCCGAGACACCCGGCAGAGCGCTGTCGGCGTTGGTGTGCGCGCAGTACAAAGCAGCGCGGTTCCGAATCAGCTTGTGCACCAACGCACCCTTGGGTTCGTCGGCCGGAACACCGTTGACGCCACGAAGAAGCAACGGGTGATGGGCGAGCACGAGCTGCGCACCCAGCTCGACCGCTTCGTCCACAGTGGACGACGTCGGGTCGACGCAGACCAGGATTCTCGTCACGTCCTCGGCCGGGTCACCGCAGACCAGGCCCACCGCGTCCCACTTCTCGGCGGTCTTCGGCGGATACGCGGACTCCAGCACCGCGATCACGTCGGCGAGCTTCACGCAAGTTCCTCCATCACTACCCGCAGCGCGTCCACGAACACCGCGAACTCCTCCGGCGGCCGGATCGCCACGCGCAGGAACGTGTCGTCGAGGCCGGGGAACGTGTCGCAGCGCCGTGCCGCGATCCCCTTGTCCCGCAACGCCTCCCGCGTACCCTTGGGCACCCTGAGCAGCATGAACGGCGCTTTCGGCGGTACTACGACCAGGTCTTGGAGCTGCTCCAAGGCGTACGCGGCGTGCTCCTCCGCCTCTTCGGCGAAGCGCTGGGACTGCTCGAGCGCTTCCGGTTCGCAGCACGCGGTGATCGCTTCGAGCGTCAGGCTGCCGACGGGCCAGTGCGGGCGGCCGTGCGCCAGTGTGGCGAGCGCCTCCGGGTCGCCCAGGAAGTAGCCGGCGCGCAGCCCCGCGAGGCCCCAGGTCTTGGTGAGACTGCGCAGGACCAGCACGTCCGGGTCGTGCGCGAGCGATTCCGGTTCGCCGGGCACGGCGTCCATGAACGCCTCGTCGACGACGAGCTTGCCGGGAAGGCGCTTGAGGGCGGTTCTCGAGTGCAGCACCGACGTGGGATTCGTCGGGTTGCCGATGACCGTGAGATCGGCTTCCACGGGTGTGCCGCGCAGCTGGAAATCGCCGTCGAGCAGCACGTGGTCGACCGGAATTCCGGCGTCGCGGAACGCCACTTCGGGCTCGGTGAATCCCGGATGCACGATGGCGACACGGCGCGGCGAGAGCTTCGGCAGCAGCGCGAAGCCCTCGGCGGCACCGTTGAGCAGCAGAACCTCGTCAGGCGAGCGCCCGTGACGGCGTGCGACGGCCTCACGGGCGAGCTCTTCAGCCTGTTTCGAGGGGTAACGACCGAGGTCGTCGAGCGCCGCGGCCAGCCGGTCGCGCAGCCAGGCGGGCGGGCGCGGCACCCGCACGTTGACGGCGAAGTCGGCGAGACCCGGCGCGGCGTCGACGTCACCGTGGTGGCGCAGGTCTGGGCTGGTCATCGAGCAGATTCTAGGCGACCAGCTCAGACGAGCGCGTCACTGCATGTAGCGGCGGAGTTCAGTCAGGTGGCTGATCAGCTCGTCCAGCTGGAACGCGTCGAGCTGAGCAGACTCACCGGGCGGGGTGCGGAAGCAGACGCGACCCTTCTCGTTGAGGTACACCTCGAACGCACGACGGCGCCCGAGGGCGTCGGTGCACCCGATGATCTCCCGTTGCGGGGGCACGTCGGTACCTGTCTGCATGGGCGGCCTCCATGTCGTTTGTCCGTACATCTTGCGACAGCGGTTGAGCGTTACCGTGTGGCGTGTGAAGGTCGCCTTTGTCTGCACCGGCAACATCTGCCGGTCCCCCATGGCAGCGCTCGTGTTCAGAGAATGGCTGTCGCGCGAAGGATTGTCGTCTTTCGTCACCGTGTCCAGCGCGGGTACCGGTGGGTGGCACGTGGGCGACCCGGCCGACCCACGCGCGCTGAAGACGTTGGCGGACAACGGATACCCTACCGATCACGTGGCCGCGCAGGTGTCGGATCTGCACCTGGACGCCGATCTGTTGATCGCACTTGACTCCGGACACGCGCGGGCGTTGCGCCGGATGGCGGAGTCCGATCGCGTCCGGTTGCTGCGTTCGTTCGATCGGGACGCCGATGACGTGGACGTTCCCGATCCGTACTACGGCGACGATTCGGGGTTCACGGACGTGCTGGTCATGGTCGAGGCGGCGATGCCGGGGCTGATCGCGTGGGTTCGCGAGCAGCTCTGAGGACGAAACGAATCTTCAGGAAGCCGTGACCTTCCAAGCCCCGCGCACTTCGGTGATCCGATGGACGACACCGAGCGTTTCCCTGCCGCCGAATCGAGCGGCGCGGTCCAACGGATCCAGGCGGTCTCGGGCGCGTTTGCTGTTCAGCCGGCCGACGAGGTCCAACGACCTCGTCGCCACGCGCACACCCTCGTCGACGTCGCCGCTGCGAAGGTGGCACGTCGCCAGTTCGGCGAGGTCGAAGGAGCGGGCCAGCGCGTTGTCGCCGCCACGCAGACGCAGGCTCCGGCGAAGAGCGGCGACAGCCTTGCCCCACTCACCCAGCTCCGCCCAGGTCACGCCGACCGCAGCGAGAAGCTCTGACTCGTCGAAGAATTCCAGCCACTCGCGCACGTCACCTTCCGCGTGGAAGTTCTCCTGTGCCAGCGCCAGCGATCGTTCAGCCGACTCGCGATTGCTCATGACCGCGTAGCAGCGCGCCTCCCTCACCTCGAGCAAAGCGCACAGCCGCGGCGACCTCGACGCCAATGCCAGCGGATAGCCGAACTGGAACAACCTCAACGCCGCGTCGGGCGGTCCGTGGTACTGCTCCATCCGGCCCGCGCAGTAGAACAACATCGCCTGGAGGGACAGGTTCTGGGCGTCCTGCGTCAGGTCCAGCGCTGCCAGCAGGTGCTGTCTCGCCTGATCGAGGCGACCCATGTCGAACGCGGCGCTCGACGCACGCCTGTGCAGCAACGCCACCGCCTCGAACAAGGTCGGCCTGATGGTGTCACGCACCGAGGCGTTGAGCAGGCCACGCGCCCACACCAGTTGCCCCTCGACCGCGGCCAGCACGACACCACCACCGAACTGCGACTCCAACCCGGTCAGGTCGCGCAGCACGCGGTTGAGGATCTCGACGTCACCCGGCCCCACTTTGGACGGCACTGGCGTGGCCTCGACCACAAGCGGGGTTCGTTCCGCACTGCCGAACACCGGCTGACCTAGGACCGTCTCGGCTGCATGAGCGAGGAACGAGGCTCGCTTCGCGGCTTCGTCGAGCGACGAAGGCTTGGTGACCGGCTCGTACGCCAGCCCCAGATGTCCCCGCGGGATTCCGAGGCTGAGCGCGATGCGTTCGAGCAGCTCGTAGGCCATGACCTGACGACCACCGATGATGTCGGAGATCTCGGACTGGTTCTGCCTCGTGGCCAGTGCCAGCTCCCGCTGCGGAACACCGCCCTCCACGAGCAACCGGAAGACCGTCCCGATGTCGCGACGGGCCAGCGCGTCACGCATCTCGGGACGGTCCCAGTCGGCCTTGAACCTGTCCATCGACCCGAAGGTACTGCCGGGCACCGACACCGGCCGGGTTCATCGGCCAAGGTGATCGGCTGGGCCGATGAAGATCGTCGCCGGGCGGTCGTTCCGGCTGGTCGAGCGTGCCAGGATGAGATTCATGGACCTCACCGGGTGGACGTGGCTCAACGAGCCTCAGAAGTGGTCGGCCGACCCCCTGACCGTGCACGCCGACCCCAACTCGGACTTCTGGCGCCTCACCGGCAACGGCGTCGTCCGCGAGAACGGCCACCTCTACGGCACGACCCTGGCCGGCGACTTCGCCATCACGGCGACGTTCAGCGGCGAGTACGCGGCGCAGTACGACCACGCCGGGATCGGGCTGGTGATCGACGGCGAGAACTGGATCAAGGCCGGGGTCGAGGTGTTCGACGGGAAGCGGCAGGCCAGCACGGTCGTCACGCGGGGGTTCTCGGACTGGAACCTCGCGCTCACTGGGACGTTTGAGCGGTTCACGATCAGCGCCGAGCGCAAGGGTGACGCGGTGTGGGTGAAGTACGGCGTCGACGGGGAACTGCCCACCAAGCTGCTGCGCAAGGCCTACTTCCCGCCGCAGATCGAGACCAAGGTCGGGATCATGGCGGCGAGTCCTGAGGGTGAGGGGTTCGTGACCCAGTTCCACGCCGTGAGCATCACCCGATAGCGCGTTGCGTTTGCTTCGAATACTGCGGATACTTCGAATGATGGACGGGAGGGAAGTCGATGAGTTCCGCAGCACTACGAGCTGTTCAGCCTGACGGTGACGACGTCGTCACCGCTCACGCCGCACTGACCAGGGTGAAGGCGTATCTGCACAGTCACCACGACGATGAGAGCGACGTTCGCATCAGAGTCGAGGAGAACGACGACGTGCTGGTGCTGCCGCGCGGCGCCGTCGAGCTCTTCGCCCAGATCCTGGCTTACATGGCCGCTGGTCACGGCGTGTCGGTCGTGCCCGCTGATGCCGAACTGACCACGCAGCAGGCGGCGGACCTGTTGAACGTGTCACGTCCATACCTGATCAACCTCCTCGAAGCCGGCGCAATCGAGTACCGCAAGGTCGGCAAGCACCGCCGGATCAAGGCAGCGTCGCTGGTGGAGTACATGCGCAACGACGACCAGCGACGGCGTAGCGCCGCTGACGAGTTGTCGGCGCTCACGCAAGAGATGGGCATGGCCTGAGTGAGTTTCGTCGTCGTCTACGACGCCGACGTCCTCTACCCGAGCACCTTGCGAGATCTGCTGATCCGCATCGCACAGGCAGGGCTCGTTCAGGCCAGGTGGACTGACCAGATTCTGGACGAGGTGTTCAGGAACATCCACAAGAACCGGCCCGACCTCCAACCTGAGTTGCTCGACCGCACTCGGCGGCTGATGGTGAAGGCCGTGCGCGACTGCCTGGTCACCGGTCACGAACCGCTGATCTCCTCGATAGATCTGCCGGACCCGGACGATCGCCACGTGCTCGCAGCCGCGATCAGGGCCCGCGCGCAGGTGATCGTGACGAACAACCTCGAGGACTTCCCCTCGGAAGCACTGCGACAGTGGGACATCGACCCCAAGGACGCGGACGACTTCGTCAGCGACCAGATCGGGCTCGACGCCAAGGTCGTGTGGAGTTGCGTCCAGCAGATCGCGAACTCGTGGCGCAATCCACCCGGCACGTTCGCCGACGTCCTCGCGTCGCTCGAGCGCTGCGGGCTGGTGCAGTCAGTGGCCGAACTCCGGGCTCTCTGACCAGTCATCTACCGTGAAGTCGTGCGGTTCAAGTTCCTCCTCAAGCCGGGCTGGCTGGCGCTGACCCTGGCCGTCTGGGTGTTCGCGGGTGCCTGCATCTACTTCCTGTCCCCGTGGCAGTTCGGCCGCAACGACGAGCGCCAGGCGCAGAACGCCGCCATCACCAAGTCGTTGAAGAGCGACCCGGTGCCGTTCGGCGCGCAGCACGACGAGTGGCAGAAGGTGGAGCTCAAGGGCCGCTACCAGCCCGAACTCGAGGCGCTGGCGCGGCTGCGCACGGTGTTGGGCGAGGCTGCGTTCGAGGTCATCACGCCGTTCAGGACCAATGACGGCAAGACGGTCCTCGTCGACCGCGGCTTCGTGCGGCCGGTCAACGGCATCAAGCCGCCGAACTTCACCGCGCCCCCGCAGGAAGAAGTCACCGTCATCGGGCTCGCGAGGCCGAACGAGTCGAACGCCACCCCCGCGTTCGAGCAGGACGGCAGGAAGCAGATCTACTCGATCAACAACAAGGCCGTCGGGCCGGACATCGAGCCCGGCTACTTCCAGCTCATCGAGAACCAGCCGGGCGCGCTCGACACGTTGCCGCTCCCGCGGATCGAGAGCGGGCCGTTCTTCTCGTACGCGCTGCAGTGGATCGCGTTCGGGGTCATGGCGGTCGGCGGCTGGCTGTACTTCACGATTCGCGAGGCACGGCCGGGTGGCGTGCTCCACGAAAGCACCAGGAAGCGGAAGTCGATCGCCGAGCTACTTGCGGAAGAAGGCGACGACGGCGCTGGCGAGAGCGGCGCCGAAGCCGACGACACGGGACAGCTCCACGGCACGCGTCACGTGACCTGAGTCCGGGTTGCGGCCGTGGCCCAGCACCGGGCGCTCTTCGACGCCGTGCGAGTACACGGTCCGGCCGCCCAGACGGATCTCCAGGGCGCCAGCGAAAGCAGCCTCCACCTGGCCCGCGTTGGGTGACGGGTGCGCTGAGGCGTCCCGGCGCCATGTTTCCAGAGCAGCGGAAGCCGATCCGCCCACCACCGGAGCGCCACCGACGGTCAGCACCGCCGCCAGCCGTGACGGCAGCAGGTTCAGCAGAT
This sequence comes from Lentzea sp. NPDC005914, assembly GCF_040629405.1. NCBI lineage: Bacteria > Bacillati > Actinomycetota > Actinomycetes > Pseudonocardiales > Pseudonocardiaceae > Lentzea > Lentzea sp. NPDC005914. The sequence continues at coordinate 26,166 of NZ_JBEXVQ010000042.1, read as the reverse complement.
CGTCCAGACGCGCGGAAGCCCAGCCGAAGCGCAGGTAGCGCGGCGACTTGTGGCCGACCATCGCGTCCAGCGTGTTCGCGGCCCGGTAGCCCAGCAGTCCTGGCACGCCGAAGACCGCGCCCCAGAACAGCGGCGCCACGACGGCGTCCGAGGTGTTCTCGGCCACGGACTCCACGGTCGCACGGGCCAGGCCCAGGGTGTCCAGGCGGGAAGCGTCACGGCCGCACAGGGAAGGCAGCCGGGCACGAGCGGCCTCGAGATCGCCGTCAGCCAGCTCGCGGCCCATCGACGTGCCCTCGACAGCCAGCGAACTGCCGCCCAGCACCGTCCAGGTCGCCAGAGCCGTGACGACCGTCTGCGCCAACCAGTGCCGGCGAGCCAGCCGCTCAAGGCCCACACCGGCCGCCACGGTCCCGCCCACCAGGACGGCCGTGTAGGCCACGCCGGCGGCCTGCGAGTCGGCGTATACGCGCTTCTCGAGCGCGGAAGCAACCGTTCCGAATGCCGCTACCGGGTGAAATCGGCGTGGATCTCCGAACACCGCGTCCGCGGCCACGCCCAGCAACAACCCCAACGCGCGACCCGCGCCCACGGCATCCTCCCCAGCTCGTCGAAGGCACGGTAGCGCCGCATCACACCAGCGCGCGCATTAGGGTGGCCGGTCGTGGAGCACAAGCGGCTGAAGCTGTACGCCTACCTGGACGCGCGCGATCACCAGCGCACGTACCTGGCGATCATGCGGCTGTTCACCTCCACGCTGCTGGCCGACCTGTCCGCGGGCGAGGTTGCCGGAGCGCTGGCGGGTCAGGAACGAGAAGGCCGCGTCGAACCCGGCGAAAGCCGCATCGAGAACGTCATCAACCGCCTCAAGCAGCTGGTCGAGTGGGGCAACCTCGTCCAGGGCCGCCGTGAGGTCGTGGCGGCCAGCATCGCCGAGTTCCAGCACGGCAGCGTCCGGTACCAGGTCTCCAAGCTCGCCGTCCGCGTGCAAAGAGACGTCGACGAGCTGCTCAGGGTCCCGGAAGGCGCCCGCGAGGTCTCCCGCGAACTGCTGCCGGCCATCGAACGCGGCCTCAACGAGCTGGGCGGGTCGCTGAGTGTCGCCCTGCTCAACGAAGGCGACAAGACCAAGGAACTGCTGGCCGAACGTGTCACCACGCTGTTCCTGCAGCACGCCGAGCTCGCGGCGACGGTCCGCGACTTCTACGCCTATCTGGGCCAGGTCGTCACGCGCAACCACCTCGCGCCCGACGAGATCGCCGGCTTCCGGAACCTGCTCGTCGAGTACATCCAGCGCGTCGTCGAAGACGTCCTGAAGTACACGCCCCCGATCGCCGAAGCCCTCGCCGCACTGACCAAAGCGCGCTCAGAACTCCTGCGGCTCCTCAGCACCGACCTGGGCGCGAGCGTCGAACGCGCCCGCGGCCGCACGCCGGAGGACTGGCAGGAGCTCACGGACTGGTTCGTCGACCGCCCCGGCCGCCCGAGCCAGGTCACGGCGCTGCGAGAAGCCACCGCCCGCGCCATCGGCAGCCTCCTGGCCAGCGTGAAGCGGGCGACGTCCGGCGGCGGCCTGCTGCCTGGACGACGCGCCGAACTGCTGAAGCTGGCGAGCTGGTTCGACAACTCGACCCGAGAAGAAGCTCACGAGATCTACGCGTCGGCGTTCGGCCTCTACAGCGCACGGCACCTCTCCCCCGCGCCGGAACACGACTCGGACAACGAGCGCACGCCGTGGCGCGACGGCCCGGTGTGCGATGTGACGGTGTCAGTGCGGACCAGAGGCGACCGGGGAGCACGCGGCAGGCCGTCCCGGATCCTCGACGACCCGATGACCGAGCAGTCGCTGCTCGCGGAGGCACGGGAGGCCGACGAGATCCGCGCCAGGCACGTCGCGGAGCTCACCAAGGCCGCCGGAAACCTGGAGAACACCACGCTCACGCACGGCGCGTTGGAGGTCTTCTGCGAGCTGCTGACGCTCGCGATGGCCCAGCGCGACTCCCCGCACGACAACGGATCGGCCAGCGACCCCGTGCGCGGCCTCAAACTCGAGATCGCCCACGGCACGACGACGCAGATCCGCTCCGCCGCCGGGACGCTCACCCTGCACGACGCGACGGTGGCACTGAAGCAATGAACCACTTGGACAACCTCTCCGACATCGACGCCGCCAACGTGGTGCGGTGCGCGCGAACGTTGCTGCGCAGGCCACTCCTGAGGTCAAACGGCCCGGACGGCGAACTGCTCAGCCTCGTCTACCGGCACCGGGCGACCCTGCAGGACCTGTTCGCGGGCCTGCTCGGCTACCGGCTGGTCGTCGAACGCCGCTTCGCGCGCCTCTACAAGGCCGGCCCGGGCAAAGACGACACCCGCGGCGTGCTCAGCATGTCCCCACGCGGCTACGCGTACCTGGCTTTGACCCTCGCCGTGCTCACGGGCATCGGCCGCCAGACGCTTCTCAGCCGCCTGGTAGCCGATATCCGTTCCGCCGCAGTGGAAGCAGGCATCGACGCACCGGACGACGTCGCCGAACGCCGCGCGCTCACGGCAGCGCTGCGCCACCTGGTCTCCCTCGGCGTTCTGATGGAGACCGAGGGTTCGGTCGCCCAGGACCTGCTCCCCCAGGAGGCCCTGATAACGATCGACACCGACCTGCTGGGCCAGCTCGTCACGGGCCCGGTCGGCGAGGCCCAAAGCCCGGAGCACCTCATCGAACTCGCCGCACGCCCCGGCCCGCGCGGCATCGAACACGCGGTGCGACGCAAGCTCGTCGAGACCCCGCTCGTGCTCTACGCGGACCTGCCGGACGAGCAGGCCGAGTGGCTGCGGCGCAACCAGCGCAAGGAAACCGCGCTGCTCGAGCAGGCGTTCGGCCTCTACACCGAGTGCCGCGTCGAGGGCGTGCTCGCCGCCGACCCCGAGGACTTCCTGACCGACCTGTCGTTCCCCGGCGTCTCCACGGTCGCGCGCATCGCGCTCCTGGCGTTGCCCGACCTGGTCGAGGACGACTCCGAAGACCCGCCCGCACGGCACGTCGTCACGAACGAACGGCTCCGCGAGGTCTGCGCGGCTCTGGTCGAGGACTACCCCGCCGCGTGGTCGAAGCAGTTCACCGACGACCTCGACCGGTTGGTCGCCGAGGTGACAGAACTGTTGCGCCGCATGAGACTCGCCGCCCGGACCGAAGAGGGCTGGTCCATCAGCGCGGCGGCGAACCGCTGGTTGCCGTCCCCCGACGGCGATCCCGAACGAGAACAACCGGAACCCGTTGTGGTGCCTGAAGTGCCGGGCTGGTCCCTGTTCGACGAGGAGAACGTTTCATGAGCAGGTGGCGGCTGCACCGCGGCGGCGTGGTCAACATCTGGCAGTACACCGAGCAGACGTTCGACTTCTCCGGTGGCCGCGCGATCTTCCAGGGCACCAACGGTTCCGGCAAGTCCCGCACGCTGGAGCTGCTGCTGCCGCTGTGCCTGGACGGCGACCTGCGCCAGCTCGGCTCGAAGGGCTTCGACACGGTCAGCATCCGGCGTCTGATGCTGGACGACTACGACGGCGGCCCGAACCGCATCGGCTACGCGTGGGTCGAGCTCATCCGCGAGGCCGCCGACCACTCGGGCAACGAGTACCTGACGTGCGGACTCGGCGTGAAGGCGTCGAAGACCTCGCAGGCGATCACGGACTCGTGGCGGTTCGTCACGCCCATGCGCGTCGGTACGGAACTGCAACTGGCGGGCCCTGAGCGCGTCCCGCACGGTCCGGCACAGCTCAGGGACCTCATCGGCGCGGACTGCATGTTCGAGGAACCGGCGTTCCGCGCGAAGATCGCCGACGCGGTCTACGGCGTGCCCGCCGCGCGTTATGGCGACCTGCTGCACCTCCAGCGGACGCTGCGCAACCCGGACGTCGGCCTCAAGGTGCTGGAAGGGCAGCTGGAGCAGATCCTCAGCGATGCCCTGCCGCCGCTGGACCAGACGATGGTCGAGCAGCTCGCGACGTCGTTCGACGACCTGGAGTCGATCCGCGAGAACATCGTGCGACTGTCCTCTGCGGACAGTGCGCTCAGCACGTTCCTCAAGACCTACAGCGACTACGCGTTCGGCGGGCTCAGGAGTGCCTCCGAACGGCTGGAGGCCGCCGAGAAGTCGGTGACGAAGCTGCGGCGCGAGCAGTCGAAGCTCACGCAGGAGCTGGACGTCACGCGGATGGAACGCGCGGCGTCCGAGCAGGCACTTGTCGACATGGAGACCGGCGAGCAGCAGGCCGAGGAGACCATCGCGGCGCTGAAGGAGCTGCCGGCGTTCCGCGACCTGCAAGACCTCAAGACGCGCGAGAACCTGGTGGCGGAGAAGCGTTCCTCCGCCGTCGCCGCTCTCGAGACGGCTCACCGCCAGCGCGCCCAGGAAGACGCGGCCGTCGACAACGTGCTGCGGCTGCTTCGAAGGCTGGCGGAAGACCTGCAGGCCGCGGACGCGTTGAGCGACCCGTTGCGCGAGAACCTCAGGCTCGCGGGCATGGACTCCGACCTCGCGCCGGACGTGCCGCAGGTGCCGGCCGCCGAGGCCACGGTGACCACGGATTCCGTGCGCGCCAAGCCGGATCCCGAAGCCGGACCGCTGCCGATCGAACGCCGTGTACCCCCTGCCGCGGCCACCGAGGACGTGCTGGCCTCGCTGGCGTCGGTCATCGACCAGACCTCGGGCATCGCTTCCCTCGCACGCCAGCGGGGTGCGCTCGCGTTGTCGTTGCACGAGCAGGCTCTGGCACTGGACTCGCAGCACCGCGAGGTGGAGTCGTTGCGGCAGAAGGCCCGTGACGCCCAGCTCGGCGCGACCGAGTCGACCGCGCTGCGCAACCAGGAGCTGCAGGAGCTGGCCGAGGTCGTGCAGACCTGGCTGGAGCAGGTCGAGGTGTGGACGTCGAGCGGCCCGCTGCTCGACGAACGTCCCGCGGAAGCGTTGGCGCTGCCCCAAACCCCTGATCCGGCGGCGGCGAAGGCGTTGAGCGGCACGGCGCGCGAGTGGGTCGGGCCGTTGGTGCAGTTGGCTCGCGACGCGGCGCACGCGTTCACTCAGCAGCGCAGCGAACTGCGCGCACGGCTCGACACTCTCGACGAGGAACTCGTCGGCCTGCGGTCGGGTGACGAACGGGTGCCGGTGCCGGGCCAGTACACGTCAGCCGAGCGCAACACGGCTGTCGGCGCGCCGTTCTACCGCTTGGTGGACTTCACGCCGTCGCTCAACGACGAAGAGCGCGCAGGACTGGAAGCGGCACTGCAGGCGAGCGGTCTGCTCGACGCCTGGGTCACGCCGCAGAGCAACGACCTGAACGACGTCCTGGCCGTCCCGCGGGAGGCCGCGGACGGCCGTTCGCTGGCCGAGTTCCTGGTGCCCGCGGTCGAGGGCTCGCCGGTGCCGGAGTCGCTCGTCGCCGACCTGCTGCGCGCGGTGTCGCTGGACGACATGACGACCACCGGTGACTGGCGCGCGGGCGTGCTGACCGGGCGCTGGACCAAGCCGGAGGCCGAGTTCATCGGTGCGGGCGCGCGAGAAGCCGCCCGAGGCCGCCGAATCGTTGCCCTGGAAGAGGAACTCGCCGAGCTGCGCGCGCAGCTCGGCACTGCTGAGGATGAGTTGGCACGTGCGCACGAGCACGTTGCGACGTGGGAGGCACACGTCGCGGCGTTCCCCGGCGACGGCGAGCTGATCGCGAAGCACAGCCGCGTCCAGGCCGCCGAGGAGTCCGCGGCACGGTCGCAGCAGCGGACGTTCGAGCTGCGTGACGCGTTGGAGAACGCCAACGCGCGGTTGGAAGCGGCTCGAAGCGAACTGACTCGCCAGGCGGGCGATGCCGGGCTGCCTTCGGACACCGAAGCGCTCAGGCAGGCCCAAGCGGCCGCCAGCGACGCTCAGCGGACGGCCGACCTGCTCGGCGACGCGGTCAAGAGGCGTTGCCAGGGCACGATTTCCGACCTCACGGACGCCTCGCACCGCTACCACGAGGCTGTTGCGGACCGGCAGACCGCCGAGGCCGACGCCGACGCCCGGTGCATCGACTACGCGGCCCAGGCGGGAACGCTGGCCGAGCTCACCGACGCGGTCGGCGGTGAGGCCAAGGAGATCAGCGAGCAGCTCACGCAGTTGGAGAAGTCGCGCAAGAAGATGCGTGAGGACCTCAAGGGCGTCCGCGAGAGCATCACGACGGCTCGCGAGCAGGCGGCGAAGCTGGAAGCGTTGCTGGAAAGCAACTCCACGCAGGTCGAAGAGGCTTCGGAAGGCCTGGCACGCGCCGCGGCCAACTTCCAGGCCACGGTCAAGGCACCGGGGTTGATGGCCGCCGCGTTCCCGGACATGGCGGAGGCGACCGGGCCCCAGACTGATGGCGCCGCGGCCACCGGCACGTCGCTCGAAGCCGCGGTGCGGCAGGCGATCGCCGACGCGGGCGACCGTCGCGGCGGCACCGAGGCGACCGTGATCGCCAAGCTCCAGGCCCTGCAGACCTCCCTCGCCGGCAGCCACGACATCGCCGCCGAACAGCACGCGGGCCTGCTGACCGTGACGGTGACCGGCGAGGAGGGCGCGAAGCCCGTCGCCGTCGCCGCCCGCCAGGTCACGACGAAGCTGGCGGAGCAGCGCGGGTTCCTCGACGAGCAGTACCAGGGGATCTTCGCCGACTACCTGATCCGCGACCTGGCCGAGTGGCTGCGCGGCCAGATCACCGTCGCCGAGGACCTCACCAAGCGCATGAACGAGGTGCTCGGCCAGGCGCGTTCCAGCCAGGGTGTGCACGTCAAGCTGGCCTGGAAGTCGTCCAGCGCCCTCGACGACGCAACGCGGCAAGCGCTTGCGCTCGTCCGGCTGCCGTTCGGCGAGCGCACGCCTGAGCAGGACGCCACGCTGCGCCGCGTCTTCACCGAACGCATCGAGAACGAGCGCGACACGCACTCCGGCGGCTACGCGGAGATCCTGTCCCGGGCGCTCGACTACCGGACGTGGCACCAGTTCACGGTGACCGTCGCTGACACGGGCCCTGACGGCAACCCGCGCGAACGGCGGCTCAGGCAGCTCTCGTCCGGTGAGACCCGGCTGATCTCGTACGTGACGCTGTTCGCGGCCGCGGCGAGCTTCTACGACGCGGTGAGCGACGAGTTCGACCCGCTGCGCCTGGTGCTGCTGGACGAGGCCTTCGAACGGCTCGACGACCCGACCATCGCGCGCATGCTGGGGCTCCTGGTCGACCTCGACATGGACTGGGTGATCACCTGGCCGAGCGGCTGGGGCGTGTCCGACAAGATCCCTCGCATGCACATCTACGACGTGCTGCGGCCCAAGAACGGCCGTGGCGTCGCGTGCACGCAGACGACGTGGGACGGCGCGGCGCTGGACCGGATCGACCCCTAGAACGGCACCGGTCCCGCACCGTGGGCGCGGGACCGGCAGCGGATCAGTCGAGGATGAGGTCCGCCAGGTGCACGGCGCGCGTGAGCCTGGTGATGCGATCGGCGGAGACGTTCCAGGTTGTGCCCACCGGCTCCAGCGTCAGCACGACCATGATCTTGCGGTCGCCGCGCCCGTAGGTGCCGGTGGTGTGCATGGCCGGACGCGTCAGGTCGACGTCGGCGGCCGAACGCAGGCCCTCGCCCACCGGGCCGTCCTTGCCGACACCGGGGTAGGTCGGCGGCTTCGGCTTTTCGACGCACGGCGCGGGCGGGATGTCACCGAACCGCGACCACCCCTGCTTGTAGGCCACCTCGCCGTGAACGACGCTCGGCAGGCCGAACGACTGGTCGAAGCCGTCGGTCGCGCACTTCGTCGCCTGGTGCAGGTTGCCCATGATGAAATCGCGGAACTTCGGGTGTGCCTGGTCGAGCACATAACGGTAGATCTTGACGACGTCGGCCGCGCTGAGTGCCGTGTAGCCCCAGAACCCGACGTTGACCGGCGGTGCGGTGTCCTCGAGCCCCAGCTTCACGACCATGCGTTCGACGATCTTCTCCCAGCCCTCCTGGACCCAGAGCTCCGAAGCCGCGTTGTCGTCGCTCGACCTCAGCATCGGCTCCAGTCGTACCAGGTCGGCCGGCGGGATCTCGGCGTCAGGGCCGCGCTTCTCCAGGTAGTCGAGCGCAATGAGGATCTTGACGACCGACGCCGAACGGTACTGCTTGTGTTCGTCCCAGGCGATCGTGGTGCGTCCGGTCTTGCGGTCGAACACGGCGAACGCTGCCTGGGCATCCGCGGCGATCTCGGCCCGAGGATCAGCATGCGCGGGCAGTGGCGCCAGGAAGACTGCCGTGACCGCCGCAGTGACGCCTGCGGCGAGCAGCCGAATTCTCTTCATGCTTCGTAGACGCCGGTCGTGCCGCCCAGGATGCCCCCGGCGACAAAAAAAGATCACCTAGAACGGCACCTCAGTCCCCAACGCGGCGGCTCCACGTCCGGACAGTGCACGGCAGAACTCCACCGCGTCGAACTCCAGCTCCGGCCCACCGCTGCCCCACCGGCCGCCCGCCGGCCCGGTCAGCCTCAACGTGAACGGCTGGCCGTGCCGTGCCGCCCACTCGCGGACCACGTCGTCGACGAGCACGCCGTCGTGGTCCGCGGTGAGCACCATCGGCACACCGACCGCCCGCGAGATGTCGACGCGGTGCATCCACGGGTCGCGGGTCATGATCACGTCGGTGAGGAAGCCGAGCGTCCACGCCTCGTCGCGGCCGTTGATCTCCTGCGAGGCACCCATCTTCTGCCTGCGGACGAACCACGGCGTGCGGCGCCGGCCCTTCACGGCCCGAGGGGCACCTCGGCGTAACGAGCGGCGATCGCGGCCGGGCCCATGTCCGTGCGCTCGCACACCTGAAGCGCGGTCAGCGCGTCGATGAACACCCCGCCGCTCTTCTCCGCGGCCTTGACCTGGCGCAGGCTCTCGCGGATCGAGGCGGACATCTCGGCCATCCCCAGCATGTGCGCGGCCATCGCGCGCACGTCCCACCCCGGGCAGTCCGTCGGCTTGGTCCAGTCCTGCGCCGAGAGTCCTTCGAACAGCGCGACGACCCGTTCGTACTCGGTCCCGGCCAGCTCCATCGCGGTGTCGCGGTCGAGGGCGGACGTTCTGGGTCTGGTGTCCAGTGCGGCAGTCATCGTGTTCTCCTCAATGGAGGTCCGGGCAGGCCGATGTCGTCGGCGAACATGTCGATCACGCGCGGCAGCTGACGGAGCCAGCGGTCACCACCGGGCTCGTTCGCGAGCTGCCGGTCGAGCAGCCCGCCGCCGAGAGCCAGGAAGAGGTCGATGTCGGCGCTGTCGGTGATGCCGAGCCCGCGGAACGTGTCGTACAGCAGGCCCATCACCTCCACTGACGGGGCGTAGGAGGCTTCGGACGGCGTGAAGCCGGGGATGGAGTGCTGGTTCATCAGCTGGTAGCGGGCGACGTCGACGAGTGAGAAGGCGTAGAACTGCTCGGCGACCGCCAGCACCGCCTCGCGCGGCGCCTCGGGCAGGCCGGCGAGGTTCTCCTTCATCTCGGCCAGGAAGAGCGTCCACGCCTGTCCGAACATCGCGTCGTAGATCGCGTTCTTCGATTCGAAGTGCGAGTACAGCGACGGTGAGCGCATGCCGATCATGGCCGCTACCTCGCGCAACGTGACCGCGGCCAGCCCGTCGCGGCGCGCGATCTCCCACGCGGCGTCGACTATCTCTCTTCGGGTGGCCTCACGCCGCTCGGCTTGCCTATCACGATTAGGCACAACGCTCATGGTTAGGTACGGTCCGCTCACGACCGCCGCCTGTCAAGGCCTATGTTGGGCCTCGTGATCGAGTACGACCGCCCCGAGCTGGCCGAGTTCTGGCGCCTCGCCCGCGAGACGATGGAGGGCGGCGGCCGCTCGGCGTTCAGCTTCCGGGTCGAGGACGAAAGCACCGCCACGGCTCTCGGCGAGTTGCTGCGCAAGCCGGTCGCACATCCAGCTCGCCGCCAGATCTCGCTGGCACGCCTGGACGAACACATCCGCGCCCACGGCAGCACGTTGCCCGAGGTGCTGGAGTCCGTGCACGGCAAGCCGGTCGGCATGTCCACGTCCGAGGAGGCCTCGACCGCGGACGCCGTGCTGAAGTTCGCCCTGCGCGAGCACGGCCTGCTGCACGCTCCGTGGGCCGCCGAGTGGATCGAGCACGTCCGCAGGTACGGCAAGATCCCGCAGCCCGCGTTGCCGATGATCGCCAACCAGGCCGCCGCGATCCTGGCTCGACTACACCCCGAACCTCGCCAGTGGACGACCCGATTCGCCTTGGCGGGCAATGACTTGGACGACGGCCGCCCGCTGACCCGGATCGTCCACAAGGCGTTGCAGCTCATGGGCACCGACTGGGAACGCGCAGGCGTCCTCCCCGACGCCTACGGCAACCCGGTGCTGACCTCGCAGGGCTACCTGACGCTGAACGACACCCTGGAGGCGCGGGAGATCACCGTCGTCCGCAGCCCGCGCCTGCTCGAGTCCGGCGTACCCGGCCCGTTGATGGTGCTCCCGAACGGCCTGACACCGCAGGCCAAGCACCACCTCGACGGCAAGACTGTCCGCTGCCACAACGACTTCACGCCCGACGGAATCCGCGTGACCAACGAAATCCTTGCCTGGACGGGCGGAGTCGCGTGGCAGATGTCCGCCGCCGACTACCGCGAAGCAGTGGCCACGTTGATCGCACGCGGCGTGGAGCTGCCGACGTTGAACACTCGCCCGGAGACCGCGACCTGGGACCCGGACCTGGCCGAGACCATGGCCACCACGGGCCTCATCGTCACCGAGGAGCACGTCCTGCCGTCACTCCTCTGACGGCGCGAACCTCTTCACGTCCCACTGCCCGTGCCCCTCCAGCAGCTTGCGCCCGATCCGGCGCAGGTCGGCGAGGTCGCGCTCGTTCAGCAGTCCGGTGAACTCCTCGGCGACCGCCGCCCGGTACACCCGCGCCGTGACGCCCTGGCACGCCTCCTCGCCCTCACGCGTGAGCACGGCGTAGACCAGGCGCCGGTTGTCCGGCGGCTGCTCGCGCGTCACCCACCCGCGTTTGACCAGCCGCTCGACCAGCCGCGTGATGCCGGACGGGCTGACGTCCAGCAGCTCGACGAGCTCTGACATCTGCAACCGCCCGCCGTTGCGAACCAGCTGGTAGAGCGCCACGTGCTCCAGCAACGAGCACCCGGCCTCCGCCTCCATCCGCCGCCCCATCGCGGCCTTCACGGCGTCCACGCCCTGCTGCACGTACAGCCACGAGAAGATCGGCTCGGTCACACCCTCATCCTAAAACAGATTTGACGCCGCGACGTTTTCACGCTCAAATGTTGAGCATGAAAGCAACTGGGGACGTCACCGTCGTCGGCGCAGGCCCCGTCGGCCTCCTGCTCGCCACCGAACTCGCCCTCCAGGGCGTCCGCACCACCGTGCTCGAACGCCTCACCACCCAGGCCGACACCATCAAGGCCCAGATGATCAGCGGCCGCACCTACCAGATGCTCGCCATGCGCGGCTTCGGTCCCGCGATCGACGCTGCCAGCGAGGCAGAGGCCGCGGGTCTCGCCTGGCGCCCCACCGGCGCCACCGGCCACTTCGCCGGACTGTTCAAACTGGACGGTCTGCCGCTCGTCATGCTGACCCAGCAAGCGCTCGAACGAGTCCTCGAAGCCCGCGCCCTCGAACTCGGTGTGGCGATCCACCGCGGCGTCGAGGTCACCTCGCTCGACCTCGGCACCGACTACGTGGTCGGCTGCGACGGCGGCCGCAGCACGGTTCGCAAGCTCGCCGGCTTCGACTTCCCCGGCACCGACCCGACCCTCACCGGCTACCAGGCGATCGTCGACCTGGACGGCGACCTGCCACGCGGCTGGCACCAGACCCCCACCGGCGTCTACGCCTCCGGCCCGCTCAAGGGCCGCATCATGACCCTCGAATACGACGGCCCGCCCACCACGCGCGAAGCCACCCGCGAAACGCTGGAAGCCAGCCTCCGCAGGGTGAGCGGCCACGACGTCCGCATCACCGCCGTCCACACCGCCACCGTCTGGACCGACAACACCCGCCAGGCCACCACCTACCGCCAGGGCAACGTCCTGCTCGCGGGCGACGCGGCGCACATCCACTCCCCGTTCGGCGGCCAGGGCCTGAACCTCGGCCTGCAGGACGCCCTGAACCTGGGCTGGAAGCTGGCCACCGGCGACTCGTCGTTGATCGACACCTACACCACCGAACGCCATCCGGTCGCCGAGCACGTCCTGCACAACACCATGGCCCAGGTGGCGCTCACCCGCCCCGACCCGCACAGCCGCGAGCTCTACTCGCTGTTCCGCGACCTCCTGGACCTGCCCCAGGTCAGGGACCGCGTCACCGCCATGGTCCAGGGCACCGACATCCGCTACGACACCGGCTCCGAGCACCCGCTCGCCGGCACGTTCGTCCCCGGCCTCGACCTCTCCGACGGCAAAGGCACCAGCATCGCCCTCGACGGGGCCGAAGCCACCGTCCGCCCGGACGGCTACATCTCCAGGATCACCACGTGAAGATCGCAGTGACCGGCGCGTCCGGCACCCAGGGCAACGCCGTGGCCTGCCTTCTGACCTCGCAAGGCCACGAAGTCCGCCGCATCACCCGAAACCCCAAGCACCCCAACGACGTCCACGGCGACTTCGACCGCCCGGCCTCGCTGGAACAAGCCTTCGCCGACATCGACGGCCTCTTCCTGATGACCCCGCTGAGCGGCCCGTCCGAAGCAGCCCAGGGCATCGCCGCAGTGGACGCCGCCCGGCACGTCCCGCACGTCGTCTTCACCTCGGCCACCAACGCCGACCGCGACACCGGCATCCCGCACTTCGACACCAAAGCGGCCATCGAGCGGCACCTCGCCGCGAACCATCCACACTGGACAGTGCTGGGACCGGCCGCCTTCATGAGCCGTGAAGGCCCTGTCGCACTACCAATCCCGCGAACCCTGAAGTTGCATCTCATCGCGCCGGAAGACATCGCCGCCATGGCCGCACTGGCGTTCGAGCAACCGGCCCGCTTCCACCACCGCCGCATCGACATCGCGAGCGACCGGCTGACCGGCCCGGAGATGGCCGCCATCCGCAGCACCGAGTTCGTGGAGTTCACGCTCGCCCAAGCCGAGACCTACTCCTCCGACCTGGCAGCGATGTTCCGCTACTTCACCGAAACCGGCCTGGACCTGGACATCCCCGCACTGCACGCCGAATTCCCCGAGATCGCCTGGCACACCTACGCGGACTGGGTCACCGGTCGGGCCGAGCCTCGACCTGAATGAGCGTCTGCTGCCCGGCGGCGACCAGCTTCCGCTCTTCCCCTTGCACGGCAAAGACGTCGAGGCGGCACACGGTCAACGTCCGCCCGGGCTTCAGCACCGTCCCCACCGCCTCGATGTACTCCCCCACCGCGGGCGCCAGCAGGTTGATCTTGAACTCGACCGTCAGCACCGACGTGTCCGCGTCGAACACCGTGAACGCCGCGTACCCGCCGGCGCTGTCGGCGATCGCACTGGTGGCTCCAGCGTGGAAGTACCCGTTCTGCTGCGTCACCTCGGCCCGCGCGGGCAACAGGACGTGCACCCGCCCCGGCACGACCTCGCCGAGCCGCGCGCCGAGGTGAGCCATCAGCCCCTGCCGGTCGAAACTGCTCTGAATCCGCTCCCGCACGTCCACGCACTCACCCGACCATCCGCTCCACGAGCAACACCCCGCCAATGCCGATCATCATCGCCCCGCTGACCCGCGACACCACCCGCGCCACCCCCGGACGGGTGGTCAGCACAGCCTTCGCGAACACCCCGACCGCGAGATAAACCACACCGCACAACGCCGTGTGCAACGCCCCGAGCACCGCGGTCTGCGCAGCCACCGACCAGCCCGCACTCGGGTCGATGAACTGCGGGAACAACGACACGAACATCAACATCGCCTTGGGGTTCAACCCGCTGATCCCCACCCCCTTGAGCACCACCCGTCCCGGCGAGGCCGCCAACTCCGCAGCAGCATCAGGACTCGCCGGACGCGCCAGCGAACCCCAGCCGAGCCACACCAGATACGCGGCCCCGGCCACGGTCAACGCGGTGAGCAGCCCATGAGAACTCGCCACGACCACCACCAGCCCGGCCACCGCGAGCAGCGTGTAGCCGGCGTACCCGGCAACCAGCCCAGCCACCGCGGGCAGCACGAACCGTCCCCGCACCCCGGCCGCGATCGCGTAGGCCCAGTCCGCTCCGGGCGTGAGGACCAGCAACAGGTCCACCGCCAGGAACGCCACCAACGTGCTCAGCTCCATGCCCAAAAGGCTAGGAAGAATCAGCCCAAAGGTGTTCCCGTCTTTACCCAGCAGAACCCGCAACAGGGGCAAGAATGACCCCATGGACGCCGTGGACCGACAGATTCTTGCCGAGCTGCAGCAGGACGGCCGCCTGACCGTCACCGAACTGGCCGCACGGGTGAACCTGAGCATCTCCCCGTGCCACCGCCGGCTGCGCGACCTGGAACGCGACGGCGCGATCCGCGGTTACCGCGCCGTGGTTGACCCGGCAGCGGTCGGCCTGAACTTCGAGGCGCTGGTCTTCGCCACCGTCCACTGGGAGAACGAGAGCACGGTCGCCGACTTCGAACGAGCGGTTGCCGCCATCCCGAACGTCCTGCAGGCCCAACGACTCTTCGGCGAGCCGGACTACCTCCTGCGCATCGCCACGACAGACCTCACCGCCTACCAACATCTGTACGACGAGACGCTCGTGAAGCTGCCGGGAGTGCGGCGGATGAGGTCGACCCTCGTCATGAAGAACGTCGTCGACGACCGTCCACTGCCATCATGAGCGCCGTGAAACCGCACCACTGGCCACTCGTCGCCCTGGGCGTCTCGGCCGCCACAGCGATCACCACCGTGATCGTCGTGGGCAGCAAGTCGCCCGCTGTCACCATGTCGATCCTGCTCGGGATCCCGCTCGTCGCGACCTACCTCGCGCACCTGGTGTCGAAACGCGCGCCGAACAAGGTGCTGTTCGAGTTCCGCGCCGACTTCAAGCCAGGCCGGTACATCGACACGATCGAGGTCACCGGCAGCGGCCTGGAGATCATCGCGGGCACCCCGCACAAGACCCCGTCCTGACATACGGTTTCGGCGATCTCCTCGGCATCGGCACACGACAGGCGGTGCGTGGCGAGGCACCGTGGATCACGTTGAAGGATGGTCGCGCCCTTCCCGTTCCGCAGGGCGACGTGGTGGTGCTGCGGACCATCAGGGGCGATCAGGTGCTGCCGGTCGAGGACCCGGTCAAGTTCGTCGAACTGGTGCGGTCACGAGTGCCGAGCCTGTCCACCGCACCGTCGGCCGCTGTCCTCACGGACGACAACGACTCCGAGGCCGGTGAGTCTCCGCGATCCGACGGCGAGCCCACCACACCGGTGGCGGGGCCCACGTCGACACTCACCGGTCCTTCGCTCGCGGCGCGGTGGCTGGTCGGCGCGACGCTCGCGCTGACAGGAACCGTTGTGCTGCCTGAAGTCGCGCTGCTCGCCACTCCCGCGGTGCCGCGGCTCGTGCTCGCGGCCCCGCTGGTCGCGGGTGTGGTGTGGGTGCTGAACCGGAACGTGCCCTGGCTCTGGGGCCGGTTGGCGTTGCTCTCCGTGCCGATCACCGTGTTCTGCCTGATCGGCACGAAGGCATACGTCTGGGTGCCCATCCTGCTGGTGCTGTGCCCGACGCTGGGACACCTGGGAGCACGGATGTTCCGGCTGGGCGCCGGCCTCGGCCGCGAGGTCCAGGTGCGGGTGCCGCTGCGCAACGGCGGAGCGCTCTACGTGGAACACGATCGGCTGGTGTTCCGGCTGGGCGTGTCGAAGGGCGCCAAGGTCCTCACCCAGGCGTTGTGGCTGGGCGACCTCACGCTGGTGCAGCCGGGCACGTCGCCGCACCCGGAGCTGTGGCCGCTGCCCGGCGGTGGTCACAAAATGCTCGTCGCCAACGGACCGACGCTGCGTCTGGTGGCACGGCCTCAGCAGTGGCTCCTGCCGGTGACGCAGGCCGCCGAGCTCGCTGAGCTGATCCGGTCGCGCCAGGGGATGCCTGTGCAGCACACGCGGATGTCGATGGAGGAATGGCGCGAGCTGCGCCACTGGGCAAGGCGGCGCTCGACCGGGATCGCCCAGACGTCCCTCACGACCACCGCCATCGGCTGGCGGTTGTTCGCCGCGGCCGTCACCGGCACCTTCGCCTGGATGTTCCTGCTCGTGGCCGGCAAGGGCGTCACCGTGTGGGCCGGAGTCGTGACCACTGTGCTGCTGACCGCGTGGCTGGTCGCCGACTGGTGGCGCGTGCGCGGGCGGATGCGGCTCGCCGAGTACGCGATGCTGCCGCCGGGGAGCCGCGACTGGGGCGAGACCCGCCCGGACCACGCCCCGATCCACGGCTGGCAACCCTGGCGGTAGCTGCTACTTCTGCGGTGGTGGGTCAGGCAGGTCGAGATGCCCGACCATCCGCGGCGGCGCAGCCTAAGCCGCGCCCGACCAGCTCTGCAGCATCCGGAACGCGATCGACGCGCCACCGGCGAGCCCGAGCCCCGGAACACTCCCCGGAACCTCGATCGCCTGCCGCACGTCCGCCCTCGACACCCACTTGGCCTCGGCGATCTCCCCGTCGGCCAGCCGCAACGGCTCCGCGGGATCGGCCACCGCCTCGAACCCGATCATCAGCGACCGCGGGAACGGCCACGGCTGCGACCCGAGGTACCGGATGTCCCGCACGGCGACCCCGACCTCCTCGAAGATCTCCCGCGCCACACAGGCTTCCAGCGACTCACCGGCCTCGACGAACCCGGCCAGCACGGAGAACCGGCCCTCCGGCCACTCCGGACCGCGGGCGACGAGCACCTGGTCCGCGCCGTCGTGCACGAGACAGATCACCGCGGAGTCGGTCCGCGGGTACTCCTCGCGCTCACACCCGGAACAGACCGAGATCCACCCGGACTTCTCCAGCACCGTCCGCGCGCCGCACTTGGCGCAGTACTTGCCGAGCCGGTGCCACTGGAACAACGCGGCCGCGGTCGTGAACAACCCGGCGGACATGTCGTCCAAAGTGGCCCCGGCCTGCCGCAGGTCCAGCCATTGCGGCTCGTCCGTCAGCTCCGGCGGCCCCCAGGCACGGGAAGCGGGAACCGCCTCCCCGTCCTCGGCCGGCATCAGCACCGCGAAGTAGGCCACGCCGTCCTGCTCACCCAGCAGGACGGCGTTCACGGGAGGCTGGTCCCCGAACTCCACGGCCGGCCGGTCGGCCAGCCGGGTGCCGCGGTCGGCGACCAGGGTGCGGCCGCGCGTGTCGACGACGATCATGCGCGCCTTCGGCCAGAGCGCGGCGAGCTTCTCGTCGTCGCCGCGCAACGGCTCGCACCGGTCGATCGCGAACCGCGACAGCGCGGGCAGACCGACAAGATCGAAACTCACTGGAACGAGACCCCGCCGAGCGCGGACAGCTTCGGCTTCAACGTCTCGGCGTCGCCGACCAGCACACCGGTGAAGTTGCCGGGAGCGAAGAACTCCAGCGCCGCCGCGGCGACCTCTTCCACCGTGACCGCCTGCAGTCGCTGCGGATGCGCCACCAACCAGTCGAGCCCGAGGCCGAGCCCTACCAGGTTCACCAGGAACGAGGCCAGCCCGGACTGCGAGGACGTGGTGGTCAGCAGCGTGCCGATGGCGTAGCTGCGGGCAACGTCCACTTCGGACTCCGACGGCGGGACCATGCCGAGGCGCGCCAGTTCGTAGCGGGTCTCGAGCAGTGCCGCGGCCGTCACGTCCGAGGCGGTGTCCGCGTCGACCAGCAACGTGGCGCCGTGCACGGTGAACTCGGGGTGCGAACGGGCGCTGTAGGTGTAGCCCTTGTCCTCGCGGATGTTCTCGACCAGCCGCGACGAGAAGAACCCGCCGTACACCAGGTTCGCGAGCTGCAACGCCGGGTAGCGGGGGTCCGTGCGCGGAATCGCCTGCGCCGCAAGGCGAATCTGCGACTGCACGGCACCGGCGCGGTGCACCAGCAGCACGTCGCCACCGGAGACGGCGGGCAGCGGCGGCAGCTGGACGGCCTCGCCCTCGCCCTGCCACGCACCGAGCGCCTCGCCGATCTGCGCGACGGCGGCGGACGGGTCGACGTCGCCGACCACCACGATGACCGAGCCGCGCGGCAGCAACGCCTTGCGGTGCAACGCGAGCACGTCGTCACGGGTGACGGCGGCGACCTCCTCGGCCTCCGGCATCTCCTTGGCGTACGGGTGGTCGCCGTACAGCACCTTCTGCAGCGCCTCGCGCGCGATCACGTTCGGCTGCGAGCGGGCGATCGCGATGCGCTCGACCAGGCGCGACTGCTCGCGCTCCAGCTCCTCGGCCGGGTACGACGCGGACGTCAGCACGTCGCGCAGCACGTCCAGCACGGTGCCGAGGCCGGTGGCCAGGGCGTTGCCGGTGAAGCTCAGGCGCTCCGGGTCGACCACGGAGTCGAGCTCACCGCCGACCAGCGCCAGCTCGGTGTCGATCTGCACGCGGGAACGGGTGGCGGTGCCCGTCAGCACGGTGTTCGCGAGCACCTCGGCCTGAGCGGAGTGGTGCGAGCCGACACTGGAGGCCGCCGGGTCCGCGAACGGGACGCGGAGCCGCACCTCGACCATCGGCACGGTGGCGCGGCGGATCGCGATGACGCGCAGGCCGTTCGGCAGCGTGGTGTCCTCAGTGGACAGGTCAGCCGCCGCCTTCTGGAAGCCCAGCTCCGGCAACGGGCGCGGGCCGACGGCGGTGCGACCGATCTCCTCGGCGGTGCGATGGGTCTTGGCCGAGGTCACTGGGCTCCTCCGGTGGGCTTGACGAGAAGAAGGGCACGAGCGTCGGGACGCAGCGCCTTGGCCGCGGCCGACACCTCGTCCACGGTCACCGAGGCGATCCGCTCGGGCAGTTCGTAGATCAGCTCGGCGCGGCCGAACAGCAGCTCCGCCGAGCCGAGGCCCAGCGTGCGGTTCGTGAGCCGGTCGTGCTCCTTGTGCATGGTCGACGCCCAACGAGCGGTGACCTTCGCCAGCTCCTCGGCCGACGGCGGCTCCTGCGCGAGCTTCTGCAGCTCCTCGTCGATGGCCGCGACGACCTGCTCGTGGGAGACCTCGGGCGTGTGGATCGCGGTGATGCTGAACGTGTCCGGGTCGCGGGCTTCCAGCGGCCCGAACAGGCCGCAACCCGCGTTCAGGTCGATCACGATGCCCTCGCGGTGCACGAGGCGCTGCTGCAGGCGCGAGCTGTCGCCGTCGGTCAGCACGCCGGCGAGCACCAGGTACGCGAGGTAGCCGTCGATGTCGGTGACCGGGTCCGGCACGCGGTAGCCGATCGCGATCGCGGGCAGCGGGGCCAGCGCGTCGCCGTGCTCGTGCCGCACCTCGCCCTGCGGGGCCGGCTCGGCGAAGGAGGGGCGCTCGGGACGCGGCCGCGCGGGCACGTCACCGAAGTGCTTGTCCACCAACGCCTTCGTGGCTTCGACGTCGAGGTCGCCCGCGACGGTCAGCACCGCGTTCGCCGGCGAGTAGTAGGTGTCGAAGAACTCCGCGCAGGCGTCGACCGTGGCGCTCTCCAGGTCGACGAAGTCGCCGTAGCCGTTGTGCGCGTTGGCGAACGTCTTGAACAGCACCGCGGGCAGCAGGATCCAGGGGAACCCGCCGTACGGGCGGTTCAGCACGTTGAGCCGGATCTCCTCCTTCACCACGTCGATCTGGTTGCGGAGGTTCTCCTCGGTGATCTTCGGCGCGCGCATGCGGTCGGCCTCGAGGAACAGCGCCCGCTCGAGCGCCGCCGAGGGCAGCACCTGGTAGTAGTCGGTGTAGTCCGGGTGCGTGGACCCGTTGAACGTGCCGCCCGACGACTGCACATGTCGGAAGTGGGCCAGCTTCTCCAGGCTCTCGCTGCCCTGGAACATCAGATGCTCGAACAGGTGCGCGAACCCGGTGCGCCCCTCCGGCTCGGAGCGGAAGCCGACGTCGTAGTGCACGCTGACGCCGACGACCGGTGCGCTGGCGTCGGGGGCGAGCACCACCCGCAGGCCGTTGGGCAGCGTGAACCTGTGCAGTTCGGGTGAGGCCATGCGTGCCAGCCTACGGGTTCGGCGTCCGGAGCGATCGAAGGTGGCCCGCCTGGGCGAGCACGCCGTCCAGCGCCCCCAGGAACGCGGGGAAGCTGCGCCGGAAATCGGACGCGTTGCCGTACCAATAGAGGTCCTGCTGACCGAACGTGGTGAGCCAGCGCTCGGTCTCGCCGAGCACCACCGCGTACGGCAGCGAGCGCGAGAACACGAGCTCGCGGTCGTCCTCGGGAACGTCGTCGGGCGTCACGCCGTGCAGGTACCCGCGCAGGCCCCGGACGTGCACCAGCAGCTCACTTCCGCGCTTGGTGCGGGCGGGCATCGACCGAGCACCGAACGCCAGTGCGACACCACCGACCGCGACCGCGAGGCCGAACAGCGCGTTGCCGATCGTCAGCGCCAGCACGACCGTGGCGGCCACGCCCAGCACCGCGATCACGATGCCGACCCACCAGAACAGGCTGCGCTCGGCGTCGGGGCGGCGCACGAACCAGCGCTTCTCCACGACGTCGGTGTACAGCTCGTCGCGGACCCTGGCGAGGTCGAGCCCGCGGCCGCGCAGCTCCGACACGGTCACCGCGTCCGCTCCCTGCGGCAGGAGGGCTTCGTAGACGGCCTTCTCGTACCCGGACAACGAGTCGTCGGCGGGGTTGCGGCGCACGATCTGCCAGTCGTGGCCGTCGGTCTCGGCGATCCAGAGATAGTTGCGCACGGCGAGGTCGATCACCGTGGCGGTCACGTCGACCACGTCCACGTGCTCGTCGACGACCGTGCCGACCTGGCCGGGCAGCACGCCGTCGGGCGAGGCGAACGCGACACGTCCGCTCTGGTCGCGCACCAGCACGGACACCGCGCCGACCTCGCTCGAAAGCGCCGCGACGTCCCGGCCGCGCAGGTACCAGAGCAGGGCGACACCGCCGAGCAGCAACAGCAGCAGCCCACCGAGCGCGATCCCGCTGACCGGGGTCAGGGCGAACGCGGCGGCGAGGCCGGACTGCTCGACCACGACCGCGTTCGGCGGCACGACACCCGCGGACAGTCCGATCGCGACATCCACGCGTTCGCCCGCGCCGAGCTTGATCTCCTGCGCGCGCACGCCCTTGCCGTCCGCGAGGTCCGCGCTCGTGCACGGCTGCGACGACCCGACCGGGCCCGCGAGGCAGTTGACCGACGTCGGCGAGTCGGGTGCGGAGAACGTGACGGCGACCTTGTCGAGCTCGGTGTCCCAGCCGCCCGCGACCTGCCAGCGGACCTCCAGCGCGTCACCGACCGGGGCGACCGCGCCGACGACCGTGTAGGTCAGGGTGGCCTGCCCGCCCTCGAGCTTGACGCTGAACTTGTCGTCGCCGACCGTCGCCTTGCCGTTGCCCTCGACCTTGGCGTCGGTGACCTGGTACTGGCGCTCCAGGTCGTTGCCGACGGCGAGTCGCAAAGGGACGGTCCGGTTGACCGTCTTGCCGTCCGGCACGTGGACGACCTCGGTGACCGACAGCCGGGAATCGCGCTCCAGCTTCATCCGCACCTCGGTGCTGACGGTCCCTGGAAGCGGCTGCGCGAGCGCGCCGACGGCCGCGGTCCCGGTCAGCATTCCGGCCAGCACAGCGGCGGCGAAGATCGCCACTCCCCAGTTCTTCAACACGGCTGCGGACAATAGCGGAGTCCTCATATGCTCCGGCGGACTTTCGAACAGACGCCATCTGGGGGATTTTCGGCGATGACGCAACCACCGCCGCCGGGTAGTTGGCCACCACCGCGCCCGGTAGGCCCGCCACCCGTGCCCGCACGACCGCCGATGCCTCCCCGCCCCGCTCAAGGCCCGCCGCCCGGCACTCGCCCGATGGCCCCGCCGCCCGGCCCGTCTCCGTACGGACCGCCGCCCGCGGGCCGTCCTCCGATGGGTCCGCCCCGGCCTCCGGCAGGTCCCCCGCAGTACGGCCCGCCTCCCGGACGCGCACCGCTCCCGCCGCCGCGCCCGGTGATGCCGCCACCGCGACCGTCGTGGGGCCCGCCGCCTCCCGGTGCTCCCGGTGGCTACGCGCCGTACCCGGTGATGCCGCCGCGCCGCAGGAGCAGCAGCGGCCCGATCCTCGCGCTGGTCCTCGGTGGCGTGGTCATCCTCGGCCTCGGCGCGGTCGGCGTCTTCGCGGCCAGCTTCAACCACAAGGTGAAGGACTCGGGCTACTCGAACTACACGACGTACAGCCCGAGCTACGCCTACACAACGACTACCGAGGCCACGACCACCACGACGACGACTGCGTCCACCCGCACCTCGTCGACGCGGACGTCGTCCTCCACGCCGACGACTCCCGCGGGCCCGAAGGCGATCTACAAGCTCGCCGACCACCCGATCTTCACCACCGGCGTCGGCGCGAACGACTTCGCCGGGTGCCCGTTGCCCGCCATGCGCTACGACCCGGCGGGGGAAGAGGCGTTCCTCTCCGCCGCGCTGCCGTGCATCGAGAAGGCCTGGCAGCCGGCGATGAAGGCGGCCAACCTGCCCTACCAGCCGGTGGAGCTGCAGGTCTTCAGAGGCAGCACGCAGTCGCCGTGCGGCTCGCGCCGGGCTGACACGACCGCGATGTACTGCCAGGGCATCATCTACTGGCCCGCGGGCTTCTACGCGAACGAGCAGGGCGGCACCAGGCACCCCGGCGTCTACCTCGGCCAGCTCAGCCACGAGTACGGCCACCACATCCAGTGGCTGGCGGGATTCCTGAAGGCGGCGGGCCAGGCCCAGTACGACGTCGGCGGCTTCGACACGGCCAAGGGCCTGGAGCTCAACCGCAGGAAGGAGCTGCAGGCCACGTGCTTCGGCGGCATGACGCTGGCCCCCTTCTCGCACAAGAACGTCATCCCGATGGACGTCGTGAACACCGGTCTGCGTGACGCGGGCACCCGCGGCGACTACGACCGCACACCTGCAGACCACGGCAGCGCGCCCAACAACGACCGTTGGGTGATGCACGGCCACAAGCAGAACGACATCAAGGCCTGCAACACGTGGGCCGCGAGCTCAGCGGACGTGTCGTGAACCGAGACCCCGTCCCGTGCGTCTCACCATCGTGGACGGGACGCGTTAGCCCGGTCGGGGGACGCGTGATCTCGGTCCGCATATGCTCGTACCCGACCCTGGCTCACCAATGGGGGGACCTCAGGCGATGACGCAACCACCGCCACCGGGCAACTGGCCGCCGCCACGCCCGGTCGGCCCTCCGCCGATGCCCGCACCACTGGGGCAGCGTCCGCCACAAGGCCCACCACCACCTCCGTACGGCGCCCCTCCTCTGGGGAACCCGCCGCCTGCCTACGGCCCACCACCGGGCCAGTACGGCCCTCCGCCGCCCCCACCGGGCCCGGTCATGCCGCCGCCGCAGCCCTCCTGGGGCGCGCCTCCGGGTGGCTACGCGCCGTACCCGGTCATGCCGCCGCCCCGCCGCAAGAGCAACGGCCCGATCATCGCCCTGATCCTCGGCGGCGTGGTCATCCTCGGCCTGGGCGCCGTCGGCCTCTTCGCGGCAACCCTGAACAGCAAGGTCAAGGACGCGGGCTTCCAGAACTACACGACCTACAGCCCCACCTACGCCCACACGACGACCACCGAGGCCCCGACGACGACAACCACCTCGTCGTCACGCCCGTCGGCCTCCCGCACGCAGTCGGCCGAGGCGACCCCGGTGGGCCCGAAGGCCGTCTACGCCCTGGCCGACCACCCGTTCCTGAAGTCGAACTTCGGCGCCAACACGATCAGCGGCTGCGCCCTGCCCGCCATGGACTACTCCCCGGCGGGCCAGGACCGCTTCCTGCGAGCAGCCCTCCCGTGCATCGAAAGCATGTGGAAGCCAGCCCTGGCCGCCGCGAACCTGCCGTACCAGCCCGTTGAGCTGCACATAGTCACCGAAACAATGCAGTACCCGTGCGGCACCGTCCGCCCCGACTCGACCGCGCGCTACTGCCAGGGCGGCATCTACTGGACCGCCAACGCCTACGCGGCAGAACGCAACCCGAACAACCCGAACCACCCCGGCAAGTACCTCGGCCAGCTGGCCCACGAGTACGGCCACCACATCCAATGGCTCACCGGGATGCTCAAAGCCTCGGACCGCGCGCAGTACGACGCGGGAGGGTGGGATACTCCGAAGGGCCTCGACCTGAACCGCCGGATGGAGCTGCAAGCCACCTGCTTCGGCGGTATGAGCCTGGCCCCTTTGTCGCACGGCGCAGTACCGATAGACGTGATCCGAGTGGGCCTGACCGACGCGGGCAACCGAGGCGACTACGACATCTACCCGACCAAGGACCACGGCACTCCGGAGAACAACGCGAGCTGGGTGGACCGCGGCTACCGCTCGAACAAGGCCTCCGAGTGCAACACCTGGGCAGCGGACCCGGGCTCAGTTTCCTAAGAAAGGGGCGAACGTGACCCAACCAGCCAACAACAACCCGGTAATGCTCGGGGCAGTGTTCGTGCTGGTGGTCGCCTTCGTCCTCGGAATCGGTCAACTGAGCCGCCCCAGACTGGTCCCGGGCCACGCCCTGGCAGGTTCCCGCCCAGCCACCAGCCCGTCGACCGAGCCCTCAACGCCGGTCCGCCCACGCGCCGTTTACCGCCTGGCAGACCACCCGTTCCTGGTGACCGCGGCCTCGATGCCCCCGGTGACCTGCCAGCTCCCGCCCTTCGGCACCTCCGACAAACAGCTGGCCGGCTACTACGCAGCAGGCGTCGAATGCCTGGACGCAGCCTGGGCCCCGCTGCTGACCGCAGCGAACATGCCCTTCGAAAAGCCGTCCCTGGACGCCTCCCCCACCCTCAAGGACGGCCCCTGCGGAGCGGCCCCGGAATCCGACCACGCAGTGGCCTACTACTGCGGCCGCAACCGCACGATCTACATGCCCACCAGCCGCCTGCGCGACAACGGCGGCGGCGACGCCCCGGCCACCCACCTGGCCACCCTGAGCCACGAGTACGGCCACCACGTCCAGGCCCTGACCGGCCTCCTGCGCGCAGCCGACCTGAAAATCACCGACGCGGGCGAGAAGACCCCGGCGGGCCTGGAAATGTCGCGCCGAATCGAGCTCCAGGCCAACTGCTTCGCAGGCATGTTCCTGACCAGCGCCTCCGGCAAGGGCTCCGTAACCCTGAACCTGGCCCGCCAAGCCGAGGAAGACTTCCAGTACGCGGTAGAGGAAAAGCCCGAGAACAACGCCCACGGCTCAGCCTCCAACCAGGCCAACTGGGCAACCACAGGCTTCAAATCCAACTCCACCGCAGCCTGCAACACCTTCGCGGCCCCGGCCCCAGCAGTCGCCTAACGCAACGCGGCCCGCTCGTCCACCAACCGAGTAGGCGCCCCAAGGAACACCTTCAGGTCGTCCACCGCGCCATAAGCCAGGTTCAACGTGGTCATCTCGTAGTTCCACCCACCATCCCGGGGCCGAGCCCACCGATGGTTGAGCTGCCACCGAACCCACTCCCCAAGCCCAAGCCGAACAGGCGAAGGCCGCACCACCCGCCGAGGCGCGGCAACCAAGGTGTCCTGCAACTGCACGGACAGCACCCCGTCCTCCTCGCGAAGGCTGAGCTTGACGCGATCAATCGAGTCGCGCTCCTTCTCCCACTCCGCTTCAAAGCCACGCCACTCAACCTGAACCACCTCATGCACAGCGGCCCGCCCATGCGGCAACGCAAACCCCACAGGCAAGGCATTCCGCCGAGCAGCCTCAACTCCACCCCGCGAAGCCTTGGTCCACTCAGTCCGCACCCACAACACAACAACATCCAGGTCCACAACCAAAGCGAACCACCCACACGGGAGCGAAGCGACCGGTTAAACCACGCGCACCGGGCAGCCCAACGGCGCCCGATGCCGCAGGCGAGGCGACCCGAAGGCGAAGCCGAGGCAAGCTTTTCCCGTGCGCTCCGGGTGGGGTCCCGTCACGAGTCGTGCCTCAGCTCTTGCCGCGCCCGAGGAGGGGTGTCAACTCGACACGCTTTTCGTCGAGTTGACACCGCGCGGAAACAGCCGCGGCTCCCCGTG
>NZ_JBEXVQ010000041.1:0-87805 GCF_040629405.1 Lentzea sp. NPDC005914 | reverse complement strand
ATCGCAGCCCACGCACGATCCGTCAACTCACCACGACCAACCACCGCAGAGAAATACCAGACGCCCTGATCAGCTGCTTACAGGACAGGCTCTAGGCCAGAAACCCCGCGCCCCGCGCCCAGACACCCGTCTGGGTCGTCGACGTGCAGCATGTGCGCCGCCTCCTCGAGCACGACGGCACGTGCCCGCGGGATCAGCTCCAGCGTGGGCTCGACCAGGTCGGCCGGGAACGTCATGTCCTGCCGTCCCTGCAAGCACGCTGCCGGCCCACACGATCGGGAGGCAGACCTGTTGCAAGTGGCTGAACCCTGGCCGATGCGCCACCAGACCATCCGGCCACTGCCCCGGCACTCCCGCCCCAACACCCCGCTCCAACACCCCCGCCCGAACACCCCCGCGCGTGCGCCCGAGCTCGTCCAGCACGCCCAACCGATGCTCGCGTCGCGATGTCCCGATGACGCTCCTCGGCTGGTGACGCTCCTCGGCCGGTGACCTGACCTGACCGACCACACCTGCCGTCTGTTCCTCAACCCTGCCGTCCGCTCCTCAACGTCGTCGCATCCGCCCCCCGCGTTCCTCCTTTTCTGCGGGAGAAAGATGACCATGTTTTTGTGACGTCTAATAGACGGCGCCAACCGTGGATTCGGACAAGCTTCACCCGTTGGAGTGAGGCAGCTGCTGGCCCGCGGGCTCCGGGGCGGCCGCGCGAAGCGTCTTGACGCACCAGAGCAGTAGCAACAGGGCGATGCCGCTGAACACGTAGTCGCCCACCTCGGTGCCGCCGAGCTCCGGCTTTACCGGGAACGAGCACCACACGTAGGTCAGCACGGCGCCGGCGGCCAGCGCGAACCGGTGTCGCTGGTCCCACCCGTCGAGTCGCGACCACCGCGTCACCAGCGCGGTTCCGAGCGCCGCGACCACGCACCAGATCGCCACGGCGGGCCACTCGAACCAGTCGGCGCCGATCAGCGTCACCGAGCCCCAGTACGCGCTGGTCCCGGCGAGCGCGGCGAAGCAGACCCACAGCGGTGACGGAGCGACGCCGGGCAGGGAGGGCAGTGGGCGGACGCGGAACGCGAAGAAAACCAGCAGGCCTATGGCGGCTAACGCGTAGGCGAACTGCCACCACCCGGCCATGAAGTGTTCCTCGGAGTAGTTGCCGTAGAACACGAACGCCGACCCGGCCAGGAACAGCAGGCCGACCGCGACCAGGCCGCGCGTCCGCAGCCACGGGCCTCGGCGGGACAGGGTCTCGACCAGGGCTATCGGGACGCAGATGCTCCAGATCGTGTGCAGTGCCAGGATCGACTGCACCACCTCGACGCTCGTGCCCAGGAACGGGATGTAGGACGGGCCGGTCAGGTAGTCGTGGCCCGCGTAGGAGTGGTTCCAGATCAGCTGGTCGACCGGGCCCTCCTCGATCAGGGCGTAGGCCGCGGCCAGCAGGAACATCGACGGCCAGCCGCACGCGCGTCTGCCCAGTTCGCGGACCAGGATCGCGCCGCTGCCGTAGAGCGGTGCCAGCAGCAGGCCGAACGCCATGCCCGTGATCGGGATGTTGCCCAGGAGGAACTCGCCGACGAACGGCGCGAGGAAGAACAACCCCAGAACCGGCCACACAGGACCCATCGAACCGCAAAACCGGTGGACGCGCTGTGGTTTGCTGGGGAGCAAATGGAAGAAGACAGAATGATCCGCCTCTCGAAGCGGATGTCCAAGGCGCTCCGGCACAAGCCCGAGCGCGTCGGCCTCACCCTCGACGCCAACGGCTGGGTGGCCGTGCAAGACCTGCTCGACGCTCTGGGTGTTACTGGGGAAGAGCTGCGCGAGGTCGTCCAGCGCAACGACAAGCAGCGCTTCACGATCGACGGCGACCGCATCCGCGCCAACCAGGGGCACAGCGTCGAGGTTGACCTCGGGCTGCCGGTCGCGACGCCGCCGGACACGTTGTTCCACGGCACGGTCGCGCAGTACCTCGACGACATCATGCGCGACGGCCTGCGTCCCATGTCACGTCACGACGTGCACCTGTCGCCCGACGTCGAGACCGCGCGGAGAGTCGGCTCGCGGCGCGGCCGGCCGGTGATCCTCACGGTCGACGCCAGGGCGATGAGCGAAGCCGGCCACGAGTTCCGGCTCAGCGCCAACGGTGTCTGGCTGACCCAGCACGTCCCGGCCCGTTACCTGACGTCGTGAAGGAGATCGTCGAGGCCGGCTACGACGCGATGGCCGAGCACTACCTCACCTGGTCGGCCCAGATCGCCGACGACCCGCGCCTGCGCTACCTCGAGGACTTCGACAGCCGGCTGCACGACAACGCCAAGATCCTCGAACTCGGCTGTGGCGCGGGCATCCCGGTCACCAGGAAGCTCGCTGAGCGCCACGACGTCCTCGGCGTCGACCTGTCACAGCAGCAGGTCGACCTGGCCAGGGCCAACGTGCCCGCCGCGAGGTTCGAGAAGGCCGACATGACCGCGCTCGACTTCCCGGACGGCACGTTCGACGCGATCGCCGCCTTCTACTCGATCCTGCACGTCCCGCGGGCCGAACAGCCCGGCCTCATCGCGAAGATCGCCCGGTGGCTCAAGCCCGGCGGCCTCTTCCTGGCCTCGCTCGGCGTCGGCACCCCGGACGTCACGGAGAACTGGCTCGGCGTCGAGATGTTCTTCGGCAGCAACACCACTGACCGGAACCGCGAGCTCCTGTCACGTCACCTGGAGATCGTCACGGACGACCTGGTGACCATGCACGAGCCGGATCCGGCCACGTTCCACTGGGTGCTCACCCGCAGGTGAGGTCCGCGGGCGGGTCGGTGCCGACATACCGCCGCCACTCATCCGAGGTCAGACCGCGGCCGGCGGACGCACAGGCCGCGCGCACCCAGTTGTCCGGCGCGAGGTCCCACGAGAACAGCCTGCGCTCGGACACCGCCGTCACCAGCGACCGGTCACCGGTGAAGGCCACGCCGATCCGCCCCAACCGGCCCCGCTGCTCGGCCAGCCGCGTCTCGCCGACGAGCTCGCCCGTGCGCAGGTCGGTCAGCACCAGCACGCGGTCGACGCGCAGCTGGGCGACGAGCTGACCGTCCGGGCTGCCGGCGACGCCCGCCAGGTAGCTCGGGTCGCGCGGCACCGTCCCGCGCGACGTCGTGCCGCGCTTGTCCCAGACGTCGACGGACTCCGCGCGCTGGACGAGCAGGCTGTCACCGGCGAACGCCACCGAGTCGGCCTTACCGGGGACCTCGCGCACCTCGCCCGTCGCCGTGTCGACGACCGCGACGGAATCCGTGCACACCACGGCCACCAGAGCCGCGTCCGGGCTCACCGCGGCGAGATGGGCGGGAGGTGGCCATTGCTCGCGGAGCATCTTGCGCTCCAGCGCGATCTTGCGCACGGAGTCGTCCCGCACGACCTGGACGTCACCGTTCTGGTCCACGGCGACGAGCCTGTCGTCCGCCGACATCCCCATGGCGACCAGGTGCTCCGCCGCCACCTTCGACCGCCACTGCCCGACCGGACGCAGACCGGCCGGGTCCCAGATCTCGACCTCGCCCTGCGGCAGCGTCACGAGGAACAACTTGTCGCCACCGGCATTCCAGGCCAGCGAACCCACCAGCCGGTCAGGGCTCACGGTGGCCAGATCGGTCCCCGCGGCCAGCTCCTCGCCCGCCGACACCGCGACCCGTCCGTGCGACGACGTGAGCCAGGGCGCCGGGCACGCGCTGCACACCAGCGGAACCCGAGTCTGCAACTGCGAGCCGATGCGGGTGTCGCGGGTCAGGTCCCACAGCACCACCCGGTCCCGGGAGGCGGACACCAGGTGGTCCTTGTCGCCGAGGAACTCCACGAACGACGTCTCGTTGTTGCCCTCGAGCCGCGCCCGTTCGCCCGCTCCTGGCCCGTTCACGTCGTAGACGAAGATCGTTCCGGCATCCGCCACGGCGGCGCGCGTGCCGTCGTCCGCGACCGCCATGGCGGTCGCGTCGGCCCTGCCCGCGGGCAGCGACACCTCGTAGGAGTTGTAGTCGAAGGCCGGCTGACTCGTCCGCCACAACCGGGTCTCGCCCTCGGCCGAGTAGCCGAAGTGCTCGCCACTCGGCGACAACCCCGGCCAGAAACCGTTGCCCGGCAACGCGTATCCGCTCGCGGCCGACACGACGCCGAGGGTGGCGGGTGACCGGCGGACCCAGTCGGTGTAGGTGATCTCCAGGAGCGTGTCGTCGCTCGGCAGTCTCAACGCGATCAGCTCGACCGAGGCGTCCTCCTGCTCGGTGATCTGACCCGTTCGTCCATCATGGACAAAGCGCTTGGCGCGACGGGACCCGTCCGGCAAGGATTTCTCCGCGTACACGGCGGTGAACCGCCCCGACGGCGACACGGCGACCTCCCCGGAGGCCGCGTACTCGCCTGTGCCGATCACCTTGGTGCCCCCGGCGTCCCACCGCAGCGCCGAACCACCCCCGTACGCGACGACCACGGAACCGTCCGCGCTCGTGCCCACCGAGGACACGCGCTCGCCGACCTTCTGCTCCGAGCGCCCACCAGCGAGATCCAGCCGCACGACACGTCCGTCCGCAGTGCCCGCGACGACTACCTTGCCGTCAGCGGAGGTCGCGAGGGCCGACACCTCACCACCGACGTCGAGGTAGCGGTCGAGCTGCGGACTCGACGTCACGGCCTGGAACAGCGCGGCCCGCGTCTGCCCGTTCGGCTCGGTCCGATACGCCTGCGCCGCGAGCAACTGGCTCAACGCGATGTCCGTGCGCAGGGTCGCGACCGCCGCCGACGCCAGACCACGAGCCGTCGCGGTGCGGGCCTGCGCGACCGCGTCATTGCGTTGTCCCACCGCGAGAAACGCCACGACCAGCACGCAGACGGTCAGCACCGCCAGTGCCGTGACCGCACCCCGAGCCAGCCGCACGGTCCGGCGGTGCTGCCGGACGTGCTCGCCGACGAGATCGTCCTTGGGCACCCCGCGCACCGCACTGGCGATGTCCGCGACCGCCTCACGCAGCCGCGGGTTCGAGTCGTCGACGTGCTCGGCCGAACGCAACCAGCGCAGATCGACCCAGCGCGGCTCCTCGCCCAGCGCCCTGCGGACCGTGGGCGGCACCGACTGCGAGTACTCGCCCGAGGTCAGCACGACGAGAATCCGCTGAGCAGACCTGTGTTCCAGCCACCACTCGAGCTCGCGCCCGACCCACTTCGACGCCGCCGCCTCCGGCGAGGCCATCAGGATCAGCCAGCGCGACCGGCCCAGCGCCTCCTCGATCGACGTCCACAAACCGGGGTTCGCCGACAGGCTGACGTCGTCGAGGAACACCCGTGACCCGCGCAGCCGGAACCAGGGCTTGGCGAACCGCTGCACGCCGCGGTGCAACGTCGGCGCGAGCGTGCCGTCCAGAGCACGGCTGTACGAGATGAACGCGTCGTACTCAGGCTCGGCCACCCGCTGCATTCTGACGGTTCGGAACTAAATGAGCCAGAGAACCGCGCCACCGACCGCGACCACGATCAGCACCAGCAGGATGATCGCCATGAACCTGGCGGTCTTCCACGTCGCGTAGACACCACCGGCCAGAAAGCCCGCCAGGGCCAGCAGGCCGATGACGACGACCTCCTTCGGCATCAGAGGACGCCCTTGGTCGACGGGATGCCGCCGACGCGCGGGTCCGGCTCCACGGCCGCGCGCAGGGCACGCGCGATGGCCTTGTACTCGGCCTCCGCGATGTGGTGCGGGTCGCGGCCGTACTCGACGCGCACGTGCAGCGCGATCTGGGCGTGGAAGGCCAGCGACTCGAACACGTGCCGGTTCAGCACGAACGGGTAGTTGCCGCCGATCACGAAGCTGTTGAACTGCTCCGGCTCGCCGCGGTGCACGGTGTACGGGCGGCCCGAGACGTCCACCGCGGCGTGCGCGAGGGTCTCGTCCATCGGGATCCAGCAGTCGCCGAAGCGCCGGATGCCCTTCTTGTCCCCCAACGCCTCCCGCAGCGCCTGGCCCAGCACGATCGCGATGTCCTCGACCGAGTGGTGGGCGTCGATCTCGACGTCACCGGTGGCGCGGACGATCAGGTCGAAGCAGCCGTGCACGCCGAACGCGGTGAGCATGTGGTCGTAGAACGGCACGCCGGTGCTGATCTCGACCTGGCCGGTGCCGTCCAGGTCGATCTCCACGTAGACCGACGACTCCTTGGTGGTGCGCTCCACCTTGCCCACACGACTCACCGGCTGACCTCCTTGCTGGCCGCGAGGAAAGCGTCGTTCTCCTCGGGCGTTCCGATGGTCACCCGCAGGTGACCCGCGATTCCGACGTCCCTGATGAGCACGCCGTGGTCCAGATAGGACTTCCACGTCTCGCGCGCGTTCTCGAACCAGCCGAACAGCACGAAGTTCGCGTCCGAGGGCACGACCTGGAAACCCAGGTCCGTCAACGCCGCCACCACGCGGTCGCGTTCGGCGGCCAGCAGCGCCACCGAGCCCAGCGTCTCCGCGGCGTGCCGCAGCGAGGCCCGCGCGGCCGCCTGCGTGAGCTGCGACAGGTGGTACGGCAGGCGCACCAGCTGCAGCGCGTCGACCACGGCCGGAGCCGCGGCGAGATAGCCCAGGCGACCGCCGGCGAAAGCGAAGGCCTTCGACATCGTGCGCGAGACGATCAGCCGCGAGCCGTACTCGTCGAGCAGCCCGATCGCGCTTTCCTGCGACGAGAACTCCGCGTACGCCTCGTCCACCACGATCATGCCGGTCGACGACGCGATCAGCAGCCGCAGGTCCTCGAGCGGGATCGACTGGCCGGTCGGGTTGTTCGGCGACGTCACGAACACGACGTCCGGCCGCGTCTCCGCGATGACGGCCGCGGCCTTCTCCACGTCCAGCGAGAAGTCCGGGCGACGCGGCGTCGGCGCCCACTCGGTGCGCGTGCCGGCGGCGATGATCGGGTGCATCGAGTACGACGGCTCGAAGCCCAGCGCCGTGCGCCCCGGCCCGCCGAACGCCTGCAGGATCTGCTGGAGGATCTCGTTGGACCCGTTGGCCGCCCAGACGTTCTCGGCCGTCAGGGTCACCGATGTCGCCTCAGTCAGGTACGCCGCCAGGTCCTCGCGCAACGCCACCGCGTCGCGGTCCGGGTACCGGTGCAACTCACCCGCGATCTCGGCCACCGCGGCCACGACATCAGCCGCGAGCGCATCCGTCGGCGCGTACGGGTTCTCGTTGGTGTTCAAGCGATACGGCACATCGAGCTGCGGCGCGCCGTAGGGCGTGCGACCGCGCAAGTCCTCGCGCAGGGGCAGATCGGATAGCTCCACCCGTGCGCCGACAACTGGCTTCATCGAGAGAACCTCGCTGTGACAGCCTGCCCGTGCGCGGGCAGGTCCTCCGCGTTGGCCAGCGCGACGACCTTGTCCGCGACCTCGCGCAGGGCTTCCTCGGAGTAGTCGATCACGTGGATGCCGCGCAGGAACGTCTGCACGGACAGCCCGGACGAGTGCCGCGCGCAGCCACCGGTCGGCAGCACGTGGTTCGAGCCCGCGCAGTAGTCGCCGAGCGACACCGGCGAGTGCGCGCCCACGAAGATCGCGCCGGCGGAACGGATCCGCGCCGCCACCTCACGCGCGTCGCGCGTCTGGATCTCCAGGTGCTCGGCGGCGTAGGCGTCCACAACCCGGACACCTTCGTCCACAGAGGACACGAGCACGCAGCCGGACTGCTTGCCGCCCAGCGCCGTCAGGATCCGCTCCCGGTGCTTGGTGGCACCGATCTGGCGCTCCAGCTCGGCGTCCACCGCGTCCGCCAGCTCGACGGAGTCCGTCACGAGCACCGAAGCGGCCAACGGGTCGTGCTCGGCCTGGGAGATCAGGTCGGCGGCCACGTGCACCGCATCGGCGGACGAGTCCGCGAGGATCGCGATCTCGGTCGGCCCGGCCTCGGAGTCGATGCCGATCAGACCGCGCAGCACCCTCTTCGCCGCCGTCACGTAGATGTTGCCGGGACCGGTGACGATGTCGACCGGAGCCAGCTCACCGCCGTCGGTGTCCACGCCGCCGTACGCCAGCAGCGCCATGGCCTGCGCGCCACCCACCGCCCACACCTCGTCGACGCCGAGCAGCTCGGCGGCGGCGAGGATCGTCGGGTGCGGCAGACCACCGAACTCGGCCTGCGGCGGCGAGGCCACCACCAGCGACTCGACGCCGGCGATCTGCGCGGGCACCACGTTCATCACGACCGTCGACGGGTAGACGGCGAGGCCACCGGGCGCGTAGAGACCGACGCGCGCGACCGGCACCCACTTCTCGGTGACGGTGCCACCGGGCACGACCTGGGTGGTCGTGTCGGTGCGGGTCTGGTCGGCGTGCACGCGCCGGGTGCGCGCGATGACCTCTTCCAACGCTTCGCGCACGGCCGGGTCCAACGAGGACAAGGCGGACGAAAGAGCCGAAGCGGGCACACGCACAGAAGCAGGACGAACGCGGTCGAACTTCTCGGTGTACTCCAGCACGGCCTCGACGCCACGAGCCGCCACCGCGTCCACGATCGGACGCACCTGATGCAGTACCGCGTCCACGTCCACCTCGGCGCGCGGCACGGTGGCGCGCAACTGAGCGGGAGTCGTGGTGCGACCTCGCAGGTCGATGCGGCTGAGCATGCTCACAGGGTAGTTCCTGCCGAATTCTGTCAACGGTCAGCCCGCTATCGGCGCTACTCAGCGAGTAATGCCGAAGCCACGCTCGGATCAGCACCACTCCGTCGCAAACCCCTGCTGATGATGGAGGATCCATGTTCACAAGGCGCCGCGGCGTGATCGCCGCCGTGCTCGGGCTCAGTCTGCCCCTGCTGGTCGGCACGACCGCCCCGACCCAGGCCGCCGGCTCCGGCCGCACGGTCTACGAGATCACGGTGAAGAACGTCGAGCAGCTCAGGCAGGTCGTCTACACGGGCACCGACCTGATCGACGAGACCACCAACGGTCCGGTGACCGTCATCGCCAACGCCGGCGAGGCCCGTGCACTGCGGCGGACCGGGCTGCCGATGAAGTACATCGGTGACGCCGAAGCCGAGTTCGCCAAGCTGGGCAAGGTCGACTTCACCGACCCGGTGCCCGGCCAGATCGGCACCCAGGACTTCCCGTCCGGCTACACGGGCTACCACAACTACGCCGAGATGAAGGCGGAGCTCGACAAGACCGTCACCGCGCACCCGAACCTGGTGCGGCTGTCCAGCATCGGCAAGTCGTTCCAGAACCGCGACCTGTGGATGCTGAAGATCAGCAACAACCCCGCGGTCGACCAGGCGAAGCCCGAGGTGATCATCACGTGCAACCAGCACGCGCGTGAGCACCTGACCGTCGAGATGTGCCTGCACTTCATCCAGCGCCTGACCGACGGCTACGCCACCAACGCGTCGCTGAAGGCACTCGTCGACTCGCGCGAGATCTGGGTCGTCCCCAGCGTCAACCCGGACGGCGCCGAGTACGACATCGCGACCGGCTCGTTCCGCGGCTGGCGGAAGAACCGGCAGGGCAACGGCACCGACCTGAACCGCAACTTCGGCTACAAGTGGGGCTGCTGCGGCGGTTCCAGCGGTAGCAGCACCTCGGACACCTACCGCGGCACGGCGGCGTTCTCCGCACCGGAGACCCAGCGCATCCGCGACTTCGTGAACTCCCGTGTGGTCGGTGGCGTCCAGCAGATCAAGACGAACATCGACTTCCACACCTTCTCGGAGCTGGTGCTGTGGCCGTTCGGCTGGACCACGGCGAACACCGCGCCCGGCCTGGACGCCAACGAGGAGCGGGCGTTCCGCACCCTCGGCCAGCAGATGGCCGCCACCAACGGCTACACGCCGGAGCAGTCGAGCGACCTCTACATCACCGACGGCACCATCGACGACTGGATGTGGGGCCAGCACAAGATCTGGTCCTACACCTTCGAGATGTACCCGAGCAGTGGTGGCCTGAACGGCTTCTACCCGCGTGACACGGTCATCGCCGCGCAGACCACTCGCAACGACAAGGCGACCGACCTCTTCCTGCAGTACTCGGACTGCGTGAAGCGGGTCATCGGGCAGAGCTGCTGATCCTGTCCAACGCCTGGTCGATCTCCTCAGGAGTGACGAAGTAGTGCGGGGAGGCCCGCACTACTTCGTCCAGGCCCCGCTTCGTCATGTCGATCATCGTCGACCCGCGCTGCGAGACCGTGACGGCCACGTTCGAAGCCCAGAGCCGGTCCTTCAGCTCCATCGCCGGCACCCTCTCCGAGGTGAACGTGACGATGCCCGACTGACGTTCACCCAGGTCCTGAACCGTGATGCCGCCGATCGACCGCAGACCCTCGCGCAAACGCTTGGCACGGTCCGCGACCTCGGCCTCGATCACGTCCAGCCCCTTGTCCAGGGCGTAGCGCGCGGCAGCGATCATGCCGAGCCGGTCGGCGATGCTGCACTCCCACAGCTCGAACACTCGGGCGTCGTCGCGCAGCCGGTACTCGGCAGGCCCGGTCCACTCGCCGCTGTGCAGGTCCACCAACCGCGGGTGGAGCCTTTCCCGCACCTCGTCGCGCACGACCAGAGCGCCCGTACCGCGCGGTCCGCGCAGCCACTTACGACCTGTACACGCCAACATGTCGTAGTCGAGGCCACGCAGATCGAGCTGTCCGGTCGACTGGCAGGCGTCGAGCAACACCAGCGCACCGACCTCACGAGCCGCCGCTGTGACGTCGTTCACCGGGTTGACCAAGCCGCTGTTCGTCGGCACGTGCACCAGCGAGATCAGCTTGACTCGGTTGTCAAGGTTCAGGGCGCCGAGATCGACCTGTCCGTGGATGTCGGAAGGGATGACCTCGACGACCGCCCCGGTCTCCGCCGCACGATGCAGAACCGGGATCGCATTGCCACCGTATTCGACCTCGGTGACAAGAATTCTGTCCCCGGCTTCCAGAGGTACGGCGTCGAACGCCGCCAGCCAAGATCGAGTTGCACTGTCCGTGAAAGCAACCTCGGACGGGTGACACCCGAAGAACTCAGCGAGCACCCCGTAGCCCGTCTCCAGGTCATCACGGCGTTCAGCGGCGGCACGGTAGCCGCCGATCTCGGTTTCTCTCCGAAGATGCCCGATGACCTCGTCGACGACGGGTGCGGGCGGGATCGAGGAACCGGCGCTGTCCAAGAAGATCAGGTCGCTCACTCCCCCCACTGTGCCACCATCAGGTGCATGGGGGATCGCTCGTTCGGGTACAGCGCTCAGGTCCGGCCGTTCCTCTGGGTCTTCCTCGTTCTCACGCCCGTGGAAATCCTGCTCGTGGACTTCCTCGTGCCGTGGTTCTGGTTGCGCGCGGTGCTGCTCGTGTTCGGGTTGCTGAGCGCGCTTCTGCTCGCGTGGCTGTTGTGGATGCTCTACAAGTTCAAGCACGAGATAGACGACGAGTACCTGTGGCTGCGGTACGCGCGCGAGTTCGAATACCGGATTCCGCTCAAGGCCATCAAGAACGTCACGCACGGCATGAAGAGCAGATCGCTCAACAAGACTCGGTCCGTTGTGGACGGAACGCTCGTGCTGGAGATCTCCAACTCCACCAACGTTCGCGTGCAGCTGAACGAGCCGCAGGAGATCGACCTCGGCCGGCGCGGCGCGCACGAGGTGACGAAGATCGAGTTCTGGGCCGACGACCCCGATGGCATGGTGCGTGCGATGCGAAAATAGGCTCACGACCATGGTGGAGATCCCCTACGGCAAGCGCA
This sequence comes from Lentzea sp. NPDC005914, assembly GCF_040629405.1. Classification (NCBI taxonomy): domain Bacteria; kingdom Bacillati; phylum Actinomycetota; class Actinomycetes; order Pseudonocardiales; family Pseudonocardiaceae; genus Lentzea; species Lentzea sp. NPDC005914. The sequence continues at coordinate 76,073 of NZ_JBEXVQ010000041.1, read as the reverse complement.
TGCGGCCGCGGTACCTGCGGTTCCTGATCATCACGGCGGTCGGGATCGCGCTGGTGGCGTTCGGCCTGGACATCCCGTGGCTGCTCATCACGCTGATCGTGCTCGGCGTGCTGAACACCATCGTGTGCGTGGGCGCTCTCTACGTGCTGATCCGCCAGCCGCACACGCTCTCCGACGACGAGCTGCGGCTGCGCCAGCTCGGCTTCTTCGACTGGCGCATCCCGACCGCGGACCTCGGCGCGGCCCAGGTCGCCGAGCGCTCCCACAAGGGCCAGCGCAGTGTCGAGGTGACCGGCGACGCGGTCGTCATCCAGTCGCTGACCAAGACGAACGTGTCGGTGCCGTTCCACGAACCGCAGCTGGTCGACCTCGGCAAGACCGGGCCCAAGCAGGTGAAGCGCGTCGAGTTCTGGGCGGACGACCCGCAACGTGCCGTCCGCGAGATCAACGCCAGGACTACCTAGGCTCCCACTTGTCGAGGTTCCACCACGGACCCCAGGCCAGCGCGCCGTAGGAGTTCGGGTCGACCACGGGCTGGTAGCCGCTCCACGAGTCACGCATGACGTACGCGTGCTCGGGGAAGACCAGCACCACCATCGACGGTGACGCGACGAACGCCTGCTGGAAGAGCTTGTACGCCACCGCCCGCTGCGCCGGGTCGATCAGCCTGCGGCCGTTCTCCAGCGCCGCGTCGGCGGCCGGGCTGCCCTGGCCGCGCAGGTCGTAGAGCATCAGATCGGGGTCGAACGGCGAGCCCTCGCCGTAGAGCAGCGCGTCCTGGGCCATGCGCGGCCGGATCGCCTCCCACGACAGGCCGGCCAGCTGCACGTCCACGCCCACCGCCTTGGCATCGGCCGCGAACGCCGTGGCCAGGTCGGCGCGCAGGTCGTCACCGAGCGGGTACATCAGCGTGAACCGAGCGGGCACACCGTCTTTGACGCGAATGCCGTCCGTGCCGGCGACCCAGCCCGCCACGTCGAGCAGACGCGCGGCCTCGGTCTTGTCGTAGCGGAACTTCGCGGTCGGGTCGAACTCCTCGGCCAGCGCGTCCGGCACCGGCGTGTAGGCGATCGTGCCCTTGCCGTCCAGCAGGCTGTCGATCATGCTCTGGCGGTTCGAGGCGTAGTTCAGCGCGAGGCGGATCGCGGCGTTTCCAGTGACGGAATTGGCCGCAGGCAGTCGCACCGCGCGGTAGTCGGCACTGCGGTGGTACTGCACCGACAGGCTCGACTTGCCGGCGAACTGCGTCGCGATCTTGGGCGGCAGCACCGTGCCGTCGAACTCGCCGTCCTGCATGCGACGCGCGCGCTGGTTGTCGTCCGTCACGAACACCACGGTGAGCTTCTTGACCTTGGGCGCGCCGTCGAAGTACGACTCGTTGGCGTCCAGCAACAGCCGGTCGCCCTTCTTCCACTCGGTGACCTTGTACGGCCCGGTGCCGACGGGCTGGCCGTTCGCGTTCGCCTGCTCGCTGGGCAGGATGCCGAGAGTGAGCAGGTGCGGGAACGCCGCCTGCGTCTGGTTGAGGCTGAAGCGGACCGTGGACGGGTTGAGCTGCTCGACGCCCTTGAGCGTGCTGAACCTGTCCTTGACCGGGTTCTGCAGTGCGGCGGTGTAGGTCGCGACGACGTCCTCGGCACCGAACACACTGCCGTCGGCGAACTTCACGCCGCCGCGCAGCTTCACCGTCCAGCTCAGCCCGTCCGCCGCCGGTTCCGGCAGGTCCGCGGCCAGCTGCGGCTTGAGCGAGCCGTCCTGGCGGTGCTCGACCAGGCCGTCGTAGATCTTCGAAACGCCCTGCGCGCCATAGCCGAGCAGCGGGTTCAGCGTCGTCGGCTCGTCGCGGTCGGCGAGCACGATCGAGGTGCCGTTCGTGCCACCGTCCGGGCGGGGCGTGGCGGTCTCGGTGCAGCCCGCGACGGCCAGCAACGCGACGAGGAGCAGTGGGAAACGCACGGTTCCGGACCCTACAGTGATCCTCATGCGCATCGCTGTGAGTCAGATCAGCTCCACCACCGATCCCCGGTCCAACCTGGAGCTCGTCCGCGACGCGGTGCGCAGGGCCGACGGTGCGCGGGTCGTCCTGCTGCCCGAGGCGACCATGTGCCGTTTCGGGGTGCCGCTCGGGCCCGTCGCAGAACCTTTGGACGGTCCGTGGGCGTCCGCGGTTCACGAGATCGCCGCGCAGCACGACGTCGTGGTGGTGGCGGGCATGTTCACGCCGTCTGGTGACCGTGTGACGAACACGCTGCTGGTGACCGGGCCGGACATCCATCTCGGCTACGACAAGATCCACCTGTTCGACGCGTTCGGGTTCCAGGAGTCGCGCACGGTCGCGCCCGGCACCGACCTGGTGACGTTCGAGGTCGACGGTGTGACCCTGGGCGTCGCGACCTGCTACGACATCCGCTTCCCCGAGCTGTTCCGGGCGCTGGCGGACGAGGGCGCGTCGGCGGTGCTGGTCGGGGCGTCGTGGGGTGCCGGGCCGGGCAAGAAGGAGCAGTGGGAACTGCTGGTGCGAGCGCGCGCACTGGACTGCACGTCGTTCGTCGTGGCGTGCGGGCAGGCCTACCCCGGTGAGCTGGGCTCTTCCGCACCGACCGGGATCGGCTACTCGACCGTTGCGGACCCGTTCGGCAACGTCGTGGCGCAGCTGTCCGACCAGCCGGAAGTCTCGATCGTCGACATCGACCTCGCGTCGGTGGAACAAGCCAGGGAGGTCCTGCCGGTACTGGCCAACCGACGGCTACGTTGATCGCCATGCGCATCGTTTCGGCCGTAGTGGCCGCTTTGCTGTTGTTCTCCGGTGTTGCCTCGGCGACGCCCTCGCGTGGCGTGACCGCCAAGGACATCGCCAAGTGGTCGGTCGGCGACAAGGACTACGCCGTCCGCGAGATCACCGTCGCCGCTGGTGGCAGCACCGGCTGGCACCACCACGACGGCACGCTCTACGCCGTCGTCAAGAAGGGCGTCCTCACCCGCACGATGTCGGACTGCACCACGAACTTCGTGCACCACCGCGGTGACACGGTGATCGAGGAGCCGGCGCACGTGCACATCGGGCGCAACCTCGGCACCGAGCCGATGGTGCTCGAGGTGCTGTACGTGAACCCGAAGGGCACGCCGTTGTCGCGCGACGAGCCGAATCCCGGTTGTTCGTTCGAATGAGCTTGACCTCCAGCTAGGTCGAGCTCGCAGGATCAGGGGCATGACTCTTCCTCAGCTGCCCTCGTTCGTCCGCAACCGCAAGGAACTCGACGGCTTCACGCTCTACCGCTCCGGCGAACCGCGCGGTGACAAGAAGGTCGGCTGCGTCGTCCTCGTGACGGTCGACACCGACAACGAGGCCACGGCGCGGGCGTGGGTCGACTCGGTGTTCGTCGCGCTGGCGAGCGAGCCGAACCCGCATCCCGGCGGCGTCTCAGCGGCGTTCCACATCCGCGACGACGGCAAGCGTGTCATCAACGTCGCGGAGTGGGTCAGCGCCGAGGACCACGCCGACGCGGTGTCGGCGGGCAGCAACGGCGTCGGTTCGCAGACCGCGGACTGGCGCCGGGTGCAGAACTTCCCCGGCGTCCAGCACGTCAGCGTGCAGCGGTACGAGCCGCTAGCGAAGGTCCAGGCCGAGGTCGAGTGACGGCGACGAGTGCGTGAGACCACCGACCGCGAGGTAGTCCACGCCCGTCTCGGCGTACCGGCGGGCCACGTCCAGCGTGAGCCCGCCGGACGCCTCCAGCTTCACGTTCTCCGGCCTGCGGGCAACGGCCTGCGCGCACTGCTCTGGCGTGAAGTTGTCCAGCAGCACCAGATCCGCGCCCTCGGCCAGAGCCTCGTCGAGCTGCGCGAGGCTGTCGACCTCGACCTCCATCAGCAGGTCCGGGGCGTGTGCCCGGGCTGCCCGGATCGCCGCGCCGACAGAGCCCGCCGCGGCGACGTGGTTGTCCTTGATGAGGATGGCGTCGCCCAGGCCCATGCGGTGGTTCACGCCACCACCGCAGCGGACCGCGTACTTCTGCAGCAAACGCAGGCCCGGCAACGTCTTCCGCGAGTCCCGAACGGCAGCACCGGTGCCCTCGATGGCATCGACCCACAGCGCGGTCTGGGTCGCGATTCCGGACAGGTGGCAGATCAGGTTCAACGCCGTGCGCTCGACGGTGAGCAGGCCGCGAGTCGGGCCGGTGAGCACCAGGGCGGGTTCACCGGGCACGGCCTTCGAGCCGTCCTCCGCCTCCGACACCACCTCGACCTCGGGCAGATAGCGCTGGAAAGCAGTGCGCGCGATCGAAACGCCGCACAGCACTCCGGACGCACGCGGTGTGATCTCCGCGGTGGCGACGGACTTCTCGGGCACGGTCGCCAACGTGGTGGCGTCCAGGCCGTAGCGGAGGTCCTCTTCCAACGCCAACTGGATGACCCGGTTCGCGTCGTCCCAATCGATGGTCATGCGACACCCTCCGCGAGAACGGGATCGGCCAGCACGGGCTGACCGGTCGGGGTGAGCCGAACGAGCTGACTGCGTTGCCACGCCTCAGAACGCGACGTGTAGTCCGTGCGGACGTGACAGCCGCGCGACTCGGTGCGTTCCTGAGCCGCCGCGATCAGGGCGCGAGCGGCCATGGTCAGCGCCGCGTCCTCGACCAGTTCGCGCGACTCCAGCTGCTTGTCCACAGTGGATACGTCGAGCACCGAGCCCACCACGGCAAGACCTTCCGCGTCACGACCGATAGCGGCGTAACGGGACATCACGCGCTGGAGCAGGTCCCGGTCCGCAACAGGCGCCGTGGGCAGCGAAACCTCAGGCGTACGAGCAGGAAGCACGAGGCCGAGCGCGAGATCGGACGCCACGGCTTCGGCGGCACGGGTGCCGCAGACCAGGCCTTCGAGCAGGCTGTTGGAGGCCAACCGGTTCGCGCCGTGCAGGCCCGTGCGAGCGACCTCGCCGACGGCGTACAGACCGGTCACGCCGGTGCGTCCATCGACGGTGGAGACCACGCCACCGCAGGCGAAGTGAGCTGCCGGGGCGACCGGAATCGGGTCCACGGAAGGATCGACCCCCACCGAGACGCAGGCCGCGTACACGGTCGGGAAGCGGGTGGCCATGTCGTGCAACGAAGTCGCGTCCAGGAAGACGTGGTCGTCGATGCCACCGGGCTCCAGCGCCATGTGCCGGGTGATCGCCGCCGCCACGACGTCGCGCGGGGCGAGGTCTTCCAGCGGGTGCACGCCCTTCATCACGCGAGCCCCGGTCGCGTCGACCAGCACGGCACCCTCACCGCGCACGGCTTCCGTGACGAGCGGGCAGCGACCACGTGCACCGCGACCGGTGTACAGAACGGTCGGGTGGAACTGGATGAACTCGACGTCGGCCGCCAGGGCACCGGCGCGCAACGCCAGCGCCAGCCCGTCGCCCGTCGCGACAGACGGGTTCGAGGTCGCCTGGTACATCTGCCCGAGACCGCCCGTGGCCAGCAGAACCGCGGGAGCAGACAACACACCGGGCACGCCGTTGCCGTCCAGCACCAGAAGCCCGCACACCGCACCCAACGGCGTCTTCACCGCGTCGACCGCGACGTGGTTCTCCAGCAGGGGAACCCGTCCGTCCACAGTGGCCTTCAACAGCGCCCGTTCGACCTCGGCACCGGTCGCGTCACCACCGGCGTGCACGACGCGGAACGCGCTGTGCCCACCTTCGCGGGTCCGCTCCAGCAAACCGTCCGGGCGCGAGTCGAACACCGCACCGCGCTCACGCAACCGCGCCACCGCGGCGGGTCCGTCGGTGATGATCGCCGAGACGGCCGGCGAGTCGCAGAGGCCCGCGCCCGCCGTCAGCGTGTCCTCGATGTGCCGCCCGACGGTGTCGCCGGGGTCGTGCTGGTCCTCCATGACCACCGCGACGCCGCCCTGAGCCCAGCGGGTGTTGCCGTCGTCGCCGGCCGCCTTGGTGACGACGAGGACGCGAAGTCCCAGCTCACGGGCGTGCAGCGCGGCTGTAAGCCCCGCCACGCCCGTGCCGACCACGATCAGGTCGGCACGCGCCTCCCAGCGCGCGGCCATCACTCACCGCCGCCGGGCTGGCCGATCTCGATCATGCGCTGCACGGCACCCTCGGCCCGCCGAGCGGTCTCCAGGTCCACGTGCACCTCGTCCAGGCCTTCACGCACGCACCGCAGCAGCGCGGCCGGGGTGATCATCTTCATGTAGGCGCAGGACGCGCGGTCGTTGACGGCGCGGAAGTCGATCTCCGGGGCGGCCTTGCGCAGCTGGTGCAGCATGCCGACCTCGGTCGCGACGAGCACCTTGGTCGCCTTCGTGGAGCGGGCCGCGGTGATCATGTCGCCGGTCGAGAGGATCTTGACCTTCTCCGCCGGGACGATGCCCTCGCCGCTCAGGTACAGAGCAGATGTCGCGCAGCCGCACTCCGGGTGGATGAACAGGTCCGCGTCCGGGTTCGCCGCAGCGCGTTCGGCCAGCTCAGGGCCGTTGATGCCGGCGTGGACGTGGCACTCGCCGGCCCAGATGTGCAGGTTCTCGCGGCCGGTCTCGCGCTTGACGTGCGCGCCCAGGAACTGGTCCGGGCAGAACAGCACCTCGCGGTCGGCCGGGATGGAGCGCACCACGTCGACCGCGTTGGACGACGTGCAGCAGATGTCCGTCTCGGCCTTCACCTCGGCCGTGGTGTTCACGTACGACACGACGACCGCGCCGGGGTGCTCGGCCTTCCACTCGCGCAGCTGCGCGCCGGTGATCGAGTCGGCGAGCGAGCAGCCCGCGCGCTCGTCCGGGATCAGCACGGTCTTCTGGGGCGCCAGGATCTTCGCGGTCTCGGCCATGAAGTGCACGCCGCAGAAGATGATGGTCTGCGCGTCGGACTGCGCGGCGATCCGCGAGAGAGCGAGGGAGTCGCCGGTGTGGTGGGCGATGTCCTGGATCTCGGGCAGCTGGTAGTTGTGCGCCAGGATGACGGCGTCGCGCTCCTTCGCGAGGCGCAACACCTCGTCACGCCACGCGGCGTCCGGCTCGACTCCACCGAACACACCTGACGCGGTTCGCTCCACGGTTGCGGTAGCGACCATCGCTGCCTCCTCGGATCCAGGTTTTCGCCTGTTGGTCGAAAACGTGGCCGATAGTATCAGCCGAGTGGCGGGCGTGGGACATGAAGTTCTGGCAGCTGTGCTGCGGGTGAGAGGTGCGTCACTCCAGGTCATGCTGTGGGAGCGCGCACGGGAGCCACACGCTCACCGCTGGTCGCTGCCGGGTGGAGAGCTGCGGGTGGACGAGGACGTGGAGACCTCCATCCGCCGTCAGCTGACCGAGAAAGTCGATGTGCGACAACTGTCACACGTCGAGCAGCTGGCTGTTTTCAGCGCCCCGGACCGCGTCCCGGGCCCCCGTGTCGTGGCGACGGCGTTCCTCGGGCTGGTCCCTTCCGACGCCGATCCGGAGCGTCCGTCGGACACCGAGTGGCACTGCGTGGACACGCTCCCTCCGATGGCGTTCGACCACGCCTCGATCGTGCACCGAGCGCGGCACAGGCTCGCCTCGAAGCTGTCGTACACGAACCTCGGTTTCGCCCTGGCGCCACCGGAGTTCACGATCTCGCTGCTGCGCGACCACTACTCGGCGGCGCTGGGCTACCGGGTGTCCGCGACGAACCTCCAACGGGTGCTGTCGCGGCGGTTGTTGCTGGAACCGACGGGTGGCACCGCTCCCCCCGGCCCGTCCGGTGGCCGCCCTGCCGCACTGTTCCGGTTCAGCGCCAAGGGAATCAAGGTGACCGATCCGTTCGCCGTGCTGAGACCGCCGGGATCCGGCCGTCCGGCGGGCGGGAGTGGCAGCCCGTAACGTGGACTCGTGGCCGAGACGCTCCCGCTGTTCCCCCTGGGCACCGTGCTGCTGCCCGGTGCGTCTCTGCCGTTGCACATCTTCGAGCCGCGCTACCGGCAGCTCGTCGTCGACCTGATGACCGGCTCGCTCTTCGGCCGCACGTTCGGGGTCGTGTGCATCAAGGAGGGCTGGGAGGTGGGCGCCGACAACGTCGGATCCCTCAAGGACATCGGCTGCTCGGCCGACCTGCTCGACGCCCGCCCGTTGCCCGAGGGCCGCTTCGACATCGTCACGCGCGGCGTACGGCGTTTCCGCCTGGTGGACGTCGACACGACGACCGCGCCCTACTTGCTGGGCCGGGTCGAATACCTCGACGACTCACCGGTGCCCGAGGCGGCGCTGGAGGTCGTGCCGATCCTCGAACGCGGGGCACGCGCGGCCCACGAGCGGTACTGCGGGGCCGCGTGGCATCGCGAGGACTGGTCGGCGCCCGACGAGGACGTCGAACTGGGTGCGTTGTCGTACCTGCTGGCCGCGGACTGCCTGCTGCCCGTCGAGGACCGGCAGCGGTTGCTGGAGGAGACCTCGCCGGCCCGGCGGTTGCGGCTGGTGCGGCGGATGCTGCACCGGGAGACGGGGATTCTCAGCGCGTTGAAGGCCGTTCCCGTGCCGCTCACCGAGTTCGGGCACGTGCCGAACCCGAACTGAGGAACTTCTTGAGCTCCGGCACGACGAGCTGCGGGCCTTCGGTCGGGCTGCCGTGGTCGGCACCGCGCAGTTCCGTCCTGGTGGCGTGCGGGATGAGCCCGTCGAGAATCGCCAGGGCGTCCTTGAGGTAGCGCGCGGACTTCGAACCACCCAGGAGTGCGGTGTTGGCTTTGAGCTCCTTGAACCGCTCCAGGTTCTTGCTGCCCTCGTTGACGATCCCGAAGTCGTAGCGCGCAGTCGGCAGCAGGCCGACCATGTCCTCCTCGTCGTCCTGCGCGAGCTTGCGGGTCAGCGCGAGCAGGAGCGGGCGCGGCAGCAGACGCAGCCAGCGCGGCCCGACCTCCAGGCCGAGCAGGATCGTGACCATCGCCTCGGCGCTCTTCCCCGCCGCGACCTCCTTCTCGAACCGCTCGAAGACGTGCTGCTTCAGGCCGGGCGCGGTGATCGGTGGCTCGTACGCGGCGACGTGCGTGATGCCGGGGATCGTCAACGCGGTCTCGAGGGCGATCAGCGCACCCGAGCTGAGGCCGAACACCCGTTGGGCCCCGGTTTGGTGCACGACGGCCGCGACGTCCTCGACCTCGGTCTTCAGGCTGTGCTCGGCGGTGTGCGGGCCGCTCAGCTCTCGGCCGCGCCGGTCGATGACGTGGACGGTGAACTCGTCCGCGAGCAACTCCGCGAACTTCTCGTAGCCGGACGAGGTCTGCAGGGCGCCGTGGACCACCACCAAGCCCGGTCCGCCACCCGTGGTGCGGTAGCCGATGGTGGTGCCGTCCACTGAAGTCGCTTGGGTAACCATAAGATTAGAGTAACCCTAATCAAGGAGTGCGTGTGGCGGGTTTGAGGGAACGCAAGAAGGCGCGGACTCGGGCGGCGATCGCGGCCAGCGCGGCGGAGCTGTTCGCACGCAACGGGTTCCGCGCGGTGACGATGATCGAGGTCGCCGAGGCCGCTCAGGTGTCGGAGCAGACCGTCTACAACCACTTCCCCACCAAGGAGAGCCTCGTCTTCGACCGGGCGCTCGAGCTGCGCGCGGCCCTGCTGGACCAGGCTCGCGACCTCGCCGGCTTCACGGACTGGCTGACGACCGCCGTCCTGGACACCTCGGCACGGCGGGCGATTCACAACCCCGGTGGCATGCCCCGGCTCGTCGCCTCGGACGCGGGGCTGCGCAGGTACCTGCTGGAACTCGCCGACGAGTGGTCGAGCGCGCTGGCCGAGGTGTGGGCCGCGGAGTTCGGGCTCGTGGTCGCTCGCACGCTCACCGACGGGTTGCTGCACGTGTTCGTGCGCGCGGTCGACCGGTTGGGGGTCATGGAGTCCGAGAAGGAGATCGACGCCCTGGAGGCCGACCTCCGAACGGCACTGGCCGTCTTCCGCCCATTGTCGGATCGTTGAATTGTGGCCTTGTGGGATTGTTGAACAATCCTTACCCTGAGGTCTGCGTCACTCAAGCACCCCTCCACCACGCTGCGAGGTGTCCCATGAGCACGACCACGACCGAGGACACAGGCCGTTTCGCCTGGTTCCGCAGTCTCGGCCAGAAGGGCAGGCGCGCCTTCGTGGGCGCGTTCGGCGGCTACGGACTGGACTCCTACGACTACTGGGTCCTGCCGCTGAGCCTGGTCGCGATCTCCGGCTACTTCGGCCTCACCAAGGCCGAAGCCGGGCTGCTCGGCACGTCCACCCTGCTCATGAGCGCCATCGGCGGCGCCGTCGCGGGCGTGATGGCGGACAGGTTCGGCCGTTCCAAAACCCTGATCATCACGGTCGCGGCGTACGCGTTCTTCACCGTGCTCTGCGGCTTCGCGACGAGCTACGAGACGCTGCTGGTCTTCCGCGGGTTGCAGGGACTCGGCTTCGGCGGCGAGTGGGCCGCCGGGGCGATCCTCGTGGCCGAGTACTGCAAGCCGAAGTACCGCGGCCGCACCGTGGCGTTCATCCAGAGCGCGTGGGCGGTCGGCTGGGGCCTGGCGGTCCTCATCAACACGCTGGTCGCCTCGCTGGCCGACCCGTCGTGGTCGTGGCGGATCATGTTCTGGACCGGCGCCCTGCCCGCGATCCTCATCTTCTACGTGCGCCGCAACGTCGACGACGCACCCGAGGCGAAGGCCCACGCGAACCAGAAGGGCACGTTCCCGCAGATCTTCCAGGGCAAGACGCTCAAGACGACGCTGTTCGCGGCGCTCCTCGCCACCGGCGTCCAGGGCGGCTACTACACCCTGGCGACGTGGCTGCCCGCGTTCCTGCAGACCGGCAGGAAGCTCACGATCATCGGCACCGGCGGGTACCTCGCGTTCCTCATCACCGGTGCGTGGATCGGGTACATCTGCGGCGGCTACCTCACGGACTACCTGGGGCGCAAGAAGACCTTCGTGCTGTTCGCGACCGCGAGCGCGTTGCTGATCGTGGCGTACACGCAGATTCCCAACGGCGCCAACACGTTGGTGATGTTCCTCGGCTTCCCGCTCGGGTTCTGCATGAGCGCGATCTTCAGCGGCTTCGGCAGCTACCTGTCCGAGCTGTACCCGACGCGGCTGCGCGGCACCGGGCAGGGCTTCACGTACAACTTCGGCCGCGCGTTCGGAGCGGTGTTCCCCGGACTGGTCGGGTTCATGGCCGACAGGCTCGGCATCGGCGGTGCGATGCTGTTCGGAGCGGCGGCCTACGGGATCGCGGTCATCGCGCTGATCTGGTTGCCGGAGACGGTCAACAAGGAGCTGGAATGACGACGGCGGGCAAGGCACCGGGACAGGCGCAGGCCAACCTGATCGCCATCCCCAAGGACTGGGCGTACGACTTCCTCCTCTTCACCCACCGCAACCCCAAGCCGTGCCCGGTGCTCGACGTGCTGGACGCCGGCGAGACGGTCAGCGCGCTCAAGCAGGACGCGGACGTGCGCACCCACGCGCCGCGCTACCGGATCTGGGAACACGGCGAACTGGTGGCGGAACCGGAGAACGCCACGGACTACTGGCGCGACGACCTCGTGACGTTCCTGATCGGCTGCAGCTTCACGTTCGAGACCGCCCTCGAGAACGCCGGGGTGCCGCTGCGACACGTGGAGCAGAAGAAGAACGTCGCGATGTTCGTCACGGACATCCAGTGCCGCCCAGCGGGAAGGCTGCACGGTCCGATGGTCGTGTCGATGCGCTGGATTCCGGAGTCCCTTGTGGACATGGCCCACAAGGTCACCGCGCTGATGCCGTCCGTGCACGGGGCTCCGGTCGGCGCGGGAGATCCGCGCATGCTCGGGATCTCCGACATCGACCGGCCGGACTTCGGCGACGCCGTCGAGCACGAACCCGGTGACGTGCCGGTGTTCTGGGCGTGCGGCGTGACCCCGCAGGCGGTGCTGATGAAGTCCAGGCCGCCGTTCGCGATCACGCACGCGCCGGGTCAGATGTTCGTGACCGACATGCCGGACTTCGCCTACCGAGTGGGGTAGGAACCCGGAGGGCGGTGCCTCAACCGAGGCGCCGCCCCAGGTCGTCCAATCCGTTCCACGCCGCGCAGCAGCCGTACGCCAGTGCCGCCGCGAGAGGCCACGCCAGAATCCCCGACCACGTCTCGAGCGACGGCGCGATCAGCAGGGTGTCGTTCGGCTTGATCGTCGCCGGCATCGGGTACGCGCCCGCGGCCAGGTTGCCGCCCAGGTACTGGGTGAACCACGCCGCCGCGAACGAGCCTGCCGTCATCCCCAGCATCACGATCGGCCCGCGCCGTTGCCGCAGCAGCCACACCGCGATGCCGGTGATCGCCCCGGCACCGAGCCCGATCAGCACGAACACCATCAGCGCGTCGAGCCGGTGGTAGCTCTCGACGCCGATCGGATAGAACTTGTTGTCGTTCGGCGAGACGATCTTGAGCTGCGGCGGGGCGAGCCACGACCACAGGTAGCCGGCGGGCAGCCCGAACGCGAACGTCGTCAGCAGCACCACCAGGGCCGGCAGCAGATCCCGCTTCACCGCGACCTTCGGCCTCGGCCGGATGTAGTGGTAGACGTACGGCGGCTCCGGCAGGGGTTCGATGCGAACCGGGGCTGCTTTCTCGTCCATTCGCGAGAGGTTACTACCGTGCCGACTTGATCTCGCCGTGGCGGCTGCAGCGAGCCTCCCAGCCGTCCGGCGTGACTTGAACGACCATGCGGCGAGCGCACTCCGAGCAGTACCGCGGCGGGTCGATCATCGACAGGCGCTGACGGCAGAACGCGTGGTCGCCGTCAGCTTCCTCATTGCCGCAGAAAGAGCAGTACGTCATCAGATCGGTCACAGGGTCTGGCTCAGCGCCTTGATGGGCATCGACAGCTCTTCCAGCATGTCGAGGTCCTGCTGCGCCGGGCGGCCGAGGTTCGTCAGGTAGTTGCCGACGATGATCGCGTTGATGCCGCCGAGCATGCCCTGCTTCGCGCCCAGGTCGCCGAACGTCAGCTCACGACCACCGGCGAACCGCAGGATCGTGCGCGGCAGGGCCAGCCGGAACGCGCCGACCGTCCGCAGCGCCTCGGCACCCTCGACGACCGGGTAGTTCTCGTACGGCGTGCCGGGGTTCGGGATGAGGAAGTTGAGCGGCACCTCGTCCGGCTCCAGCTCGGCCAGCTGCACGGCGAACTCCGCGCGCTGCGCCAGCGTCTCGCCCATGCCGATGATGCCGCCGCAGCAGACCTCCATGCCGGCGTCGCGGATCATCCTCAGCGTGTCCCAGCGCTCCTCCCAGGAGTGCGTGGTCACGACCTCCGGGAAGTGCGAGCGAGCCGTCTCGAGGTTGTGGTTGTAGCGGTGCACGCCCATCGCCACGAGCTCGTCGACCTGCTCCTGCGTGAGCATGCCGAGCGAGCAGGCGATCTGGATGTCGTTGCCGTCCTCGCGGATGGCCTTGATGCCGTCGCGCACCTGCGAGAGCAGCCGCTTGTCCGGTCCGCGCACGGCCGCGACGATGCAGAACTCGGTCGCGCCGGTGTCGCGGGTCTGCCGCGCCGCGCGGACCAGGCCGGGGATGTCCAGCCATGCGCTTCGCACCGGTGACGGGAACTGGCCCGACTGCGAGCAGAAGTGGCAGTCCTCGGGGCAGCCGCCGGTCTTCAGCGAGACGATGCCCTCGACCTCGACCTCCGGGCCGCACCAGCGCTCGCGGACCTCGTGGGCCAGCGCCAGCAGGTCCGGGATGCGGTCCTCGGGGAGCTCGAGCACCTTCAGCACCTGAGCCTCGGTGAGCCCGACGCCTCGTTCGAGCACCTGCTCACGAGCTTCGTCGAGCACGTCGATCTGTTCCGGTGCTGCGGTCACGGTCTCTCCTCCTCCTGTGGCCTGGCGTGCACTATGCCGCACTGAATCCTTCATCGTGGAGCGACGTAGGTCACTGGACCGCGAATTGAGCCGCGAACGTCTCCGGGTCGAACTCCCCGCCGAACCACGGTGAAAACGATCTCTTGGCGACGGCCAGGAAATCCACAGAACCGAGCTTTGTCACACCCTGAGGCAGCGCGCCGAGCAACGGACCGGCCGCCGCCTCAGGCAGATCGGCCAGGTTGGTGAGGGAAGCGAGATCGGGGTGCAACGGCCAGCTGCCGACCACGACACCGAGCGACTCGATGCCACGCCGTTGCAGCGCCTCAGCCGTCAGAGCAGTCGTGTTGAGCGTCCCGAGCCCCGCCTGCGCCACGATCAGCACGGGCGCGTTCACCGCCCACGCGATGTCGGCCAGGGTCGATCCGCTCTCGTCGAACCGCACCAGCAGCCCACCCGCGCCCTCGACCAGCACCAGGTCGTGGGTGGCGTCGAGCTCGGTGACGGCTTTGGCGACGTCCGCGGGGTGCACGGTGGCCATGCCCGCCCGTCTGGCCGCGGTGTCGGGCGCCAGCGGGTCGGGGTATCTGGCCAGCTCACGGGTCGTCACGTCGCCCGCCAGCCGCGCCACCTCGGCGACGTCGCCCGGCTCGCCCGGCAGCAGGCCGGTCTGGGCGGGTTTCAGCACTGCGACCCGCCTGCCCTCGGCCCTGGCCAGCGCCGCTATGCCCGCGGTGACCGCGGTCTTGCCGACCTCGGTCCCAGTTCCGGTGATCACCAGCACGCTCACAGGCAATCACCCTATGCCGTCACCTACCGTGAGGGCATGACCGAGCAACCGATCGTGATGTACGGCGCCGAATGGTGTGGTGACTGCCGCCGGGCCAAGTCGTGGCTGACCCGCAACAACGTGCCGTTCACCTACGTCGACGTGGAGAACGACGACGAGGCGCGCGACCGGGCGATCGAGATCTCGGGCCGCAAGCAGATCCCCGTCGTGGTGTTGCCGGGCGGCGAGTTCCTCGTCGAACCTTCCGACACGGAGCTCGCCGCGGCGATCAAGGTGGACTAGATCTTGTTGTAGAGGCCGATCGGTGCGCCGTCAGTCAGGCTCGGCGCGCCGAACGCGCCCCTCACGGCCATGGACTCCATGAACAGGTCGCCCTGGTGCGACTGGAACGTCCACCGCTGCTCGATGTTGCCGGTGCAGTCCCACATCTGCAGCTTGCCGCCGTCGAGGTCGATCTCCTCGAGAGCGACGTCGAGGCACTTGCCGTTCGCCTTGTTGCGGACGAGGGACGCGCCCCATTCCTCGTGGTACTCGGCGTACCAGTACTGCTCGTCGCCGCCGAGGCCGCAGGTCCACATCTGAACCTTGCCGCCGTTGTTGTCGATCTCTTCCAACGCGGCGTCAAGGCACTTGTCGGTCCGTGCGAACTGAATCCTGACTTCCCCGGCACTCGAGCCCCAGAGCCCCGATGCCAGCCACGGTTCGTCGGCCGCTTGCGCCGTTCCCGTGGTCCCCAGTACCCCCAGTACGACCGCGCTGAGCGCGGCGATCAATCTCCCCATGATGCAAACGCTATCCGGCAGCGGCGACGACCGCGGCCGTTATGCGAGCAACATCCTGATCATTCGAGATGAACGGCGGCATCGTGTAGATCAGGTCGCGGAACGGCCTCAGCCACACGCCGTTGTCGATCGCGGCCTTCGTGGCTCGTGCCATGTCCACGGGCTCATGCAACTGCACGACACCGATGGCTCCGAGCACCCGCACGTCTTTTACCGTGGGCAGCTCACGAGCGGGCGCGAGGCCGTCCTTCAAGCCGTTCTCGATGCGGGCGATCTCGCGCTTCCAATCCTGGGACAGCAGCAGGTCGATCGACGCCAGCGACACCGCCGACGCGAGCGGGTTGCCCATGAACGTCGGCCCGTGCGCGAGGACCGGCACCTCGCCCTTGCTGATCCCCTCCGCCACCCGTGACGTGCACATCGTGGCGGCCATCGTCATGTAGCCACCCGTCAGCGACTTGCCGAGGCACATGACATCCGGGCTGACGTTCGCGTGGTCGGCGGCGAACAGCTCACCGGTGCGCCCGAAGCCCGTGGCGATCTCATCGAACACGAGCAGTACGTCGTGTGTATACGCGAGCTCACGCAGTACGTGCAGGTAACGCGGATCGTGAAATCGCATACCGCCGGCGCCCTGCACGACCGGCTCGACGATGATCGCGGCGAGCTCGTCGGCGTGCTGTTCGACGACGTCGGCGAGGTGCTGAACGTATGCAGTATCCAGTTCCGCCGGTGGACTGTCTGCAAAAACCTGCTCGGGCAGAATTCCACGCCAGAGCGAATGCATACCGCCTACCGGATCGCATACAGACATCGGCGTGAACGTGTCGCCGTGGTAGCCACCGCGCCAGGTCATCATCCGGTGCTTTTCCGGCCGGCCCTGCGAACGCCAATACTGCATACACATCTTGACCGCGACTTCGACGGACACCGAGCCGGAGTCGCAGAGGAAGACGTGCTGCAACGGCTCGGGGGTGATCTCGACGAGCCTGGCCGCGAGCCGGATGGCGGGCTCGTGCGTGAGCCCGCCGAACATCACGTGGCTCATCCGGCCGAGCTGGTCGATGACGGCCTGGTCGAGCACCGGGTGCCGGTAGCCGTGAATGGCCGCCCACCAGGACGACATGCCGTCGACCAGCTCCCGGCCATCGGCGAGCGTGAGCCGGACACCCTCCGCGGACTCGACGAGCAGCGGTTCCTGGGTGCCCGGCATCGGGCCGTACGGGTGCCAGACGTGCGCCTGGTCGAGCTTCAGCAGGTCGTCCACCCGCCGAACATTAAGCGAGGCGGACCGGCAGCGTGTGCAGACCGCGGATCAGCGTGCTGTCCCGCCACACCAGCGTCTCCGGCTCGGCGGCAAGCTGCAGGTTCGGGAACCGCGCCAGCAGCTGCGTCAGAGCGACGTCGAACTCCAGCCGTGCCAGCGGCGCGCCCAGGCAGAAGTGGATGCCGTGACCGAACGCGACGTGCCCCTGCGCGGACCGCGTCACGTCGAGCTGGTCGGCGTTCTCGTAGCGCTGCGGGTCCCGGTTCGCCGCCACCAGCGACACCATGACGATCTCGTTCTCGGGGACCGTGACGCCGCCGAGCTCGATCGGTTCCTTGGTGTAGCGGAAGGTCGCGATGTTGACCGGCCCCTCCAGCCGCAGGAACTCCTCGCCGCTGGCCGGGATCAGCTCCGGCCGGTCCCGGAGGATCTGCAGCTGGTCCGGGTTGCGCAGCAGTGAGAGCACCGCGTTGCCGATGAGGTTCACCGTCGTCTCGTGGCCGGCCACGAGCAGCAGGAACGCCATCGACACGAGCTCTTGGGTGTTCAGCCGGTCGCCGGAGTCGTCGGCGTGGACGAGCGCGGAGAAGAACGTGTCGTCCGGCTCCTGCGCCGCGACCTTCTCGACGTGGTTGAACAGGAACGCCGCCATGGCGCCCGACGCGTGCACGATGTCCTCGTTCGAGCCGAACGACAGCAGCGTGTTCGACCACTCGCGGAACTCGTCGCGGTTGTCGATCGGGATGCCGAGCAGCTCGCAGATCACCGTGATCGGCAGCGGGAACGCGAACGCCTCCAGCAGGTCGACCTCGTCGCCGTCGTTCAGCTTCGCGATCAGCTCGGCCGCGATCTCGTTGACCCGCGGCCGCATGAGCTCGATCCGGCGCGCGGTGAAGGCCTTGTTGACGAGCTTGCGCAGCCGCGTGTGGCCGGGCGCGTCCATGTTGAGCATGTGGACCGACAGCGCCTGGTTGAAGTCGCGGCGCCCCGCGGTGGCCGGCGCGTGCACGTCGAAGAGGTGTCCACCCTCCTGGACGTTCTTGCTGATCCGGGGGTCGGTGAGGGCGATCTTCGCCTCGTCGTAACGAGTCACGAGCCAGACCTTGAGTCCACGCGGCATGTGGACTTCCTGCACGGGCCCCTCGGCACGCAACATGTCGTGCACTTCGTGCGGGTTCTGGACGTAGTCGGCGGGCAACTGGGTGAGTGTCGTCACCTCACCCAGTTAACCCCGTTAACTCATCTCTCGCCACTATTTCTCGAGCAACCCTCGCGCTTCGGGATCGAGGCGCGCCTCGCAGGCGACGACCTGCCGCACCCCCGACGAGTTCGTGCTGGGCTCGGTAACAAACCGGCGATCCTGTTGTCGGCGAGCACTCGGTCTTCCCGCCAACGCGAGCGCCTTCCGTGCGGCCCCAACGCTTTCATGTCCGACATGCACGTGCCAGCGTGGCGGTGGTCAGGATCAGAGCAGCGAGCCGGCGCACGACGCATTCATCGACCTCGGACTGGAACCGGACCGCGTCCACAGCGAACGGTCCGGGCTCCCGGCCACGCACTCGTCCGCCGCGCGCGGCCGGAACCCGACCCGGTCCTCGACCTCTAACGCTGGATCGTGACGCCGCGGATGGTCTTGAGGTCACCGAAGAGCGACGGCGTCGGCTGGACGCGGTAGTTGTCCACCACCAGCAACTCCTTCGACTTGTCGCGCTTCTGGACCTCGAGGTGCACCGCGACGTGGCCCTCGTGCGACTTGAGCGTGATCTTCAGTTCCTCGATCAGCTCGGGCGTCAGCGTCTTGGTGTGCAGACCGAGGACGAGCGGCGGATCCGCGTCCGGGTTCATCTCCGCGTCGCTGATGTCGAGCGGGACGACACCGTCACCGAAGATCGCCATCTTGTCCTCGCGCCAGTTCACCCGGCCCTTCACGCACACGGCGGAGTCGAGCTCCAGGTCGTCGCGCAGCACCTCGTAGGACTTCGGGAAGAACAGCACCTCGATGGAGGCGTCCAGGTCCTCGATGACGGTGATCGCCCACGGCAGGCCGTTCTTGTTCACCCGGCGCTCGATCGACGAGATCATGCCCGAGACGATCAGCTCGCCTTCCTTGGGCGGATCGTCGAGCACGACCGCGATCGGCCTGGGCGCGAACTTCCGCAGGATCCGTTCGGCACCGTCGAGCGGGTGCGACGACACGTACAGCCCGAGCATTTCCTTCTCGAGGCTGAGCATCTGCTTGCGCTGGTACTCGTCGGCGCCGAACTTGAGGTGCGCCAGCGGGGAGGTGCTGTTGTCCGGTTCGTCGCCGCTGTCGGCGCCGAACAGGTCGAACTGGCCTTCTGCTTCTTTGCGCTTGATCGGGACGACGGCGTCGACCGCGTCCTCGTGGACCTGGATGAGCGACAGGCGGGTGTGGCCGAACGAGTCGAACGCGCCCGCCTTGATCAGCGACTCGATCACGCGCTTGTTGCACGCGACGAGCTCGGACTTGTCCATGAAGTCCGTGAAGGACGTGTAAGCGCCCTTCTCCTTGCGGGTCTTGATGATCGACTCGACGACGTTCGCGCCGACGTTGCGGACCGCGCCAAGACCGAAGCGGATGTCCGTGCCGACCGCACCGAAGCGCAGCGCCGACTCGTTGACGTCCGGCGGGAGGACCTTGATGCCCAGGCGGCGGCACTCGGCGAGGTAGACCGCGGACTTGTCCTTGTTGTCGCCGACCGACGTGAGCAGCGCGGCCATGTACTCGGCGCGGAAGTTCGCCTTGAGGTACGCCGTCCAGTACGAGATCAGGCCGTACGCGGCCGCGTGCGACTTGTTGAACGCGTAGCCGGCGAACGGGAGGATCGTGTCCCACAGCGCCTTGATCGCGTCGTCGGAGAACCCGCGCGGGTCGTTGCGCATGCCCTGCTGGAAGCCCTCGAACTCCTTGGCCAGAACCTCGGCCTTCTTCTTGCCCATGGCCTTGCGGAGCACGTCCGCTCGACCCATCGAGTAGCCCGCGACCTCCTGGGCGATGAACATGATCTGCTCTTGGTAGACGATCAGACCGTGCGTCTCGCCGAGGATCTCCTTGAGCGGTTCCTCGAGCTGCGGGTGGATCGGCTTGACTTCCTGGCGGCCGTTCTTGCGGTCCGCGTAGTCGTTGTGCGCGTTCACACCCATCGGGCCGGGGCGGTACAGCGCGCCGACCGCGACGATGTCCTCGAACGACGTCGGCTGCATGCGGCGCAGCAGGTCGCGCATCGGCCCGCCGTCCAGCTGGAACACGCCGAGCGTGTCACCGCGGCCGAGCAGCGCGTAGGTCTCCGGGTCGTCCATCGGGAGCGTGTCGAAGTCCGGGACCGCGTCCTTGCCGCGGTTGGCCTCGATGTTCTCGATCGCGTCGCCCATCACCGTGAGGTTGCGCAGCCCGAGGAAGTCCATCTTCAGCAGGCCGATGTTCTCGCACGACGGGTAGTCCCAGCCGGTGATGAACGAGCCGTCGTCGCGGTACCACAGCGGGATGGACTCGGTGAGCGGGTCCTTCGACATGATCACCGCGCAGGCGTGCACGCCGGCGTTGCGGATCAGGCCCTCGAGACCGAGCGCGGTGTCGAAGATCTCCTTCACCTGCGCGTCGGACTCCAGCAGCGAGCGGACCTCGGCGGCCTCGCCGTAGCGCGGGTGGCTCTTGTTGACGATGCCGTTGAGCGGGATGTCCTTCGCCATGATCGGCGGCGGCAGCGCCTTCGAGATCTTGTCGGCGATCGCGAAGCCCGGCTGACCGTGGTGCACGCGCGCCGAGTCCTTCAGCGCGGCCTTGGTCTTAATGGTGCCGAACGTGATCACCTGGGCGACCTTGTCGGCGCCGTACTTCTCGCTGGCGTACCGGATCATCTCGCCACGACGGCGGTCGTCGAAGTCGATGTCGATGTCGGGCATGGCGGTGCGCTCGGGGTTCAGGAACCGCTCGAACAGCAGACCGTGCGGGATCGGGTCGATGTTCGTGATGCCCATCGCCCACGACACGGCGGCGCCCGCGGCCGAACCGCGGCCGGGACCGACGCGGATGCCCACGCTGCGGGCGTAGTTGATCAGGTCGGCGACGATCAGGAAGTACGCCGGGAAGCCCTTGTCGATGATGACCTGGGCCTCGAAGTCACAGCGCTTGATGTACTCCTCCGGGACCTCCTGGCCCCGGAACCGCCGCTCGAGACCGCGCCTGATCTCCTTGCGGAACCACGAGGCCTGGTCCTCGCCCTCGGGCACCTCGAAGTTCGGGATCCGGTCCTTGACGCTCCAGATGTCGTCGTAGGACTCGACCATCGACGCGACGAGCAGCGTGTTGTCGCACGCCTCCGGCAGGTCCTTCCAGATCTGCCGCATCTCCTCGGACGACTTCAGGTAGTAACCGTCGCCGTCGAACTTGAACCGGTTCGGGTCCGTCAGCATCTTGCCGGACTGCACGCAGAGCAACGCGGAGTGCGTGTCCGCCTGGTCCTTGGTGACGTAGTGGCTGTCGTTGGTCGCGAGCGGCGGGATGCCGAGCTTCTTGCTGATCTCCAGCAGGCCCTCGCGGACCCGGCGCTCGATGTCGAGGCCGTGGTCCATCAGCTCCAGGAAGAAGTTCTCCTTGCCGAAGATGTCCTGGTAGTCCGACGCGGCCTGGAACGCCTCGTCGACCTGCCCGAGCCGCAGCCGGGTCTGCACCTCGCCGGACGGGCAGCCGGTCGTCGCGATGATGCCGTCGGCGTGCTGCGCGACGAGCTCGCGGTCCATACGGGGCTTGTAGTAGTAGCCCGTCTTGCTCGCCTCGGTGTGCAGCCGGAACAGGTTGCGCAACCCGTCGGCGTTGCGCGCCCACATCGTCATGTGCGTGTACGCGCCGGCACCGGAGATGTCGTCGCCGCGCTGGCCGGGATCGCCCCAGAACACCGGCTTCTTGTGCAGGCGGTTGTGCGGTGCGAGGTAGGCCTCGATGCCGATGATCGGCTTGATGCCGGTCCTCGTGGCCGTTTGGTAGAACTCGTCGGACCCGTACATGTTGCCGTGGTCGCTCATACCGACAGCGGTCATGCCGAGCCGCTCGGCCTCCTCGAACAGCGGGGCCACCTTGGCCGCGCCGTCGAGCATCGAGTACTCGGTGTGCACGTGGAGATGCACAAACGAGTCCGACACCGGCAACCCCCTTGTGTAGCAAGCGTTTTAGCGCGAACAAGGGACTGTCACGTCCTGCGCCGGTCAACCCTACAGGCCCTGCGGTCCGCTGGTGCACACCGCCACGCGAGAGTTGCCAAACCACCTGGTGGCACACACGGTGATCTCGATCAGGTACGCAGTGACGCGCCCCCTCCGAACGCCAGGTAGCGTTCAATTCGTGGTGGTCCCTGATCCCGTAGACGCACGCCTGCTCGCCGTCCTAGCCGAGTCGGGCCGCGCCGCCGTGCACGAGATCGCCCAGCGCCTGGGCATGGATCCCCGCGAGGCCGCCATGCGCCTGATCACGCTGTCGGGCAGCGGCCTTCCCCTGCTGGTCGGCGTCGAATGCGACCCCAACGGCGTCCGCCGGGCCCTGGCCAACGCCGCCGCCTACGGCAACTACATGGGCGGTCCCCCGAGCGGCCCCTACTCCGT
Source organism: Lentzea sp. NPDC005914 (assembly GCF_040629405.1). NCBI lineage: Bacteria > Bacillati > Actinomycetota > Actinomycetes > Pseudonocardiales > Pseudonocardiaceae > Lentzea > Lentzea sp. NPDC005914. Next base: position 53,801 of record NZ_JBEXVQ010000041.1, on the reverse strand, counting down.
GCACCAGAGCGGCCCCCACCAGGTCCCGTACGGCCAGCAGCCGCCGATCAGCCAGCCGTTCCCGGCCCAGCCCCAGGCCGCCCCGCAGGCCACCTGGGGCCCGCCGCAGTCGGCGGGCTGGGTCCGCGCGGACCAGCCGCAGCCCAAGCCGTTCTCGCGCACCGGCAAGATCGGCTCTGCCCTGGACGCCGACAGCCTCGAAGGCGCGCGCCTGTCCATCCAGCTGGTCGAGTTCGTCGACCCGGCCGACTTCCTCTTCACCGCGGCGGGCTACAAGCTGGCCGAGGGCGAACGGGCCGTGGTCGTCCACACCGAGATCACCAACACCTCGCAGGTGCCCTACACCTCGTTGCCGGACATGTACCTGGTCCTCGTCACCAAGACGGGCGAGACCGTGACCAAGGCCCCGGTCTCGCTCTCCTCGCGCCCGGCGCACAAGCTGGGCGTGCAGCCGGGCGAGACCGCCGGTGGCCACACCGTCTTCGTCCTGCCGGACACCACCGACGTGATCCAGGTCCGCTGGAGCGTCCGCCCCGAGGTGGACATGAACACGCTCGTGTGGACCGTCGAGGACTAGTGGCCTAGGACCTTCATCGCCGCGGCGTGCACACCAGGTGCGGCGGCGAGGTACTCACGGGTCGTCAGCTCCCACGGCTTGCCGTCGAGATCGGTGACGACACCGCCCGCTTCCTGAACGAGCAACACACCGGACGCGTGTGCGCGCACGTTGTCGTACTGCCAGTGCACGTCCATCCGGCCCGCGGCGACCTGGGCGAGCTGATGGGTCACCGGCACGGAGATCCTGACGTAGAGGGCCTCCTTCGCCATCGCGCTGTAGGAGGCGCCCACCCGGTCCGCCATCTCCGGCCCCTGACCCGGCTGGGCCTGACCGGTGCCCGCGAGCGCGCCGTCCAGCGAGGTCTTGCCGGAAGCCTGCAGCCGCACGCCGTTCAGGAACGCGCCACCGCCCTCGGTCGCGGTGAACATCTCGTCGAACAGCGGGAAGTAGACGACCGCGAGCACCGGGCGGCCGTCGCGGACGAGGCTGACGCCGATGTTCCAGTCGGTCATGCCGTGGACGGCGTTCATGTTGCCGCCGACCGGGTCGACGAGCCACCACTCGCCGGCTTCCAGCGGACCGGAACCGTGTTCGTCGTCGAGCCAGCGCGCGCCCGGACGGATCTCGGCCAGCTCCGGCCGCAGCAGATCGGCGACGGCCGCGTCGTTGGCGTGGACGGCCGCGACGATCTCGGCCAGGCCCGCCGCGCGGGACTCCGTCGAGTACCTCCGGAGCATGCGCTCTCCGGCGCGGCGAACGGCAGCGGTGGTAGCGGTGAGCAACTCCATGATGTTCTCCATTCATGCAAGCGGATCTGAACCTGCTGACAGTGCTGGACGCCCTGCTCGAGGAGGGCAGCGTGATGGGGGCGGCGCAACGGCTGCACCTGTCGTCCCCCGCGGTCAGCCGGACGCTGGGACGGATCAGGAAGGTGACCGGCGACGACATCCTGGTGCGGACGGGCCACTCCATGACGCCGACGCCGTACGCGCTGGAGATCAGGGAGGAGGTGCACCGGCTGGTGCGGGAGGCCAACGCCGTGCTCGCGCCGAGCCGTGAGCTGGACCTCTCCGAACTGGACCGCGTCTTCACCGTCCAATGCCACGACGCGCTGGCCTCGTCGCTGGTGCCCGCGCTGGTCGGCAGGATCGCGGAGCGGGCGCCCGGCGTGCGGCTGCGGGTGCTCGCCGAGCACTCCGCCGACACCGACGACCTGCGGCACGGCCGGATCGACCTGGAGCTCGGCGGCGGCCGTCCGGACCTGCCGGAGTTCCGCTCCGAGACGCTCGGCACCGACCCGCTCGCCGTGGTCATGCGCGCGAACCATCCGTGCGCCGATCACCTCGACCTGCCGGCTTACGCGGCACAACCGCACGTGCTGGTGTCCCGGCGCGGCCGCCTCACGGCACCGATCGACGACGTGCTCGCGGCGGAAGGCTTGCACCGCAAGGTGATCGCGGCTGTCGCGACTGTCCACACCGCCCTGCAGATCGCGGCGGCGAGCGACGCGCTGGTCACCACCACGACGATCCTCTGCCGTCCGTTGATCGAGGCGTTCGGGCTGATCACCCGGCCGCTGCCGGTCGAGTCACCGGAGGCCGCGATCAGCTGCAACTGGCACCAGCGCTACGACTCCGACCTCGCCCACGCCTGGCTGCGTGACCAGGTGCGGGCGACGTTCACCGAGTTGCTAGTGCGCTAGCGGCAGTGCGACGGCGCCGGGAAAGCGCGGGTTCTCGGCCTCGTCCAGCATGGCCGCGGCGACGGTCTCCCGGCTGACCTGCGCACCGAGATCGAACGGCGGCCCGGCGTCCAGGCCGGCCGTGCGCCGGTCGGGGCTCTCCGGTTCGTCGCTGAGCACCCCGGCGTGGAAGACGGTGCCCCCGGCGGCGAGGACGGCGTTGTCGGCCGCGATCTTGTCCGGGAGCCGGTCGCCCAGGAACTTCCCGAGCACGGCGGCACCCTCGCCCGCCACCTCCGCCGACGCACCGGTGCCGTACGCGCCGAGCCAGATGATCCGCTTCGGCGCCGCGGCGACCACGGCCTTGGCGCCGTCGGACAGCACTCCGGCCACGTCCGTGCCGAGACCGGAGAGGACGACGGAGTCCGCGTCGACAACCGCGGCGATGCTCGCCGGGTCGGTCACGTCGCCCGCCACCTTGCGCAGGTTCGGGTGGTCGAGGGCGATGCGCTCCGGGTCGCGGGCGATCGCGGTGACGGTGTGGCCCCGCCGCAACGCCTGCGTGGCGAGTGCGAGGCCGGTCCTGCCGGAGGCCGCGAGAACGATGAGGTTCATGCCGATAACGCTAGGCAGGCCATCGATTAACATCAAATGAAAGCTCGTCAACCGATGATTTACCCAGACGCAATCAGCCCTCTTCGCGCAGCTTCTCCAGCGCTGCGGACAGGTCCTCGGGGTACTCCGAGGTGAACGTGACCCACTGCCCGTCCGCCGGGTGGTGGAACCCGAGCTGGCGCGCGTGCAGCCACTGCCGCGAGACCCCGAGCCGCTTGGACAACGTCGGGTCGGCCCCGTACGTCAGGTCGCCCACACACGGGTGGTGCAGCGCCGAGAAGTGCACACGGATCTGGTGCGTGCGTCCGGTCTCGAGGTGCACCTCGACCAGCGACGCCGCCCGGAACGCTTCCATCACCTCGTAGTGCGTGATGGACGGCTTGCCGGAGTTCATCACCGCGAACTTGTAGTCGTGCTTGGGATGCCGGTCGATCGGAGCGTCGATGGTGCCCTTGATCGGGTCCGGATGCCCCTGGACGATCGCGTGGTAGACCTTGTCGACCGTGCGCTCCTTGAAGGCGTGCTTCAGAGCCGAGTACGCGGACTCGGACTTCGCCACCACCATCACACCCGTGGTGCCGACATCGAGCCGATGCACGACGCCCTGCCGTTCCGCGGCACCAGACGTCGCGACCCGGTGACCAGAGGCGGCGAGCCCGCCGACCACGGTCGGGCCGGTCCAGCCCGGCGACGGGTGCACGGCGACGCCGACAGGCTTGTCGACGACGATGATGTCGTCGTCCTCGTGCAGGATGACCAGGCCCTCGACGGGGATCGCCTGGACGGTGATCGGCTGCGGCGGGGCGGGCAGCGTGATCTCCAGCATCGCGCCGGCCACCAGCCGGTCCGACTTGCCGACGACCCGCCCGTCGATCAGCACGTCGTCGGCGTCGGCGATCGACGCCACAACAGTCCGCGACAACCCGAGCAGCTTCGCGAGGCCCGCGTCGACACGCATGCCCTCGAGCCCATCGGGAATCGGCAGCGTTCGATATCCGCTCACGCGTCGACCTTCTTCTCTTCTTTGTGGACCGTCCCGTCGTAGTCGTGCTGCATGAGCGCCAGCACCACGATCGTCGCGCCACCGCAGACGATCGCCATGTCGGCGACGTTGAACACCGGCCACACACGGCCGAACGGGTCGAAAAGCGACAGGAAGTCCACCACGTGGCCGCGCATCGGCCCCGGCTCCCGGAACAGGCGGTCGGCGAGATTGCCGACGGCACCGCCCAGAACGAGCCCCAGGCCGATAGCCCAGGGCTGGGAGCGCAGGTTGCGCGAGATCCAGAGGATGAACCCGGCGACGCCCAGCGCGATGAGCGCGAGGATCCACGTCATCCCCTCGGCCATGCCGAACGCGGCACCGGGGTTGCGGACGAACGTCAGGTAGAGCACGCCCCCGAACAGCTTGATCGGGTCGGCACCCTCGAGGAACGCCACGGACAGGACTTTGGTGAGGACGTCCAGGGCCAGCACCCCGGCGGCCAGGACGGCGAGGATCTTGGTCCGCGGCTCCGGCAGCGACCCGGTGATCGAGAATTCCGGCTCGATGACGTCGTCCTCGGACACGACGCGCTCGGCGGGCTTCTCGTCGTCGGTCGCCGCGTCCGTCGCCGCGTCCGTCGCCGTGTCCGTTTTTGGGGCCGGCTTCTCCTCGACCACGACCACGGCGACAGCCTCGGTGGCGGTGTCGGTGCCGGCCTCAGAACCGGTGTCGTCGTCATCGTCATCGGCCAGGTCGAGCCCGACGAACTCGTTCGACTTCCGTCCCTCGACCGGCTTCGGCTCGCTGACCTGCTCTTCCGCAGGCTTCTCAGCGGCCTTCTCGGCGGCCTTGGACTCGTCACTCACCAGGTCATTGTCCACTACCGGGACTACGCGAGGAACGGCGGCAGGGTTCGGCAGTCGTCCTCTGGCACCCAGCGGCCGTCGCGCTGCGTGTAGGTCCACTTCGGACCCTCGGTGACGAGAGTGCGCAGCGCCGCCACCAAACGGTCCACGTGCTCGGCCGTCGTACCCAGGCCGATCGACGCGCGGACCGCGCGGTCCTCGTGCGATCCGGCCTGCTTGACGAGCCGTCCGACGATCACGTGCGCGCAGAACGCCCCGTCACGGACGCCGATGCCGTACTCGGCGGACAGCGCCGCCGCGAGGAAGCCCGCGTCGAAGCCGGAGATCGTGAAGCTCACGACGCCCACCTTGTCGGCGTCGGTCAGGATCGACAGCTCGCGGAAGCCGGGGATCGTGCGCAGACCGTCGTACAGGCGCGTGAGCAGCTCCTGCTCGTGCGCGACCGTCTGCTCCCAGTGCCGCGACAGGATCTCGCAGGCCGCCGCCAGTGCGTGCACGCCGACGACGTTCGGGCTGCCGGCCTCGTGCCGCTCGGGCACCGCGGACCAGGCCACGCCCAGCCGGTCGCCGTGGTCGGTCACCTTGGCCGTCGCACCGCCGCCCACCAGGTACGGCTGGGCCTGCTGCAGCCAGTCCGCGCGGCCCACGAGCACACCGGCACCGAACGGCGCGTAGATCTTGTGGCCGGAGAACGCGATGTAGTCGACGCCCAGCTCACGGGCGTCGATCGGGCGGTGCGGGGCGAGCTGCGCGGCGTCGAGGGCGATGCGCGCGCCGTGCCGGCGGGCGACCTTCGCGAGCTCCTCGACCGGCCACAGCTCCCCCGTGACGTTGGACGCCCCGGTGACGATCACGAGCCGTGGGCCGACCGGGGCGGCGGCCAACGCCCGGTCCAGTGCGACCACTGCGGCACCGGACGAAGACGGGGCGGGAATGCGCTGAACGTTGGGCCCGCGCCACGGCAGCAGAGCCGCGTGGTGCTCGCTGTCGAACAGAACGACGGCGGTGTTCTTGGGAACGCTGCGCGCCAACAGGTTAAGCGAATCGGTGGTGTTGCGGGTGAAGACGACAGCGTCGGAGGAACGCGCGCCCACGAACTTGCGGATGCGGTCACGCGCCTGCTCGTAGACGCGGGTCGAGACCTGGGAGGCGAACCCGGCGCCGCGGTGCACGCTGGCGTACCAGGGCAGCAGCTCGTCGACGGCGTCGCGCACCTCCTGCAGACACGGCGCCGAAGCCGCGTGGTCGAGGTTCGCATACGTCACGCGCTCTCCGGTGACGAGCGGAACTCGCAGGTCAGAGCCGACGACAGCAGGAACCGTGGTGACCGTGCCAGGGGTGATCGCGAGCGTCATCGAGCTGCCTCCGAGGCCAGGGGCCCCGTTGTGCGAAGGCCCGCGCTTGACCGGCGCCCCACGCGCCGGACCAGGTCCTCACCAAGGGCACCCCACCGCGGTTGGAGGGTTGCCGGCCAGCAAGCTTGGGCTTGACGCTGGCTCTCATGACCTGCCGATGACGTTAGCGGAGCCCCCAGCGGTGAGTCGACCACCGATCACATGCTGAGAAGCCTCGGAAACCGAGCTAGTCTCCGGTCTCGCCCTTCCACCGTGCGTAGCGACCCGCCCTGTCGACCGCACGTACGCGCCGCTCAGCGGCATCGCGCGCCTCTTCGGTGGTGACGATGAGCAACTGGTCGTCGGTCTGCAGCCGGGTCGTCGGCTGTGGCGTGAAACTCTTTCCCGACCGCACCACGAGGCTCACCGTGGCGCCGCTCGGCAGCCGCAGCTCGGTCATGTAGACGCCGTGCAGCTTCGACCCGCGCTGGATGTGCACCTGCAGCAGCTCGGCGCCCAGCTCGTCCAGCGGCGACGAGTCGACCTGCACCTCCTGCGCCTCCCCCGCACGCACCAGCCCGAGTCGTCGTGCGAGGAACGGCAGCGTCGTGCCCTGCACCACCGTCAGCACGATGACCAGCACGAACACCGCGTCGACCAGCTCGCGCGCACCCTCGACGCCCTGGATCAACGGGATCAGCGCGAACACGATCGGCACCGCGCCGCGCAGCCCCGACCAGGACAGGAACGCCTGTTCCCGCCACGGCACCTTGAACGGCAGCGAGGCGAGCACGACGGACAGCGGCCGGGCAACGAACGTCAGCACCACGCCCGCGATCAGCGCGGGCACCAGCGCGTCCAGCAACCGCCCCGGCGAGGCGTAGAGGCCGAGCAGGACGAACAGCCCGATCTGGGCGAGCCACCCCAGCCCCTCGGCGAACGAGAGCGTGTCGGCGCGGTGCGGCAGGCGGGCGTTGCCCAGTGCGAGCGCGGCGACGTAGGTGGCGAGGAACCCGGACGCGTGCGCCAGATCGCCCGCGGTGTAGGCGATCACGCACACCGCCACGGTGGCGAGCGGGTAGAGACCGGTGGACGGCAACGCCGCGCGTCTCAACGCCGCCGCACCGAACACGCCGAGCAATGCGCCGATGAGCGCGCCCGCGCCCAGTTCGTAGAGCACGAGCAGCGGTGCGGTCCACGAGATCTTGTCCGAGGAGGCCAGCAGCACGACGGCGATGTAGACCGGCGCGTCGTTGAGCCCGGATTCGAGCTCGAGCGCGCCCGTGAGGCGCGCCCCCACGCCTAATGACCGCAGAACGCTGAACACGGCGGCCGCGTCCGTGGACGACAGCACCGCGCCCCAGAGCAGCGCCATCCGCCAGTCGAGGCCGAGCAGGAAGTGCAACGCCGTGCCGGTGACCGCGACACTCACCACAACGGCCACTGTGGACAGTGCCACGCCCAACCACAGCGAGGTTTTCACGGCTTGCCAACGGGTCGTGAGCCCGCCCTCGGTCAGGATCAGCACGAGTGCCGCGATGCCGAGCGACTGCGTCAGGTCCGCGTCGTCGAACTTGATGCCGAACACCGACTCGCCCAGGACCACGCCGATGCCCAGGTACAGCAGCAACGAGGGCAGGCCGAGCCGAGTCGACACCCGCACCGCGATCACGGAGATCAGCAGAACGGCTGCGCCGATGCCCAGCACGACCGTGATGTCACCCACCTGGACCATTCTGGTTGATCACCACCGAATTGGACGAATCAGACGCGTTAACAACACCAGCCGTTCGCACCTACTGAGCGCATGCGCGCTGGAGCATGTTGATCAGTGGCTCAATCCCCACCCTGCACGGAGTTGAACCATGAGGATCCTGATCGCGCTGGCGGCCGCCTTGATGGTGACCGGAACCACAGCAGCGCAAGCGGCGGCTCCGGCCGTCGCGGCGGCACCGAACATCAACGTCGCGAACGTCCAGGCGCACCTCGCCCAGTTCCAGTCGATCGCGAACTCGAACGGCGGCAACCGCGCCCACGGTCGTCCTGGCTTCAAAGCCTCGATCGACTGGGTGAAGGGCAAGCTGGACGCGGCGGGCTTCACCACGCGCGTGCAGTCGTTCACCTACGGCGGCGCCACCGGCTACAACGTGATCGCCGACTACCCCGGCGGCGACGCGAACAACGTCGTCATGCTCGGAGCCCACCTGGACAGCGTCACCAGGGGCCCCGGCATCAACGACAACGGCAGCGGCTCCGCTTCGATCCTGGAGGTCGCCCTCCAGATGAAGGCCACCGGCTTCAAGCCCACCAAGCACGTGCGGTTCGGCTGGTGGGGCGCGGAGGAGCTCGGCCTGATCGGCTCGAAGGCCTACGTCAGGTCCCTGCCCGCCGCCGACAAGACGAAGATCAAGTCATACCTGAACTTCGACATGACCGGCTCACCCAACCCCGGTTACTTCGTCTACAACGGCCGGGAACAGGGGATTCCGCCCGGCTCGGTGGCACTCCAGCAGCGACTGGAGGCGGCCTTCACGTCGTTCGGCATCAAGAGCGACCTGACGAACGTCGACGGCCGGTCCGACCACGCGGCGTTCGCGGCCGCCGGGATCCCGACCAGCGGCACCTACGCCGGCGGCGACGAGCCCAAGTCCGCGGCACAGGCGGCGAAATGGGGTGGCACGGCCGGCCAGTTCGACCGCTGCTACCACCAGTCCTGCGACACCACGGCGAACATCAACGCCACGGTGCTCGACAAGCACGCGGACGTGATCGCCTCCACGGTGTGGGGGCTGGCTGCCTGATCATCGCCTGGTGAGCACCTGCACGGCCTCGTCGAGCACCGGTTCGACGAGGCCGGGCAGGGTCACGTACATCTGCGCCTGACCCAGGTAGAGGCTGAACGCGATCAACGCGCGCTTCTTCGCGTGCTCGTGGTCGAACCCGAGCTGCTCGAACAGCTTCGTCAGGTACCCCAGCCGCCGCTCGGTGACGCGCTTGAGGACCGGCGCGATCACCTCGTTCTCGGCGTTGGCCTGCAACGCCATCTCCACCGAGCCGTTGCGCTGCCGGCCCAGCACCGTCGCGAACAACGTCCTGAGCTTGTCCTGCGGGGTCTTCTCCGACTCCACCAGCTCGATGACCCGCTCGGTGTGCTCCCGTTCCCACCGCTCGACCGTCGCCTTCAGCAGCGCGTCGCGGTTCGGGAAGTGGTGGTAGACGCTCCCCTTCGTCGCCCCGGCCCTGGCCGCGAGCGGCTCGACGGCGACGGCCTGCAGCCCTCCCTCCGCCAACGCTCTCAGCGCTATCTCAGTCCAGTCTTCACGGGTGCGGCGCATTTCCGTACGCTAGCGTATGCTTCGCCAACATACGGTGCCGTATGGAAGGAGCGTGTCATGGTCCGCAACGTGCACGAGCGGGAGTTACCGGTCCCAGCAGGACCGTTCGTCGATCGCATCCAGGAGCTGTGGCCGGTGCAGGGATGGCCGGCGATGAAGTTCGACCGGCCGCTGGGAGCCGGAGCGGACGGCGGGCACGGCCCGATCCGCTACCGGTGCGTGGCTTTCACACCGGGTTCGTCGATCACCTTCGAGTTCACCAACGTCTCAGGAACTCACACGTTGTCCGCGGACGGCAATGTCCTGCGCCACGAGCTCGCCGCCTCGTTCGACCTGGCGGGCCGGCTCCGCTGGGCACTCGTGACGCGATGGCTGCACGACGCCCTGCTGGAAGACTTCCTCGACAACTGCGAACGCGCGGCAGGCGGCTCACCCACACCAGCCCGCTGGTCCCCGTGGGTCCGCTTGCTGCGGCGGACGTTCAGCGCGATCAGCCCTCAGCCGTCCCGCACCTGATCACACCTTGCGCACCAGCAACTGGGCCTGCTGGAACCGCTCACCTTCGTTCGGCTCACGCAACAACCGCGCCCGCTCCTCGAACCCGGCCTGACACAACAACTCCGCAAGGCCGTCTGCCGACCACCGGTAAGCGAGCGTCACCTTGTGGTCGAACTCCCGCGGCCGCGGATCGTCACCGGCGAAGAACCCGAGCATCAGATGCCCGCCCGGTTTCAGCACCCGCGCGAACTCCGCGAACACCGCGGGCACGTGCGGCGGCGGCGTGTGGATCACCGAGTAGAACGCGAGGATGCCGCCGAGGGTCTCGTCCTCGACCTCCAGCTCGGTCATCGTTCCCTCGGTGAAGCGGAGGTCCGGACGTGCTTGGCGCGCAAGGGCGATCATCTCGGACGACAGGTCGACGCCGAACACGTCCAGCCCGAGGTCGTGCAGGTGCGCGGTCAGGTGGCCGGGCCCGCAGCCGAGATCGGCGACAGGCCCGGCATCCCGCACGAGCTCGGCGAACGCCTGAAGCAGGGCACGTTCCAGCGGCAGCCTCTCGAGGACGTCGCTGAACAGTTCGGCGTAGAGGGTCGCGACGCCGTCGTAAGCAACCTTGGTGTCGTGCAAGGACAACTGATCGGTCACGACCCGAACCGTAGTGCCTCAACGATGTGAAGCGAGCCGCCCGCCGTCACAGTCGAGCACGACCGGATAGGCGTTCCACGGGTCGAGCACCCGCGTCCCGTACAGATCGCTTTCATCAGTGAGGACACCGATGCTCGCGCCGCTGTTCACCCCCACCGGCTGCCGCTCGGCATCCGGCCAGAACGCGGTGACCCCACCGTCGTCCCGTTGTCCACAGTGCCCAAGACCTGCCCGAGCGAGTTCACCCCAGCACGTCCACCGCTGCGGCGAAACCGCCGAGAGCCTGCCCCTGCCGATCCCACCGCACGATCTCCTGACCGGACCGGCCCACCGCGTACGAGCCCCGCGCGGCCGTCACCCTCACGTCCGCGCCTCCGCTGAGCTGCACGGCCCCCGACTCGCCGAGCCAGTAGGCGCCCGTGCTCGACGCGGCCAGAACCGTGCCGTCGTCAGCGAGAGCGATCGCCGACCAGGACGCGTCGGTGCCCGGCACGAGCTGGGCGTCGCCGGATCCCGCCGGCCACACGACCGGCTTGCCGCCGGACTCCCCGAGCACGTCACCGCGCTCGTTCACGTCGATCGTCTTCACGTCGTACTCGCCCTGCCACCCGCGCAGGGTCGTGTACTCGCCCGCCTGCCAGCGCGATGCCGCCGGGAAGGTGGTGGAGCCGGTCAGGGCCACCACACCGGACGAGTTCACGTCGGTGGCGTAGGCACCGCGTCTGAAGAACGACAGCTGGTCGACCAGCTGCCGGTCCTTCCAGATCAGGACCGCCGCGCCGGACACCCAGCGGTAGGAGCCGTTGCCGACGGCGTACGCCCCGGCCGAGGCGACCACGCCGCTCGACCCCACCCCGTCGGGCACCGGTAACTGGGACTCGGTCCACGTGTCGCAGGAAACCGGATCGGCCGACGCGGTGGCGGGTGCCACCGCGGAAGCCGAAAGGACCAGTGCGCCCAGCAGGACGCGCCATCCCCCAGAGAAGACCATTGCGAATTCCCCCTTGCTGATTGGCCTGGTTCGACCGTAGCGAGGGGGTCCGACAGTTTTTTCCGGCCGGCGCTCGGCACGGGGCCGCGGTCCGAAGACAGCGGCCCCGTACGACTGCGATCACACTCGGGCGACAGCCACCCGAACCTTCAGGCCGTCACCCACGGTGCCCTCGGAGGCACCCGAGCCGAACACCACCGACGACGTCAGCGTCTCCGCCTGCACGAACTCCAGGTGCGGCTCCACCGCCGACCGGACCTCGGCCGGAAGCTCCAGCGTCAGCGTGATCCGGTCGGACACGTCGAGCTGGGCGTCCTTGCGCGCCTGCTGCACCACGCGCACCAGGTCGCGTGCGAGACCTTCGGCCTCCAGCTCCGGCGTCAGCGCCGTGTCGAGCACGACGACGCCGGCACCGCCCGGCAGCGCGGCCGTGGCAGCAGGATCCGTTGCCACCAGACGCTGTTCGTACTCACCTTCGAACAGCTCGACACCGGCGGCGACGATCCGACCGTCCACTTCGGACCAGTCACCGGCCTTCACGGCCTTGATGACCTTCTGCACGTTCGGCCCGAGCCGCGGCCCGGCGGCACGCGCGTTGACGACGAGCTGGAACTGCCCGTACGCGTCGACGTCCGTGGACAGCGCCACGTCCTTGACGTTGACCTCGTCGCGCACGATCTCCGCGAAGTCCGCCAGCGAACCGGCCACCGGAGACGCCACCGTCAAGCGCGCCAACGGAAGCCGCACGCGCAGCTTGTTCGCCTTGCGCAACGACAGCGCCGTCGAGCACACGTCCCGGACCTCGTCCATCGCCGCCACGAGAGCGTCATCGGCCGGCACGTCGGACACCGACGGGAAGTCCGTCAGGTGCACCGAACGCCCGCCGGTCAGCCCCCGCCACACGACCTCGGTCGTGTACGGCAGCAACGGCGCCGCCACGCGCGTGACGACCTCCAGCACGGTGTGCAGGGTGTCGATCGCGTCCTGCTCGCCGTCCCAGAACCGCTGCCGCGACCGCCGCACGTACCAGTTCGTCAGCACCTCCAGGTACTCGCGCACCAGCTGGCATGCACCGGAGATGTCGTAGACGTCCATCGCCGCCTGAACATCGCGCACCAGGTCGTGCGTCTTCGCCAGCGCGTACCGGTCGAGCACGTGCGTCGAGTCCACACGCCACGTGCCCTCCTTCCCGGAAGCGTTGGCGTACAACGCGAGGAAGTACCACGAGTTCCACAACGGCAGCACCGCCTGGCGCACCGCGTCCCTGATGCCGCGCTCGGTCACCACCAGATCGCCACCGCGAAGGATCGGCGACGCCATGAGGAACCAGCGCATGGCGTCCGAGCCGTCGCGGTCGAAGACCTCGTTGACGTCCGGGTAGTTCTTCAGCGACTTGGACATCTTCTGGCCGTCGTCACCGAGCACGATCCCGTGCGCCACGCAGTCGCGGAACGCGGGCCGGTCGAACAACGCCGTCGCGAGCACGTGCAGCGTGTAGAACCAGCCGCGCGTCTGCCCGTTGTACTCGACGATGAAGTCGCCGGGGTAGTGGTTCTCGAACCACTCCGCGTTCTCGAACGGGTAGTGCACCTGCGCGAACGACATCGAGCCCGACTCGAACCAGCAGTCGAGCACGTCCGGGATGCGGCGCATGACCGACTGACCGCTCGGGTCGTCCGGGTTCGGCCGCGTCAGCTCGTCGATGAACGGCCTGTGCAGGTTGTCCGGACGCACGCCGAAGTCGCGCTCCAGCTCGTCCAGCGACCCGTACACGTCCGTGCGCGGGAACTCGGGGTTGTCCGAGGTCCACACGGGCAGCGGCGAGCCCCAGTACCGGTTGCGCGAGATGTTCCAGTCGCGCGCGTTCTCGAGCCACTTGCCGAACTGGCCGTCCTTGATGTGGCCGGGCACCCAGTTGATCTGCTGGTTGAGCTCGACCATCCGGTCCTTGAACTGCGTGACCGCGACGAACCACGCCGACAGCGCGCGCTGGATCAGCGGGTTCTGGCAACGCCAGCAGTGCGGGTACGGGTGGTCGTAGGTCTCGTGACGCAGCAGCAGGCCCGCTTCCTTGAGGTCGCGGATGATCAGCTTGTTCGCCTCGAACACGTGCACGCCCTGGTAGGGCGCCACCTCCGCGGTGAACTTGCCGTCCGGCCCGACCGGCACGACGACCTCGATGCCCGCCGCGTCCGTCACGACCTTGTCGTCCTCACCGAACGCCGGTGCGATGTGGACGATGCCCGTGCCGTCGTCGGTGGTCACGTAGTCCGCGGTCAGCACCTGGTGCGCGTTCTCGCGGCCCACGAAGAAGTCGAACGGCGGCAGGTACTTCTTGCCGACCAGGTCCGAGCCCTTGTAGCGCGCCACGACCTCGGGCTCCTCGCCCAGCTCACGCGCGTACGCCGCGACACGCGCCTCGGCGAGCAGGTACTTGTCGCCGTCGGAGCCCACCACGGTCACGTAGTCGACGTCCGGGTGCACGGCGGCGGCCAGGTTGCTCGGCAGCGTCCACGGCGTCGTCGTCCAGACCAGGGCCTTCTCACCGGACTCGAGGCGCAGCGCCACCGTGACGGCCGGGTCCTGCCGGTCGCGGTACGCGTCGTCCATCTTGGTCTCGGTGTTGGACAGCGGCGTCTGGCAACGCCAGCAGTACCAGAGCACCCGGAAGCCCTCGTAGATCAAGCCCTTGTCCCACAAGGCCTTGAACGCCCACATGACGCTTTCCATGTAGTCGAGGTCGAGCGTCTTGTAGTCGTTGTCGAAGTCGACCCAGCGAGCCTGGCGCGTCACGTACTCGCGCCACTGGTCCGTGTACTGCAACACGGACGTGCGGCACGCCTCGTTGAACTTCTCGATGCCGAGCTCGTCGATCTCGTGCTTCTGCGTGATGCCCAGCTGCTTCTCGGCCTCGTACTCGGCCGGCATGCCGTGCGTGTCCCAGCCGAACCGGCGCTCGACGTGCTTGCCGCGCATCGTCTGGTAGCGCGGCACGACGTCCTTGACGTAGCCGGTCAGCAGGTGCCCGTAGTGCGGCAGACCGTTCGCGAACGGCGGGCCGTCGTAGAAGACGAACTCGTTCGCGCCGTCGTCGCCCACCGGGTTGCGGTCGATGCTCGCCTGGAAGGTCTCGTCGTCCTTCCAGTACCCGAGCACGTCCTGCTCGAGGTTCGGAAAGGACGGCTGCGCCGGGACCTCGTTCTGTCCGGCCCTGGGGTAGGCCATCTCCACTGCTCCTCGCGGTCACGTAGGACGCGCGAGGACGACACGCCGATGTGGCTCGGCCTGCCGCGGTACCACCCCGCTTGCTCGCCTGGTGCTCGCGAGCCTCTCGTTCTTCGGCTGTGACGGGCCGGTCCCGTCCGGTTCTACTGAGGTTCGCCGAACCCGTTCTTCCGGAGGCTCCCCGGTGATGGCCGGATCGGTGCCTGTAGGTACAGCGTAACGCGTGAGCGCAAACCGAATGCTGCAGCGGTACGCACGGCACCTCGTCGAGGAAAGCCGACTCCCCGACACGGTTCCCATCCCAGAACCCTCCATGCGGACCCGAATGACCAACGTTGCACGGCGAGGGGCGGCGGTTCCTCCTCCGCCAAGCCATATGCTGCCCCGATGACGTTGACCATCGCGTTGTCGATCGTGCTGGCCCTGCTCTTCGTCGCCACCGGCGCGGGCAAGGTGCTGGGCGCGAAGAAGTCGATCGAGGCCCGGGACCACTTCCGGATGAGCGGCGCGCTGTGGCGGACCATCGGCGCGCTGGAGTGGGCGGGTGCGGTGGGCCTGATCGTCGGCCTGGTCACGTGGGAGTGGGTGGCGCACGCGGCCACCGTCGGGCTCGGGCTGCTGATGGTCGGCGCCACGATCACGCGGTTGAGGTATGACTCGAAGCCGACCGGCGTCGTCGTGGACCTGGTGCTGCTCGCGTTGCTGATCACGCTGCTGTTCCTGGACCGGTGAGCTACGAGTTCAACGTCCTCGGCACTGCGGAGGTCCGGCGCGACGGCGTGCCGGTCGAGGTGGGACACGCCCGGCAGCTGAGCGTGCTGGCCGTGCTGCTCGTGGACGTCAACCAGGTGGTCAGCGTCGACAAGCTGCTCGCGCGGGTGTGGGGTGAGGCGCCGCCGCGGCAGGCCAAGTCCGCGCTCTACAGCTACATGTCCCGGCTGCGGACCGCGCTGGACGGCCTGCCGATCGTGCGCCGCTCCGGGGGTTACGTGCTGGAGGCCGACCCCGAGTCCATCGACCTGCACCGCTTCCGTTCGCTGACCGCTCGAGGCGAGCACGGCGAGGCTGTGGCACTGGTGCGCGGCGTGCCGTTCGAGGGGCTGCACGGC
The DNA here is from genome assembly GCF_040629405.1 of Lentzea sp. NPDC005914. Taxonomy (NCBI): domain Bacteria; kingdom Bacillati; phylum Actinomycetota; class Actinomycetes; order Pseudonocardiales; family Pseudonocardiaceae; genus Lentzea; species Lentzea sp. NPDC005914. Next base: position 37,955 of record NZ_JBEXVQ010000041.1, on the reverse strand, counting down.
GAGTGGTTCGACAGTCTGCGCGAGACGCTCGCCGGCGAGATCACGGCCGCCGAACTGGACCACACGGACTCGAGGCTCGCCGCGGGTGAGCATCGTGCGTTGGTCGCCGAGCTGACCGCACGCACCAATGAACGCCCACTCGACGAACGGCTCGCGGGACAGCTGATGCGCGCGTTGATCGGCGCCGACCGACGGCCCGACGCGCTGGCCTACTACTCGCGGCTGAAGCACCGGCTCGCGGACGAGCTGGGCCTCGACCCCGGCCCCGCGCTGCGCGACCTGCACGCCTCGCTGACCCAACGTCCACAGTGGAGCGCGCACCAACTTTCTCCCGCGCCACAGGGTTTCACGGGCCGGGAGGCCGAGCTCGCGGCACTCGAGGACGGCCCGATCGTCACGATCACCGGCCCGGCGGGCACCGGCAAGACCTGGCTCGCACTGCACTGGGCACACGCACACGCCGCCGACTACCCGGACGGCCAGCTGTTCGTGGACCTGAACGGCAGCGACCCCGCCGACGTCGTCCGCGCGTTCATCACCGCGTTGGGCACCGCACCTGACGGCATCCCACCGGAGCCGCACGCGCAGACAGCGCTCTACCGCACGTTGCTGGCAGACAGGCGCATGCTGATCGTCCTCGACAACGCCGCCGACACCGCGCAGGTCGTGCCACTGCTGCCGGGAACGCCACGGTGCCGCGTGATCGTGACGAGCCGCGAACGCCTGCCGGGCCTGGTCACGGCACACGGCGCGCGCCCGGTCGTGCTCTGAGTAGATCCACTCATGGCGCGCTCAGTGCCGCCTCCCCCAGACTTTCGAGCGAGGTGATTGGGGGATCACGTGAAAATTCTGGCACTCGCCGCCTTGCTCAGCTCCACCGTCACACCGGTGCAGGACTTCTCCTTCGAGGCCGAAGCCAACGCCTGGCCGGTGCACGGCCGGTCCGCGCACTGGTCGGCTCCGGCCGAGGAGATCCGAGTCGGACTGCGGCGGTCCGACAACGCCATCAGGGTCCACGCCGAGCACAACGGCCTGGACGACTACGTCCTGGTCGAGCTGTCCCGGCACGACGGACAACTGATCACGCCCGGCTCGTACCACGACGAGAAGGTCCTGGTCGTGAACGGCGGGTACGCCTGCAGGGACGACACGGCCGACTTCACCGTCGACCGCGTCGAGTACAACGCCGACGGGTGGACCGACGTGTTCCAGGCGTCGATCATCCACACCTGCCGGGACGACCTGCCCTCGAACGCGTTCCGCGTCCGAGTCGACTTCAACCGCTGACCTGGGGGATTCATGATTCGCTCTGTGCTGGCCGCGGCCGCATTAGTGCTCGCCACCGCCACTCCGGCCTCGGCCGAACCGACCGGCTACCTCATCTGGGACTCCGACAAGGACTCGTCGCCCACCCACGGCAGTTCGGGCAGCTGGACGCCGCCGAGCCTGTTCTCCGTGCGGGAGGACCCGGAGAAGGGCAACCTGATCCGGATCAAGGGCGAGTCCCCGGACGAGCGGGACTACATCATGATCGAGCTCGCCCGCCACGACGGGCAGCGCATCGGCGAGGGCGACTTCGCGGATGAGAGGGTGCACGTCGTCTACCACGGGCTGGGCTCGTGGGACGAGGGCGGCGACTTCGCCGTCGAGCACATCGCGTTCAACGCCGAGGGCCTGATCTCGGAGTTCGACGGCGCTGCCGAGCACCACAACGGGGACCGACCGGACAGCACGTTCCGCGCGAAGGTCAGCTACCGCCGCTGACGGCACCCCGCCGTCAGGCGTGGTCGTCGGAGACCTCCTGGCGGGCCGCGCGGTGACGGGACACCAATGTCGCGTCAGGCCGGCACACGGCGCACGGCGTGAACTGCAGTTGCCGTGCTTCCTGCGCCGGGAGGCCCAGCGTGGGCCTCCCGGCGAGCCAGGAACACGAGCTCAGGTGGTATCGGGGCCGCTCGTCCAGCACCCGCACCTCGTCCACCAGATCGGCCACCGCGAGCAGGTCTGCCGCGTCGGTGTCCTCTTCCGGTGGTTCCTCGTCAGCGGGCGGCATGTCGGCTTCTGCCGGCACCACCACCCGTTGATCATCAGCGACAGCTAGTTGATCTACACTCTGCGCGGCGGCTGCGGGGTCCCCCGGACGTCGTCGCCACCAGTCCCAGATCAGAACCACGGCGGCGAGCACGCTCGCGCCCACGGACGACCACGCCCAGATCGTGTCGGACGTGGTCAGTGCGGGCACGAGCAACCCGAGGGCAGCCAGCACCAGAAGTAGAACTACGAAGAGCACCTAGTGGACAGTAGTTCAGCCCGCTTCGGCGCGTGCGCCGAAGGAGTAGCCCTGGGAACGGCCCTCGGACGGAGCGGCCGGGCCGCGGTCCTGCAGGTCGCGCAGGGACGACTCGAGCATCGTCTTCAGTCGCGTGCGGTACTCGCGCTCGAACGTCTGCAGCTTGTCGATCTGCTTCTCGAGCGTGTTCTTCTCCTGGGTGATGTTGCCCATCACCTCGGCGTGCTTGCGCTGCGCGTCGCGGTCGAGCGCCGTGGCCTTCTCACGGGCCTGCCGCTCGAGCGTCTCGGAACGCGTGCGCGCGTCGTTCAGCATGGTCTCGGCACGCGTGCGCGCCTCGTTGACCATCGTGTCGGCCTTGGCACGGGCCTCGGACAGCAACTGCTCCGACTTCGTGCGGGCCTCGGACAGCATGCCGTCGGCTTCGGCCTTGGCCTCGCCGGTCAGCCTGTCCGCCATCTCCTGGGCGAGACCCAGGACCTTGGCAGCCTGCACGTGGTGGTCGCCGCCCCCGCCAGGGGACGTCTGCTCCATGACCGTGGGCGGCGGGACCGGCGCCAGGCGGCGCGGCTCCTCGACCGGCATACGGCTCGTCATGGGGCCGGAGGAAGAAGCCTTCGCCCGCGCGTCGTCGAGGTCGGCACGCGCGGTCTCGAGCTGCTGGTCGAGCTGCTCGACCTGCTGACGGAGGTCGTTGTTCTCCTCGATCAAGCGGGCCAGCTCGCCCTCAACCAGGTCGAGGAACGCGTCCACCTCGTCCTCGTTGTAGCCCCGCTTGCCAATCGGCGGCTTGCTGAATGCAACGTTGTGCACGTCAGCGGGGGTCAACGGCATCGGATCACCTCTCGCACTCCTGGGCTGCGGTCATCCCCGGTTCCCCGTCACCTGGGATCTGCGAATCGCATCAGAATGATAACGACCAGCCACAGCACAATAATCGATAGGTCCAGCCCGACGCCCCCGATCCGCACAGTCGGGATGATCCGACGGACGACGCGGACCGGTGGGTCGGTCACGGTGTAAACGGTCTCCAGCGTCACGGCCACGCCGCCCGCGGGGCGCCACTCCCTCGCAAAGGTCCTCACCATCTCGACCACGACACGCGCGGTCAGGAACAGGGAGAACGCGAAGAGGACGTAGAAGATGACGAGACGGATCGGGTCCACGGGTCAACTCTAACCGTGGTTCCCGAACCCACCCTCCGCCAGCTTCCGCCGATCCTCCGCCGTCACGTCGACGTTGGGCGGTGAGAGAAGGAACACCCTGCTGGTGATCTTGTCCATGGACCCGCGAAGAGCGAACGCGAGACCGGCCGAGAAGTCGACGAGACGCTTGGCGTCCGCGTCGTCCATGTCGGTCAGGTTCAAGATCACTGGAGTGCCGTCGCGGTAGTGCTCCCCGATCGTGCGCGCCTCGCTGTAGTTACGGGGGTGCAGCGTGGTGATGCGCGCCAACGGGTTGCCTGCCGGCTCGGCGACTGGACGCAGCCTGCTCACGGGCTCGCGCTGCGGCTCGACCGCGAGTGCGCCGTGCACCGGGGGTGCATCGGCGGTCCAGCGCCGCGTGCTCGAGGGGCTGCCCCCGCGCCGCGACTCCGGCTCGTAGTCGTCCGACTCGTCGATGTCGGCCCGGTATCCGGAGCCCGAGAGCTCCGACCGGCCCGGTGTGAACACGCGGTTGCGCCGCGGGTAGGGGTCGTAGTCGTCGGCCTCGGCCGCGTACTCGGACCGGTAGTCGCCGTAGCGGCCGCGGTCGTCGTCGTAGCCGGGGTCGTCTGCGTACTCGGCGGGGACCATCCCGAAGTAGGCCTTCAGCTTGTGCAAAGCGCTCATTCCAGCCCCTCCTCGGCGGTTCCCCACTAATAGGGACGGTGCGGACGGTCCCGAGGTTCCCGACAACCTACGGCAACGTTAGCCGCCTGCTCCCGAGCAACGCCGTTCCGACACGCACACAGGTCGATCCGTGCGAGATGGCATCTTCCAGGTCTCCGCTCATCCCCGCTGACACCCGGGTGGCAGTGGGATGATCATCACGTAGGCCTGATACCACTGACGCCAACGCCTCAAACGCCTGCGATGGCTTCATCGTCCGCGGTGCGACAGTCATCGCACCTCGGAGAATAAGATCACCCGAACGAGTGATCACGCCAGCCAGTTCCGCGACATCCGGGACGGCACAACCACCTCGTGACGTGTCGCCGTCGATGCTCACCTGCAGCAACACGTCGAGCTTCACGCCCTTCGCGTGCGCCGCCCTCGCCAGTGCCTCGGCCAGCCTCACGCTGTCCACCGAGTCGACCTGGTCGGCCCACTCGACGACGGACTTCGCCTTGTTCCGCTGCAACCGGCCGACCATGTGCCATCTCGCGCCGTCGAGATGTCTCAACTGGCCGACTTTCTCGCTGGCTTCCTGATCCCTGTTTTCCGCGAAATTCCGCAAGCCGAGCTCGTACAGGAGCTCGACATCGCTCGCGGGCCAGGTTTTCGTCACCGCGAGCAACATCACTTCGGAACGATCACGGCCCGCCGCTTTGCAGGCGTTGGCGATGCGCTCTTCTACCTCCGCGAGGTTCGCGGCGAGCTCTTCTCTCCTGCCTGTCACGGCTCGATCCAAATGACCGACGCGAGCCGTCCGGTCGGGGCCTGGCGGCGGTGGCTGAAGAGGTCCTTCTCCTCGAACGTGCAGCGCGGGTCGACGCCGATCTTGCCGACGCCGGCGCTGCCCAGCTGGTTCCAGAGCCCTGCCCGCAGATCGAGCGCGGGCGTGCCCTTGCGCGACTTCGAGGCGCTGCCGGGCAGGTGCTTCTCGACGTCCCGCTGCATGTCGGCGGGCACCTCGTAGCACTCGCCGCACACCGCTGGGCCGAGCAGCACCTCGATGCGTTCGAGCTCGGCACCCTGCGCCATCATCGCTTTCAAGGTCTCGACGACGACCCCGACACGCGCGCCGACACGCCCGGCGTGGACCGCGCCGATCACGCCGGCCTCCTCGTCGCCGAGCAGCACCGGGACGCAATCGGCCGTGAGCACCACGAGCCCGAGGCCAGGCTGTTTCGTCACGACGCCGTCGGTCGCCTCCAGCGGCTCGGCCTGCGGACCGTCGACCACCCCGACGGTCCGGCCGTGCACCTGCTCCATCCAGACCAGACGGTCCGGCGTGAGACCGATGCCCTCGGCGAGTCGGGCGCGGTTTGCCTCGACGGCCTTCTCGTCGTCCCCCACGTGGTCGCCGAGGTTGAACGAGTCGTACGGAGCCTTGGACACGCCACCAGCACGAGTGGTGACAACACGACGAATGCGCACGCTCACACCCTAGTTCGACATAGAAAGAACCCCCTGAGAACCAAAGGTACTCAGGGGGTCCGACAAGATCATCCAGCAGTTATCGCCGCATGAACGGCGGCACGTCCACCTCGTCGTCCGGGTCCTCGGTGACCGGCACCGGACGCGACGGGAGCGAGCCGTTCTGCGACAGCGACCGCGGCACGCTCGGCACGTACCCGTTGCCCTGCACCGGCGAAGGCTGCGGCGGCACGGTGGCGGGCGGCTGCGTCACGGGCGGCGCCTGACGGACCTCGGGCTGAGGAACGGGCGGCGCCACCGGCGGAGGAGGCGTGTGCGTCTGAGCGAACGGCTGCGGCACAGGTGCGTGCGTGGGCGCGGCCGACGCCGTGGCGATCGGGCCGGTGGCCGTGCGAGGCGCCGAGGACAACGCCGTCGGCTCCAGCTTCTTGTGCGTGGGCCCGCCGCTGTCGAACCCGGCGGCGATCACCGTGACCCGCACCTCGTCGCCGAGGGAGTCGTCGATGACCGTACCGAAGATGATGTTCGCGTCCGGGTGCGCGGCCTCCTGGACCAGCGACGCGGACTCGTTGATCTCGAACAGGCCCAGGTCGGAGCCACCCGCGATCGAGAGCAGCACGCCGTGCGCGCCCTCCATCGAGGCCTCCAGCAGCGGCGAGTTGATCGCCTTCTGCGCGGCCTGGACGGCGCGGCCCTCACCGCGCGCGGAACCGATGCCCATCAACGCCGAGCCCGCGCCGGACATGACCGACTTGACGTCGGCGAAGTCCAGGTTGATCAGACCGGGGGTCGTGATCAGGTCGGTGATGCCCTGGACACCGGAGAGGAGCACCTCGTCGGCCGAGCGGAACGCGTCCATCAGGCTGACACCGATGTCACCCAGCTGGAGCAGCCGGTCGTTGGGGATGACGATCAGCGTGTCGCACTCGTTGCGCAGCGCCTGGATGCCGTCTTCCGCCTGCTTGGCACGGCGCTTGCCCTCGAAGGAGAACGGCCGCGTGACGACACCGATGGTCAGTGCGCCGAGCTTGCGGGCGATCGAGGCCACCACCGGCGCGCCGCCGGTGCCGGTGCCGCCGCCCTCGCCGGCGGTCACGAAGACCATGTCGGCCCCCTTGAGGACCTCCTCGATCTCCTCGCGGTGGTCTTCGGCGGCCCTGTGCCCGACCTCCGGGTTCGCGCCGGCACCGAGACCGCGGGTCAACTCGCGGCCGATGTCGAGCTTGACGTCGGCATCAGACATCAGCAAGGCCTGTGCGTCGGTGTTCACCGCGATGAACTCGACGCCCTTGAGCCCGACCTCGATCATGCGGTTGACGGCGTTGACGCCGCCACCACCGATGCCGACGACCTTGATCACCGCGAGGTAGTTGTGCGGGGGCGTCATCGGATCCGCCTTCCTGATCGTGGTCCGTGCTGTGGTGCTGGGTGGTGATGCACCCGGATTGAAACCCTCAACCTCTCGTCGAGATCATGAGTTATGTCAACCCCGTATGTTCCTGCTGGACGGTAAGCACCGGCGGTGCGTCGGTCCAGCAGCCACGCCGTAGGGTCCCAACACTGTGCGCTACTACTCCCCGGTCGTGCCGTCAAGTAGCGCGCACGGCCCTGAGGACGACGCACCACAAGCGTAGTCGGACGTCGAATCAGAGATCGTCTCGCCCACACCTACGCCGCTTCCACCTCATTTTCCGGTGACCGGTCGCTACTGTCAGTAGATGGGGACGAAGATGCTGAGCGTCGCGCTGGCCGCGATCGCTCTGGGGGCAGTGACGGTCGCACCCGCCAGTGCGGCAGAAGGAAATCCGATCATCGAGATCACCAGCGTGGCTCGGGGCACGTGCCTGCAGATCGAGGTCGACCCCGCGCCCGACCGTCCGAGGGTGGTGCTCGCCGACTGCACAGGAGCTCCTGACCAGCGCTGGGAACAGATCCCGGTCGGCGACGGCAGGGTCATCCTGCGCAACACCACGATGCGCGACTGCGTCGAGGCCAACTTCAGCCTGACGAACTTCTGGTGCGACGAGAAGTCGGACTACCAGCACGCGGAACTGGTCGCGGACCGGGACGGCACAGTGCGGATCAAGTACGGCGACGACTACGTCGACAGCTCGTCCAACGACGTCAACGTGTACGCGGAGCCGATGGTCGCCGACTCCGACCACCAGCGGTGGCGGGTGCGGCAGACCGGGACCACGGCTCCACCGGCCGACACCGCGGGCCAGGTCGTGCGGCTCGAGGCCGTGGCGCTGGACTACGGGTGTCTCGGTGTCGACGGTTCGTCCACTCCCAAGTCGCTGCCCTGCGCCGACGTGGCAGGACAGAGGTTCCAGCGGGTCGAGCTGGCCGGCGGCGGCACCGCGCTGCGCAGCCTGGCGAACGACAAGTGCCTCAACGCCGAGGCCGGTGCCGAAGCCGTGGTCGACGCGCTGAGCGAATGCGACATCGCCGACACCGGCCAGCACTGGAGGTTCGACCGCACCGCCGTCGGCACCTACCGCGTCTGGTCGGGCGAGCGGCTCCTCACTCCCGGCGACGACCACGCGTGGGCGGTTCCCGAGTACCCGCCCTTCATCCCCGTCCAGACCTGGCACGTCACCGCCGCCTAGTCGCCGACCGTTCCGTCCAGCAACTCCCTGACCACGTCCAGCTGACCGGCGTGCCGGGCGGTCTCCTCGATGACGTGCGCGAGCACCCATCGGGCCGAGACCGTCCGGTCGCCCCGCAACGGCACGACCTGGTCCAGGTCGGCCAGAATCGCGCGGCTGGTCTCGCACTGGTCCCGGTACTCGCCGAGCAACCGGGCGAGCGTCTCGCCTTCTTCGACGCGCCAGTCCGCGTCGGGGTCCTCCATCGTGTACGGCGCGCGCGACTCGCGTCCGGCCAGCACCACCTCGAACCAGTGGTGCTCCACCCACCGCACGTGCTTCACCAGACCTGCGGCCGTCGTCAGCTTCGACGGCAGCACCGCGCGCGTTGCGTCGTCGTCGGCCAGACCGTCGACCTTCAGCTCGATCGTGGCGCGCAGGTAGTCCAACAGGGCCGTGTAGGTCGCGCGCTCGTCGGCGACCAGTGGTGGTGCGGTACGTGTCATGCGGCGCAGCGTGCAGGAGCGCCGTTGTCACCGCACCGCATTTATCCGCTGGGCCGCGAGACGTCCGGAGATCAGCACCGGAGGCACCCCGACGCCCGGTGTGGTGCCCGCGCCCGCCAACGCCACGTTCTCGGCGCCCTTGACGACGTTGCGCGGCCTGAACGGCCCGGTCTGGGCGAAGGTGTGGGCGAGCCCGAACGGCGTGCCCGCGGCGTTGCCCCAGTCCGGTGGCGTGACGAGGTGCTCGTCCTGGATCGCCGCGCCGAAGCCGTCGAGGCCGCGCTTCTCGAGCGTGGCTACCAGCTCGTCGCGGTACCTGGGTGCGATTCGCGGCCAGTCGATCGGGCCTGTCTCGAGGTTCGGGCACGGCGCCAGCACGTAATGCAGGCCGTTCTGCGCGTGCGTGACGAGCAGCGACGGGTCCGACATCAACTGTCCCTTGTGGACGACCTCGTCGAACGTGTCGCGCCAGGCCGCGCCGAACAGGATGTTGTGGTGGCCGAGGTCCCACGTGCGATCCGTCGCGGCGTGCAGCACCACGGCCGATGGCGACCAACGGTGCTTGACCAGCCGTCGCGGGCGTTTACCGAGCAACCGGTACGCGTCGGGGAGCTCACACGCCAGCACCACGGCGTCACACTCGATGCGCTCTTCGGCGGTATGGACGGCTTTGACCCGTGCGCCACTCCACTCCAGACGCGTGACCGTTGTGCCGTAACGGAACTCTGCGCCGTGCTTCTCCGCCGCCTTGCTGAGCGCTTGCGGCACGGCGTGCATCCCGCCGCGTGGGTAGTACACGCCCGCGATGGTGTCCATGTACGCGATGACCGCGTACGCCGCGAGGGCTTGCTGCGGCGGCACTCCCGCGTACAGCGCCTGGAACGAGAACAGCCGGATCAGCCGCTCGTCCTTGATGAACCGCCGCAGCTGAGACTCCAGCCGCCCGAACCCGCCGAGGCTCGCCAGCCTGAGCAGTTCCGGCCGGAGCAGGTCGAGCGGCGAGTCGAAGTTGGCACCGATGAAGCGCTCCCGCTGCACCGCGTACAGCTCGCCCAGCCACCGCCGCAGCTCCCGGTACCCGGCCGCCTCCCTTGCGCCGCAGACGGTGCGGACCTCGTCCTCCATCGCGGAACCGTCGGTGTGCACGGCGAGGGAAGACCCGTCCGCGAACCGTGCGCGATAGGCGGGGTCGACCCGGTCGAGCGTCAGCCAGTCCGCGAGCCGCTCTCCCACCGCGCCGAACGCCTCGTCCAGGTACTCGGGCATCGTCAGCACCGTGGGACCGCTGTCGGCGGTGAACCCGCCCACCTGGACGGTCCCGGCGCGACCTCCTGGCACGTCAGCCTTTTCGAGCACGGTGACCCGCCGGCCGGTGCCCTGCAGGTGCAACGCGGCGGACAGTCCGGCAAGACCGGCGCCCACCACCACGACGTGTCCTGCCATGCGTACTTCCTTCGGGTGACAACGACCAATACGGCTAATGCCGCGCGGAGCAGTCCGATGAGCACGGTAGTCGTTCACTACGAGGAGGCCCGTCTTGGCACCCGCACCCGCGTCCGTGCGTTCGCTCGTCATCGAGGCGATCGTGTTGGAACTCGTGACCAGCAGGCTGGGCGGCCTGCTCGTGCGGGTCGCGACAGCGCTCAGGGTGAACGGCTGACGGGAGCGGATGTCCGTGTGCTCCCAGCCGACTCCTCGGTCCCCGTACCGGCGTCCGCGCCGATTTCCGACACCATCACGGCCACCGGCACCACAGCCGTGACTCACGCTCGCCGGCACCAGGGTCGTTGGCGCGCTGAAGGCTGACAGCGGGTGGGATCGGATCGGACCGGGCAGGGCCGCCGATCCCACCCCTGTCGAAGAATCAGGACTGTCGAAGAATCAGGAAACCGTGGCCAGTTCCGGGGACGACACGTCGTACGTCGTGCCCTCCCGCGAGAGCAGCACCAGCAGCACAGCCGCCTTGCGCGGGGTGTCGTCGGAGCTGCCCCACTTCACCACGCGGTTGCCGGACAGCGTCACCTTCACGTCGGCACCGGACGTGGCCGCCACCGCGATCACGTCGGGCCGCAGCTTCTCCGGCAGCTCGTTCACGACCCCGACCACGGCGCGAGTGGCCGGGTCCGCGGACGACGGAGCGGCGAGCACCAGTTCGGGTACGCCCGGTGCCGCCGCGGGGAGGACCGCGTAGTCCTTGCCGGTGGAGTCGACCAGGTGGAAGCCGTCGGGCAGCTTCACCGAACCGACGGGGACGCGTTCGGTGATCAGCAGCCGCACGGTGCCCGGCAGCTGGCGTTCCACCTCGATGCGGGCAACGCGGGGCACGGCGGCCACGCGCTCGCGGATGCCGGCGAGATCCAGGCGCACCAACGGAGAGCCGGGCTCGATGGCGGCGGCACGGCGGACCTCGTCGTCTGTCAGCACCACGGCGCCGTGGACGTCCACGCTGCGAACACCCAGCAACGGCGTGAAGAACACGCTGTAAGACAAACCCACGATGGAGAGCAACGTCAGCACCGCGACCAGGCGGCGGCGCAGGATCACCCTGCGCCGCGCCCGGTACTCGGCACTCATCTTCGGCCGCCGGTTCGAGGCGGGGCGTACTCGCGTGGACCTGCCGCGAACCGGGGCGCTCATGCCTGCACTTGCTCCGACAGTGCGCTGACGATCTCGGGCCCGAGCATCGTCACGTCACCCGCGCCCATGGTCACCACCAGGTCGCCGTCGCGGACCAGCGACGCCACCAGAGCGGGCACCCGGTCGAACGACGGCTCGTAGTGCACGGAAGCCGTTACCTGGTCGGCGATCAGCCCACCGGTCACGCCCGGCTCCGGCTCCTCGCGGGCGCCGTACACGTCCAGCACGACCACTTCGTCGGCCAGCGACAGAGCGGCGGCGAACTCGGTGGCGAACGTGCGGGTGCGCGAGTACAGGTGCGGCTGGAACACCACGATGACACGGCCCGCCCCAGCGACTGGACGTGCCGCACGCAGCTGTGCGTCGACCTCGGTCGGGTGGTGCGCGTAGTCGTCGTAGACCGACACGCCGTTGGCGCGGCCCTTGAACTCGAACCGCCGCCGCACGCCACCGAAGGCAGCGAGACCCTCGAGCATCCCGGCCTGGTCGGCACCGAGCTCGAGACCGGCGAGCAGAGCGGCAACGGCGTTCAACGCCATGTGCTCACCCGGCACCGCGACCTTGACCTCCACGGCCACACCGTCGATCTCGACCGACGCCAGGCCACCGGACTCGGCGGGCTTGTAGTCGACGATGCGCGCGTCGGCAGCGCCACGGCCGTACTCACGCACACGGATGCCACGAGCACGAGCCTCGGTGATCAACCGCGCCGCGCCCGGATCGTCCACACAGGACACCAGCACGCCACCCGGCACGATCCGGTCCAGGAACGAGTCGAACACGGCCGTGTACGCCTCAACGGTTCCGTGGTGGTCGAGGTGGTCCGCTTCGACGTTCGTCACGACGGCGACCGACGGCGAGAAGAACAGGAACGAGCCGTCAGACTCGTCCGCCTCGGCCACGAACACACCGCCGGTGCCCTGGTGAGCGTTCGCACCGGACTCGTTCAGGTCACCACCGATGGCGAACGACGGGTCCAACCGGCAGTGCTGCAAGGCGACGGTCAACATCGAGGTGGTCGACGTCTTGCCGTGCGTGCCGGCAACACACACGACCCGATGGTCTTCCATCAACGCGGCCAACGCTTCCGCGCGGCGCAGCACCGTGATGCCGCGCTCGCGAGCCGCCGAGTACTCCGGGTTCGACGCCTTGATCGCGGTCGACACCACGACCTCGGTCGGACCTCCGTCGAGCTGGTCGAGGTTCGAGGAGTCGTGGCCCACGGCGATCCGCGCACCCTGGGCACGCAGAGCCAGGACGGTCCGCGAGTCCTTGGCGTCCGAACCGGACACCTGCACGCCACGCGCCAGCAGAATGCGGGCGATGCCGCTCATTCCGGCACCACCGATGCCCACGAGGTGAACGCGTTCGAGGCTCACTTCTTGATCACCTCCAGGACGGCGCGGGCCAGGATCTCGTCGGCTTCACGACGACCGGTGCCCAAAGTCGCCTGGGACATGGCGGCCAGCCGCGCGCGGTCGGCCATCAGCGGCACCACCAGCGAGGCGACCTTCTCGGGCGTGAGCTCCGCGTCCGGCACCAGCAGGCCACCACCGGCGGAGACGACAGGGCCCGCGTTCAGCGCTTGCTCGCCGTTGCCGTGGGGCAGCGGCACGAACACCGCGGGCAGACCGACGGCCGAGACCTCGGCGACGGTCATCGCGCCCGAGCGGCACAGCACGGCGTCCGCGGCGGCGTACGCCAGGTCCATGCGCTCCAGGTACGGCACCGGCACGTACGCGGGCGCGCCCGGAACCTGTTGCACCGCAACGCTGTTCTTCGGACCGTACGCGTGCAGCACGCCGACGCCCGCCTGGGCGAACGCCGCCGCCGCGGGTGCGACGGCCTCGTTGATCGACCGCGCGCCCTGCGAGCCACCGAACACGAGCAGGACCGGCGCGTGCGGGTCGAGACCGAAGAAGCGGCGGCCCTCGTCGCGCAACGCCGCGCGGTTGAGCGTCGTGATCGACTGGCGCAGCGGGATGCCGATGATCTGCGCGTCCGTGAGGCCCGAGTCCGGCACGGCGGCCGCGACGTGCGCGGCGAACTTGGCGCCGACCTTGTTCGCGAGACCGGCCTTGGCGTTCGCCTCGTGCACCACGATCGGCACCCGGCCACGCGCGGCCAGGTACGCGGGCAGCGCCACGTAGCCGCCGAAGCCGACGACGACGTCCGCGCCGACGCGTTCCAGCACCTCGCGGGTCTGCTTCACCGCGCCGCGCACGTTCAGCGGCAGCTTGAGCAGGTCCAGCGTGGGCTTGCGCGGCATCGGCACCGGCGGGATCAGCTCCAGCGGGTAGCCGCGGGCCGGCACGATCTTGGTCTCCAGGCCGCGCTCGGTGCCGAGCGCGACGACGCGTGCGTCCGGTCGCAGTCGCATGACCGCGTCGGCCAGCGCCAGTGCCGGCTCGATGTGTCCCGCGGTGCCACCACCTGCGACCACGACGCACGGACCACTGGGGGCAGGGTGCCCGGTCAAGACTTGCCTCCGGATATTGGTTTTGACTCGAATCAGTTGTATCGCCCGCGGCCGCGGGTCGACCGTCCCTGTTCGGAACGGCTCTGGTTCACCCGCCGCGTTTCGCGGCGACGGTACTCCGACGGCGGAGCGGACCTTCCGGCCATACGACGTTCGTCGACGACCGGAAGTTGCGCGGTGCGCCTGCCCGGCGCGCGGGGAGGCGTGGACGGGCGGACCGGCTTGCGCTTGGGCGGCGGCCGGTACGCCTCGGGCGCGGGCAGCTTGAGCAGCCAGCCGACCCGGCCGGGACCGAGCGACCGCAGCGCCGCCACGGCTTCGGGCTCGTGCCGGGCGCAGTTCGCGAGGATGCCGAACACGATCATGGTCATCACGACGGACGTGCCGCCGGAGGAGATCATCGGCAGCGTGATGCCGGTGACGGGCAGCAGCCGCACGACGTAGCCGATGTTGATCGCGGCCTGCGCGACCAGCCACACCGTGAGCGTCGCGGACACGATCCGGATCCACGGGTCGGTGTTGCGCCACGCCACCCGCAGCCCGACCCACGCGAGGCCGCCGAACAGCGCCAGCACCAGCGCGCACCCGACGAACCCGAGCTCCTCGCCGATGACGGCGAAGATGAAGTCCGACTCGACGTTGGGCAGGTACCGCCACTGCGAGCTGCCCTGCGCGAGCCCCTTGCCGAACAGGCCGCCCTCGGCGAGCGCGAACATCGCCTGACGGGCCTGCAGACCCGCGCCCTGCGGATCGGCGTCGGGGTTGAGGAACGTCGACACGCGCTGCAACCGGTACGCGGCACCGATCGCGAGCACGACGGCACCGGCCACCGCGCCACCGGCGATCACGCCGAACAACCGCATCGGCGCGCCCACGAACCACAGCAGGCTGATCAGCACCACGCCGAGCGTGATCGTGCCGCCGAGGTCGGGCTGCAGCATGACCAGCGCGAACACCAGCATCGCGACCGGTACGACGGGTACCAGCAGATGCCGGTACTGCGACAGCAACGCCCGTTTGGTGACGAGCACGTGCGCGCCCCACAACGCCAGCGCGAGCTTGACCGCCTCGATCGGCTGGAACGAGATCGGCCCGACGGTGAACCACGACCGTGCGCCACCGCGGACATCGCCCAGCGGCGTCAGCACCAGAACCAGCAGCAGCACGCCGATGCCCATCGCGGCCGTCGACAGATGTCGCAGGCGCCGCAACGGAAACCGCAGCACCAGCCAGAACAGCACGGCGCCGATGCAGACGTAGATCAGCTGCTTCTGGAACACGCTGTACGCCGACACACCCGACGCGACCTGTCCCGGCGCCGAGGCCGACAGCACCATCACCAGACCGAGCACCGTGAGCATGCCGAAGATCGCGAGCAACAGGTGGAAGTCCGCGAGCGGGCGACTCAGCCACGAGGTCAGACCGCCGCGCAACGACGCGACACGGCCCGTGGTCCGAACCTTCCGCTTGCTTCTCGGCTTGTCGGCGACGACGGTCACCAGATCATCGTCTCCTGTGTCAAGCGCTCGAACGGGGATTCCTGTGGCGTGTCGCTGCATGGTGTTGTGGCCGCCGGCCTTTGCCCCGTGTTTCGACGGTCAGACGGGTGCATCGTGGTGCCGGCCCCGCGTCCTCATATCGGGCATATGGGGGCGCGGGGCCGGTACCGCGAGGCGCCCTGCTGAGCGCCGAAAGACGCGGTGAAGGCCGGCGGTCACGACACCACCACCCTACCGGTCACGGCTTTCAGCCCGACGTCAACCGCCGGACGGCCTCCGCGAACGACTGCCCGCGATGGGCGTAGTCGGTGAACATGTCCATCGACGCCGCCGCCGGGGCGAGCAGCACCGTGTCGCCGGGCTGTGCCAGTTCCTGCGCGGCCCGCACCACGGCGACCATCGGCTCGTCGTCGTCGGCGACGTCGAGCACGCGCACCGGCACGTCCGGAGCGTGACGAGCCATCGCTTCGGCGATCACCGCACGGTCGGCGCCGATCAGCACCGCACCCCGCAACCGGTGGGCTTCCGCACGCACCATCTCGTCGACCGAGGCGCCCTTGAGCAGGCCGCCCGCGATCCAGACGACGCTGTCGAACGCCCTTAGCGACGCCACGGCAGCGTGCGGGTTCGTCGCCTTCGAGTCGTTGATATATTGGATATCAGCGGCGACCGTAACGAGGACAGCGCGATGAGCTGCCGGTTCGAACGCCTCCAGGCCCTCGCGCACGGCCTCGGACGGCACACCGTATGCACGCGCCAGAGCCGTTGCGGCCAGTGCGTCCGCGATGCCGGGAGGACCGGCCGGGCGGATCTTCGAGACCTCGATCAGCGGTTCGTCGTCGGCGAACGCGCGGTCGACCAGCCAGCCGTCGCGCACGCCGAGCTGGCCGTCCGAGGGCTCGTCCAGCGTGAAACCGATGCGGTCACGGGCCGGCGACTCTTCCAGCAGATCCACGACGAGGTCGTCGTCGAGCCAGCCGATCGCCACGTCACCGGTGAGGATCCGGGCCTTGGCCTGCGCGTACGGCTCCATGCCGCCGTGCCAGTCGAGGTGGTCCTCGGCGAGGTTGAGCAGCGCGCCCGCCTGCGGCCGCACCGACGGCGCCCAGTGCAGCTGGAAGCTCGACAGCTCCACGGCGAGCACCCGGCGTCCGGCCAGCAGCGCGTCCACGACAGGAAGCCCGACGTTTCCGCAGGCCACGGCATCCGCACCGGCGGCGTGCAGGATCGACTCCAGCATGCCGACCGTGGTGGTCTTGCCGTTCGTGCCGGTGACCGCCAGCCACACCGGCGGGTCGGCCAGCTCGGAGGCCATCCGCCAGGCCAGCTCGACCTCGCCGATCACCTCGATGCCCGCCGACGACGCCGCGGCCAGCAACGGGCTCGACGGCTGCCACCCCGGCGAGGTGACGACCAGCGACGTCCCGGCGGGCGGCTCGGTCAGGCCGGGCACGAGCTCGACGCCGTCCAGCAGCGTCTCGAGCGCCATCAGCCGTTCCGGCGACGAGTCCGTCACCACGACCTCAGCGCCCGCCGCGAGCAACGCCTCGGCGGCGGACCGGCCGGTCACACCGGCACCGGCGACCAGTACCCGTGAACCGGCCAGCTTCGTCATCAGATCCCGCCTGTCAGCCACTCGCTGTAGAACACGCCAAGACCGAACATGCAGCAGATGCCCGCCATCAGCCAGAACCGGATGATGACAGTGGTTTCCGCCCACCCGGCGAGTTCGAAGTGGTGGTGGAACGGTGCCATGCGGAACAGGCGCCGTCGTGAGGTGCGGAAGACCGCGACCTGCAACGCCACCGACAGCGCCTCGACCACGAACAGACCACCGATGACGATCATCAGCAGCTCGGTGCGAGTCGCGATCGCGAGACCGGCGACCAGACCACCCAGCGCGAGCGAACCGGTGTCACCCATGAAGATCTTGGCCGGGGCGGCGTTCCACCAGAGGAAGCCGATGCAGCCCGCCATCGCGGCGGCCGCGATCACCGCCAGGTCCAGCGGGTCGCGCACGTCGTAGCACCCGGCGACGGCGTAGCTGGAGCAGTTGTAGCGGAACTGCCAGAACGAGATCACCACGTACGTGCCGAACACCATCGCCGACGAGCCACCGGCCAGGCCGTCGAGACCGTCGGTCAGGTTCACGGCGTTGGACCACGCGGCGACCATGCCGTAGCAGAAGACGATGAACCCGACGACACCGAACGAGACCACGGTGATGTCGCGGACGAACGACAGGTTGACCGACGCGGGCGTCAGGCCGTCCTTGTTCGGGAACTGCAGCACCAGGATCGCGAACGTGATCGTCGCGATGAACTGGCCCACCAGCTTCGCGGTCTTGTTCAGGCCCAGGTTGCGGGCCTTGCGGATCTTGATGAAGTCGTCGAGGAAGCCGACGAGCCCCAGCGACGTCGTCAGCATCAGCACGAGCAGGCCGGACGCCGTCGGGGTCTGCCCCGACGCCGAGGCCGACATCGAGTTCACGAGGTGCGTGCCGAGGTAGCCGGCCCACATGGCGACCAGGATGGCGAGGCCACCCATGGTCGGCGTGCCGCGCTTGGTCTTGTGGTGCTGCGGACCGTCCTCGCGGATCTCCTGGCCGAAGCCCTGCCGGGAGAAGACCTTGATCAGGTAGGGCGTCAGCAGGATCGACACCGTGAGTGCGATCGCTGCCGCGATCAGGATGCTCTTCACTTGGTTCCTGCCTCCAGCAGGGCCTCGGCGATGCGCCACAGGCGGTAGGCGTTGGATGCCTTGACCAGCACGACGTCACCGGGCCGGATGTCCGCGCGCAGCAACGCGATCGCCGCGTCCGCGTCCGGCACCAGAACGGACTCTTCCCCCCAAGATCCTTCCAGGTGCGCACCTTGGTGCATCGCGCGGGCCGCGTCACCGATGACGACCAGCTTGCTGATGTCGAGACGGACCACGAGGCGGCCGATCTCGTCGTGCTCGCGCACCGCGTCGTCACCCAGTTCGGCCATCGGGCCGAGCACGGCCCAGCTGCGGCGGGCGGGCGTGGTGGCGCGCGAGATCGTCGCGAGCGCCTTCAACGCCGCCCGCACCGAGTCCGGGTTCGCGTTGTACGCGTCGTCGATGACGGTGACGCCGTCCTCCCGGTCGGTGATCACCATGCGGTGCGCGGAAACCCGTTCGGCGGCGCCCAGTCGTTCGGCGACCTCCTGCGGGGTGGCGCCCAGCTCCAGTGCGATCGCGGCGGCGACCAGCGCGTTGCCCACCTGGTGCGGGCCGTTCAACGCCAGCTTGACCCGTGCGTCGCCCTTCGCGGTCTTGAGCGTGAAGCTCGCGCGGGCCTGCTCGTCCAGCTCGATGTCCTCCGCGCGGACGTCGGCGTTCTTGTTCTCGCCGACGAGGACGACCTTGGCCTTCGTGCGGCTCGCCATGCCCGCGACCAGCGGGTCGTCGGCGTTGAGGATCGCGACGCCGTCCTCCGGCAGGGCCTCGACGAGCTCGCCCTTGCCCTGCGCGATGCCTTCCCTGGAACCGAACTCGGACAGGTGCGCGGTGCCGACGTTCAGCACGGCACCGAAGCGCGGCGGCGCGATCTCGCACAGGTTCGCGATGTGGCCGATCCCGCGCGCGGACAGCTCCAGCACGAGGAACCGGGTGTCCTCGGTGGACCGCAGCGCGGTCCAGGGGTGGCCGAGCTCGTTGTTGAACGAACCGGGCGGCGCGATGGTCTCGCCGACCGGGCTGAGCACCTGGGCGATGAGGTCCTTCGTGGACGTCTTGCCCGCCGAACCGGTGACCCCGACGATCGTGAGGTCCTTGAGCTGGTCCGTGACGTACCGGGCGAGCTTGGCCAGCGCCTCGAGCACCGCGGCGCCCTCGCCGTTCTTGTCGCCCGCGAGCACGTAGGCGTTGGCGTGCTTGGTCTCCACCGGCGGCGCGATCACCGCGGGCGCGTCGACCTCGCGTCCGGCCAGCACGCCGGCCGCGCCGCTCGCGACCGCCTGGGCGGCGAAGTCGTGGCCGTCCACGCGCTCACCGGGAAGGGCCAGGAAGAGGCCGCCCTCGGTGACCTTGCGGGTGTCGAACTCGATGGAGCCCGTCACGGTCTGGCTGCCATCGGTTGCGTGCAAGCGTCCGCCGACGATCTCTGCGATCTCGGCGAGCGTGAGTGCGATCAACGGTGCGCCTCTCTGATCGCGGCGGTCAGCGTCTCGACGTCCGAGAACGGGTGGATCACGCCGGCGATCTCTTGTCCCGTCTCGTGTCCCTTGCCCGCCACGACGACGACATCTCCCGGATCGGCCAGCTCGACGGCCTTGTCGATCGCGAGCTTCCGGTCACCGATCTCGAGCACCTCGCCGCGGTTCTCGGTGGCGAGAGCCCCTTCGAGCATGGCGGCCCGAATAGAGGACGCGTCTTCGCTCCTGGGGTTGTCATCGGTGATGATCAACACGTCGGATCGTTGTGCGGCGGCCTCGCCCATGAGCGGCCGCTTGGCCCGGTCGCGGTCACCGCCGCAGCCGAGCACGATGATCACCCGGCCGTCGGTCTTCGCACGGACGGCGTCCAGCGCGAGCGCGACGGCGGCGGGCTTGTGCGAGTAGTCGACGACCGCGGTGAACGCCTGACCCTCGTCGACGCGCTGCATGCGGCCGGGGACCTGGACGGTGCTCAGGCCTTCGGCGATGGCCTGCGCGGGGATGCCCTCCGCGTGCAGGCAGGCGATCGCGAGCAGGGCGTTCGCGATGTTGAAGCTGCCGGCCAGCTGCAGGTGGATCTCGATGTCGCCGTCGGGGCCGTGCGCGGTGAACGTCTGCTCACCGGTCTGGCTCACCTCGACGTTGCTCGCGGTCCAGGTGGCGGGCTTGGTCGTGGCGACGGTGATCGTGGTGTCCTTGACCAGCCGGGGACCCCACTCGCCGTCGGCGCAGACGACCTCCTTGCGCGCGCGGCCGTCGAACAGCTGCGCCTTGACCTCGAAGTACTCCTCCATCGAGGCGTGGAAGTCGAGGTGGTCCTGGCTGAGGTTGGTGAACGCGCCGATCTCGAACTCGGTGGCGGCGACGCGGCCCAGCTCCAGCGCGTGGCTCGACACCTCCATGGCGACGTCGGTGATGCCGCGCTCGGCCATGACCGCGAACAGCGCCTGCAGGTCCGGCGCCTCGGGCGTGGTGTGCGAGCTGTCCAGCTGCTCGGTGCCGATGCGGGTGCCGACCGTGCCGATGAGGCCCGTGTTCCTCCCCGCGGCCCGGAGCGCGGACTCGATCATGTACGTGGTGGTGGTCTTGCCGGACGTGCCGGTCACACCCCACAGCCTGATCTTGGTCGACGGCCGGCCGTAGACGTGCGCGGCGAGCAGGCCCACCACCTCGCGCGGGCGCGGGTGGATCAGCACGGGCACGTCCTTGAGGGCCTCGCGCGCGGCACCGGCCTCGTCGGTGAGCACCGCGACGGCACCGTTGGCGATCGCCGTCTCGGCGAAGTCGGCACCGTGCACGCGGGCACCGGGCAGCGCGGCGTAGAGGTCGCCGGGGACCACGTGCTGTGCACGCAGCGTCACCCCCGTCACCTGGACGTCGGCATGTGCTGGCCTGGTCAGGTGCACGTCGGCGACCGCGGCGAGAGCAGCCGCGGAAGCAGGGCGAATGGCGTTGGGGCGGGGCGGGGCGGTCGCGACCTTGCCCTCGAGCTTGGCAGGCACGGGCAAGAGGCTACCGGCGTGCGCGGAGTGGCCGAGCGGCGCGTTGGCGTTCGGGTGATGATCTGCCCGGATGGGCCGTTCGAGTGGCCGTTCTCGCTGGGCTTCAGGAGTGAGCCCGTCCGGCCGAACAAGTTCCTGCCCGCTTTGTGACTTTGGGCCCTGTGGGCGCTGGGGCACGCGCGGTGAGGTAGAGAGCGGCAGGAGGCGGCGATGAGAACAACCACGGCGGTGGAACCCAGGAGATTCTCTTTCTGGGCACCGGATTTCAGTCGTTCCGTGACGGTCGGGGTGGACACTTCCGAGACCGCGTACCACGCGTTCGAATGGGCGGCGCGCCACGCGTGGGCGCTGCGAACAGACCTTCAGGTGTACTTGGCGGACCCCGGCGACACCACGGTCCAGCGGGTCCTCGAACGACTCCCCATGCTCACCGCCCACTTCCGCCCGAGCGGTGACGACCCGGTGGCCGCACTGGTGAGGGCGTCGGACTCCAGCGCGACCCTGGTCCTGGGGTGCAAGGGCGAACAGCACCGCAGCCTGGGTCTGGGCTCCCTCGTCCTCCCGGTGTTGCGCCGCGCGCGGTGCGGAGTCGTAGTGGTGCGCGGACGACCCCCGGCGATCCGTGGCGAGTACGGCTGGATCACCGCGGCCGTCGGCGGGTGCGAGGACCCGGTCGTGCTGCGGCGCGCGGTCGAGCTCTGCCGCACCCGCCGAGCGTCCCTGCGCCTGCTGCACGTCCACCCGCCGGCCCAGCACGGCGTTGCCGTCCCTCGTGACGAGGCCGCGGTCCGTGGCGCGGTGTTGTTCCTGCGCACGACGGCTCCCGAGCTCACGCCCGAGGTCATCGTCGAGTCCCGTCATCCGCACGAGGCGCTGGCTGCTCTCGACTCGGACCTCGTTGTCGTGGGGCGTGGCGGGCAGCACGACGGCGTCGGCCTGATCACGAGGGCAGCCCTCTACCACTCGTCCTGTCCGGTGCTCGTCGCCCGGCCGGAGCCCCTGCACGACGATCGGGTGGTGCCGTAAGAGCGGCTGGGTCTAGCAGGCCTTGCGCAGCACGGTTCCGGTCGTGCCGCGCAGCGACACCGAACGCACGGACGAGCCCTTTTCGTTCGTGTGCACCGATGGGAGCCGCACGGTGACGGCGGAGCTGCCGGTCTTGTTCGCGTTGACGATCACGGTGCCGCACGCGAAGTCGCGCCGGAACACGTTCGAGGCGACCTCGTAGTACGCCGCGGCCGGCTCGCCCAGGTCCCAGTCGTACTCGGCGCGCCACGGGGAGGCGTTGTCGTAGCGGTCGGTCTCCTGGATCTCGGAGAGCGCCGCGCGTGAGCCCGCCGCCAGCAGGTAGCTCGCGAAGGCGTAGCGGAACGGCTGCTCGGCGCCGCTGTGGTGCGGCTGCACCCAGGTGATCTTGCCCTTGGCCTCGTCTGCGGTGATCTGGGCCACCTGGCGGCTCCAGCCCTCCGGGTACTCCGAGAGGAGGTCCTTGTCGCCGAACGTCAGCCACCACTCGTCGAAGCCGCCGTCCAGGTATTCGACGTAGGAATCCCACGCGCCCTCGTGCAGGCGGGCGTTGGACATGTTGGCGACGGTCTTGAGACCGGCGTCGACGAACTTCTGCCGCGTGTTGGCGAACATCGAGCGGTACGCGTCGCGCATCGACTCGTCGGTGCGGTACGAAGCCGGGCAGACACCGTCGTGGTAGGTGTCGCACGCGAACAGCGCGTTGTCCATGAACACGCCGTCGAACACATCGCGCGACGACGCGATCACGTTGTCCGCCCAGGCGTTCTGGTAAGCGGGATTACCGACGTCCATCTGCCAGTGGCCCTCATAGCCGTCGTACTCGAACCGCTGACCGTTCTGGTCGAGCAGGAACCACGACGGGTCGGCCGCGCAGTAACCCACGCCGGTCGGCAGATCGGTGTCGTCCACGCCGTTCTGGCACGCGTAGCTGCGCGTGGAGGAGAGGTCCTTGTAGACGAAGGTCTGGATCTTCGGATTAGCCGCCTTGAACTTCTCGGCAAGATCGCTTTCCCAGGCGTTCAGCACGACGTAGGAACGACGCGACGCCTCGGCGGTGATCATTTCGTCGGTCGTCGGCGAGCTGTTCATGTGCAGCCAGTACGACTTCGCCGTCCTGCTTTCCTCCTCTGCCTGAGCTGCGGGAACGAATGACGCCGTCACCACGCTGACCAAGATCAAATATCCCCAGAAACGCACGCCAAACCCCATCTCGCCTTGCACTTCGGTTTCGAAGTATTAGACGTGATGAAATGCGTCTCATTACGATAATGTGCAGTGGGGATTTTCACTGTCAAACAATGAAATGCGTCATTGCCACGCGTGGGCGTGTCTCAAATCACTTGCCAAAACGACAAACGTCGCCAACAATGCGGACTCGTGACCGCGAGAAATCAACTTGCCACTCTCCGCAACTATGCCGGCGTGACGGCGGTGGACTTCAGCGGGCAGGACCTCACTTCGCTCCGCACGGCGCACCTGCGGTTCACGCGATGTTCGTTCGCCGGGGCCGACCTGCGGCACGCCACCCTGGACCAGTGCTCGTTCAAGATGTGCGACCTCAGCGGCGCGGACCTGCGCGGCGCCTCGCTGCGCGGGGTCAGCCTGGCCGGTTGCGACCTGCGGGGCGCCGATCTGCGTGACACCGACCTGACCGGCGCGAGGCTCGCCCACGTGAACACCGGAACGCCCCCGCACGGGCTGACCGACGTCACCGGTGCCCGGTTCGACGGAGCGACGCTGCACGAGGTCCACGCGGAGGACGTTGTCGGGTGGCCGTTCTGAGCTACATCTGCAGCTGCACGAATGGCGTCTGCTCCGCCGACATCGGCACCTGGAACCGCTGGGTCAGGTAGGTCGCGATGTCGTGGAACAACGGTGCCGCCGAGGCGCTGAACTGGGTGCCGTGCGGCGCGTCGAGCATGATGCCGACGACGTAGCGCGGGTTGTCGGCCGGGAGGATGCCGGCGAACGTGATCCAGTACTGCGACTGGGAGTAGCACTTGCAGTTCTGGTCGATCTGCTGGGCCGTGCCGGTCTTGCCCGCGATCTGGAAACCGGGCAGGGCCGCCTTGCCGCCGGTGCCGTTCTGGTTCGCGTCACGCGGGTCGACCTGGGTGACCGAGCGGAACATGTCGCGGACGGTCTTCGCGGTCTCCGGGGAGACGACGCGCACGCCTTCCGGACGCTGCTTCTCCGACCGCGCGCCCTGCTCGCCGATCTCGGCGCGGATCAGCCGCGGCGGCACGCGCACACCGTCGTTGGCGATGGTCTGGTACATGCCGGTCATCTGCAGCAACGTCATCGAGAGGCCCTGGCCGATGGGCAGGTTGCCGAAGGTCGAGCCGGACCACTGGTTCAGCGGCGGCACGACACCGGACTCCTCGCCGGGGACACCGGAGTTGAGGCGTCGGCCCAGGCCGAACTTCTGCAGCATCTCGGCGTAGCGCTCCTTGCCGACCTCCTGGGCGGCGAGCAGCGTGCCCACGTTGGACGACTTGGCGAAGACGCCGGTGAACGACATGGGCACGGTTCCGTGGCCCCACGCGTCCCTGATCGTGCGGTCGGCGACCTTGAGCGAACCGGGCACCTGCAGCACGTCGGAAGGCTTGAAGAGTCCGTACTCGACGGCCGCGGCGGCGGTGACGATCTTGTTCACCGATCCCGGTTCGAAGCTGGATGCGACCGCCGCGTTGCGCTTCTGGTCCTCGGAGGCCTTGCCGAAGTCGGTCGGGTCGTAGGTCTTGTCGTTGGCCATCGCGACGATCTCGCCGGTGCGGCTGTCCAGCACGACGGCGGAAGCGTTGGCAGCGCCCGACTTCTTCGCGTACTCGGTGACCATCCTCTGGACCGCGTACTGGGTGTCGATGTCGATCGTCAGCTCGAGGCTCTTGCCGGGCAACGGTTGCACGAGCTCGCGTTCGGTGTTCGGGATGACGAGCGTGTCGTCGCCGGACATCGTGTCGACGACGCGGCGGCCCATGCGGCCGGCCAGCACGTTGTCCTGCGCGCTCTCCAGGCCGAGGATGCCCTGCGTGGTCGGCGGCTTCTCCTCCTGGCGCCAGTTCGCGGCGCCGATGATGTTCGACGCCAGCTCGCCGTTGGGGTAGATGCGCTTCGAGCGGTACTCGGAACCGATCTCCGCCGGGTACTTCGCGACGATCTTCGCCGCCTTAGCTGGCTCGGCCTCGTTGACCAGGACCTCGTAGCTGATGTCCTCGACGAGCTGCTTGTAGACGGCTTCCTCGTCGGTCTTCTCGCCGTTGACCTCGGGGCCGAGCGTGCCGGAGATGAACTTGGCGACCTCGCGCGCGTGGTCGTCGTAGCTCAGCGGGTACTGCTCGGGGTCCTTCGCGCGCGCCTCGTCCCACGTCTTGCGGGCGCGCTGCGGGAGGATGTAGAGCGCGCGGACCTCGATCGAGAACGCGAGCTGGTTGCCGTTGCGGTCGAGGATCGAGCCGCGTTCGGCCGGGATGTTCTGCCGCGTCGTGCGCTGTTTCTGCGCCTGCAACGACAGCTCGTCGGCCTGGATGCCCTGCACCTGCACGAGCTTGACGCCCGCGATCAGCAGCGCGCCGATCAGCAGGATGCGGCCGACCGCGATGCGCAGCTTGCTGTTGCCGCCCGTGCGCGAGGCAGGGCGGGAGCCGCGCACCGACAACGGGCGACGCGGCCCCCGCTGCTGAGGACCGGGCATCAGTTACCCGCCGGAGGAGTCGGGTTTCCGGCAGGCGGGGTCTGGCCGGCAGGCGGGGCCTGACCCGCGGGCGGCGCCGGCGTCTCGGACGACGGCGGTGGCGGAGGCGTCGACTTGGTCGGCGCGCTCGGCTTGCCGAACTCCTCGATCGTGCCGTCCGGGTTCTGCCTCAGCCGGGCCGGGTTCGACGGTTCGACGAGGCCCATCTCGCCCGCCCGGCGAGCAAGATCCGTCGGCGACTCGAGCAGCGCCACCTCACGGCGCAGCTGCTCCATCCGCAACGTCAGCTTCTCCGCCTCGGACCGGGCTTCCTGCAGGCGGTAGGTGTCGGCGGCGGCCTGGGTCGAGAAGTACATGATCCCGGCGACGCCCGCGCCGAGCACGAGCATCACCAGCACGACGAACGGAGCCTTCGACACGGGCTTCTGCTGCGGCACGGCGGCGCCGCTGCGCAGGTTCTGGGCACGCTGAGCACGGCGGGCGTAGGCGCGCTCGGCACCAGCGGTCCGCCGGCGAGCCTTGTCCTGCTCCTCGGCCTTGCCCTGGGAGGGGTCGCGGGGCGACGGCCCACCGACCCTCGCGGGTGCCGTCATCTCGGTTCTCCGATCCGTTCCGCCGCACGCAGCCGCACCGGCGCCGCACGCGGGTTGTCCTCGATCTCCTGCTCCGACGCGAGCTCCGCGCCCTTCGTGAGCAACTTGACCTCCGGCCCGTGGCCCGGCAGCTCGACCGGCAGCCCCGGCGGGGTCTTCGACTTCGCCAGCTCCGCGAACGCCTGTTTCACCATCCGGTCCTCGAGGGACTGGTAGGACTCCACGACGATCCGCCCGCCCATGCCGAGCACGCCGAGCGCGGCGGGCAGCGCGAGTCGCAACGACTCCAGCTCGCCGTTGACCTCGATCCGCAACGCCTGGAACGTGCGCTTCGCCGGATGCCCGCCGGTGCGCCGGGACGCCGCGGGGACAACGTTGTAGAGCAGCTCGACGAGCCGCCCGGAGTTGGTGAACGGCTCCTTCTCGCGTTCCCGCAGCACCGCCGACGCGATCTTGCCCGCGAATCGCTCCTCGCCGTAGGTGGAGAGGATGCGCGCGAGGTCGCCGTGCGAGTAGGTGTTGAGCACGTCCGCCGCCGTCATGCCGGTGCCCTTGGACATCCGCATGTCGAGCGGCGCGTCCTTCGAGTACGCGAACCCGCGCTCCTCCTCGTCCAGTTGCAACGAGGAGACGCCGAGGTCCATCAGCACACCGTCCACATGCGAGTAGCCGAGGTCTTCAACGGCCTCGTCGATGTGGTCGTAGGTGACGTTGACGAGCTTCACGCGGTCGCCGTGCTTCGCCAGCCGCTTGCCGGCCATCTCGATGGCCTGCGGGTCCCGGTCGAGCCCGATGAGCGTCAGTTCGGGGTGGGCGCTCAACAACGCGTCGGAGTGGCCGCCCATGCCGAGCGTCGTGTCGACGACGACGGCGGGCTTGCCGGAGAGCGCTGGAGCGAAGAGTTCCAGGACGCGGTCCAGCAGCACCGGAACGTGCCGCGGCTGATCCATCGTCCCTCTACTCCCCTGATGCGCGTTCGGGTGACGTCAGGTCCCCGCCCGCCCGTCGAACCTGGCGCCGGGGAAGGTGCGCCAGGGCCGATAGTCGAGCGGACCGAGGCCTCACGGCACCCGAATCGCGTTTGAACATCCGGCCTGTTGCTCGGCTGACCGCCATCAGAAGACGCCCGGTATGACCTCCTCGCGAGCCTCGGCGTAGCCGTCCTCGTGCTCTTCGAGATAGGTCTGCCAGGCGGTCGCGTCCCAGATCTCCATCCTGGTGAACGCGCCGACGACCACGCACTCCTTGGTCAGCCCGGCATACCGGCGCAGTTCCGGTGCGATCAGAACGCGGCCCTGACCGTCCGGACGCTGCTCGTCCGTACCCGCGAACAGATACCGCTGATAGGCGCGTACGGCGTCGTTGGTGAACGGCGCCTCGGCGACCTTCCTCGCCATCTGCTCGAACTCAGCCCGGGGAAACACGTACAGGCAGTGGTCCTGGCCCTTGGTGACCATGAGACCTCCCGCCAGTTCGTCCCGGAACTTCGCAGGCAGTGTCAGCCGACCTTTGTCGTCCAAGCGCGGGTAGTGAGTGCCGAGGAACACGGCATCCACCTCCCTTGCCGGGCGACGAGACCGGCAGTGGAGCCCCCGTCTGCCCCACCGGCCGCCACAGTACCCCACTTTTCACCACAGTCAACGCTGAAACAGGTGTTTATACACCAACTCGTGACCCGTTTTCCCAGGTAGACGCAGTGGGGAGGCGTGGGGGGAGGGTGGGGGACCTGGTCAGCCACCACCGTGCCGAGTGAGTGTTCAGCCCCGGTTCAGCACTCGAACGGCCTAGAAATTTCCGCCAAAACATGGGGCTGAGACGCGTTGGTGGGGGAAGGTGGAAACTGTTGGTGCGAACCCGGTGTAGCCCGCAGGTGTAGGTCACTTAGCCGTGGTTTGACACACTGCGTGAAACGCTCACACGTCCGTGTTCCGGACACGGCTGCTGGAGGTTTAGTGACACCGGGAAGCCCAAGCGCGAACAGTCACGCGCCGGTCGATCAGGTCCTGGGTGAGTTGCACGGCGCCGTACAGCGGATCGCCGCGAACGTCGAACGGGTGCTCGTCGGCAAACCCGACGTGGTCCGTCTCGCCCTCGTGACGCTGCTCGCCGAGGGGCACCTGCTCGTGGAGGACGTGCCGGGGGTCGGCAAGACCTCCCTCGCGAAAGCGCTTGCCCGTTCCATCGACTGCACCGTGAGCCGCGTGCAGTTCACCCCCGACCTGTTGCCCAGCGACATCACTGGGTCGTCGATCTACAACCGGCAGGAGAACGACTTCGAGTTCCGGCCGGGACCGATCTTCGCGAACATCGTGGTCGGTGACGAGATCAACCGCGCCTCCCCCAAGACGCAGTCCGCGATGCTGGAGTGCATGGAGGAGCACCAGGTCACGGTCGACGCGCACACGTACCCGCTGGGGTCGCCGTTCATGGTGATCGCGACGCAGAACCCGATCGAGATGGAGGGCACCTACGCCCTTCCGGAGGCGCAGCGCGACAGGTTCACCGCGCGCGTGTCGATCGGGTATCCGGACCCGGCGGCCGAGCTGGCGATGGTCGACGAGCACGCGGGCCACAACCCGCTCGACGACCTGCGGCCAGTCTCGGACGCGGCCCAGGTGCTGCGGCTGATCGAGACCGTGCGCCGGGTGCACCTCTCCCCCGAGGTCCGCCGGTACGCCGTGGAGCTGGTGTCGGCCACGCGCCGCCTGCCGGAGCTGCGGCTGGGCGCGTCGCCGCGGTCCACGTTGCATCTCGTGCGTGCCGCACGAGCGCAAGCCGCGCTGGCGGGCCGTGACTTCGTGGTGCCGGACGACATCCACGCGATCGCGATCCCCGTGCTCGCGCACCGGCTCGTGATGACCGCGGAGGCCCAGGCCGCCCGCCGGTCGCCCGCCGAGCTGATCAGGGCCCTGTTGCAGCGGGTGCCGGTGCCGACTGCCGCTCTCGACCCGAGTGCGGCCTTTGTTCGCAGCATCAACAACAACGCAGGGACGCCACGCTAACGATGCGAACCGCACTCTCCGGTCTGACCACACGCGGAAGATGCTTGCTGGCCGCGGGGTTCGCCGCCGGAATGTGCGCCGCGGTGCTGAACGAACGCGACCTGCTCAGGGTCGCGGCGTTCGTGATCGCGCTGCCCCTGCTGGCGGCGTGGCTCGCGACGAGGGCCCGGGTCGGCCTGCACGCCGCCCGGTTCCTCGCGCCGAGCCGCGTGCCGGTCGGGGCCGCGTCCGAGGTGAAGCTCGACCTGCGCAGCACCGGCCGGTTGCCGACGGGTGGGCTGATGCTCGAGGACACCGTCCCGTACGCGCTGGGCGCGCGGCCGCGGTTCCTGGTGGAACGGTTGCCGCGCAACGCGCCCACGACGTTGCGCTACCCGCTCAAGCCGGTGATGCGCGGCATCCAGCAGGTCGGCCCGCTGATGGCGCGGATCACCGACCCGTTCGGCCTCGCGGAGTTCGACCGCGAGCTGGCGGGCCGGTCACGCCTGGTCGTGGTGCCCCGTGTCGTGCGGCTGTCGGGTCTGCCCGGCGGGTCCGGCATGGGTGCGGGCGACGACGGCTCGGTGCGGCTGCGGGCCGGTCAGGGCGAGGACGACGCGGTCGTGCGGCCGTACCGGCAGGGCGACGACCTGAGGAAGGTCCACTGGCGGTCGACGGCTCGGCGCGACGAACTGATGGTGCGCGTCGAGGAACGTCCGTGGCGCGGTGGCACCACGGTGCTGCTGGACCACCGCGTGCACGCGCACCGGGGCAGCGGTCCCACGGCGTCGCTCGAGTGGTCGATCTCGTTCGTGGCGTCGATCTGCCTGCACCTGCACCACTTCGGCCACCAGATCCGTCTGGTCTCCGAGGACGGGCGGGTGCTCGCGGGCGGGTCGTCCGACGGCGGGCACAGCGATCACGTGGTGCTGGACTCGCTGGCCGCGCTGCAGGGCTCGCACCGGCGTGAGCTCAGCGCCGGCATCGACCCCGGCGCGGGCCAGGAGGTCATCGCGGTGCTCGGCGGTGTGTCGCCGGCGTCCGTGGAAGAGCTGATCCGGTACCGGCCGCGCGGCATGCGCAGCCTGGCCGTGCTGCTGGACGTGAACGCGTGGGCCGGCGGAACGGATGCGACCGCGCCCGACCCCGAGGACGCGCGACGGTTGCTGACCGGCGCGGGCTGGGGCGTGACGATCGCGCGGCCGTCGTCGTCGATGCAGCAGGTGTGGCAGGAGTTGTGCGCCTCGGCGAGTAACCGGGGGCCGTCCATGCGCTCGGAGGTGGGCTGAAGATGGGGTCCCGTTCCGCTCCCTCGAAGGGCGCTGAGCCCGAGTGGTTCACCTCGGCCACGCCGTGGATCGCCGCGCTGGCGGTGCTGTGCGCGTCGACCGCGTTGTCGGGCGTCATCGAGGGTGACCTGTGGCTGGTGCGCATCGGCGTGGTGATCGTCGCGATCACCGTGACCGGCGCGTTCCTGCGGGCGACCCGGCTGACCCCGCCGCTGGTCGCGATCGCCCAGGTCTTCGTGCTGTTGTGCCTGCTCACGGCGTTGCACACGCGGTCGGGCATCTTCCTGTTCATCCCCGGCCCCGAAGCGCTGGGCGAACTCGGCGACGTGCTCGAGGAGTCCGTCGCGCAGGTGCAGACCGGGGTGCCGCCGGTGCACGCGACGCCGGCGATCCAGGCGCTCGTGGTGCTGGCGATCGGCCTGGTCGCGGTGCTGGTGGACACGCTGGCGGTGGCCGCGGCGGCTCCCGCGGCGTCCGGGCTGGTGCTGCTGTGCGTGTTCGCGGTGCCCGCGTCGCTGGCCGACGAGATGCTGCCGTTCTGGACGTTCATCCTGGGCGCCGCGGCGTTCGCGATGCTGCTCGCGGTCGACGGCCAGCACCGGCACGAGGCGTGGCGCGGGAGGCTCGGTTCAGGCTCGGCGAGCGGTTCTGGCGGGTCGGCGACGACGGTGGCGTCGATCGCGATGGTGATCGCGCTGATCGTTGGTGCGGGGTTCACGATCGTCGGCACGGTCGGGCGGCTGCCGATGGGCGGCAGCGGTGGCGGTGGCAAGGGCGGCATCGGGCTGAGCGAGATGACGTCGTTGCGCGGCATGCTCAACCGCGGCCGGACCACCGAGGTGTTCTACGTGCGCGGCCTGCCCGAGGCGACCTATCTGCGCGCGACCACGCTGGCCAAGTACGTGCCGGACAAGGGCTGGGAACGCGGCACGGACCCCGGCGGCGAGCCCGCTCGCGGCGACCTGCCGCCCCAGGCCGGTGACCGCGGCGAGGGCAAGTCGACGCGCATCGACATCGAGCCGCGCGACTGGCGGAGCTTCTGGCTGCCGACCTACGGCGCCGTCCGCAGCATCAACACCCCGGACGACGACTACCGCTTCGACGTGAAGAAGGGCGTGATCTTCAGTCAGCGGGAACGGGAGCCCGAGCCGTACACGATCGACACGGTGCTCTCGACGCCGTCCAAGTCGGCGCTGCGCCTGACCTCGGA
This sequence comes from Lentzea sp. NPDC005914, assembly GCF_040629405.1. Classification (NCBI taxonomy): domain Bacteria; kingdom Bacillati; phylum Actinomycetota; class Actinomycetes; order Pseudonocardiales; family Pseudonocardiaceae; genus Lentzea; species Lentzea sp. NPDC005914. The sequence goes on along the minus strand of NZ_JBEXVQ010000041.1, from coordinate 6,178 downwards.
CGCGAAGAAGGAGGTCGACGCCGAGTACTTCAAGTACGACGGCGTCGAGCAGCAGGTGATCGACCTCGCGAACAAGGTCGTCGAGGGCGCCACCAACAACTTCGACAAGGCCGCCGCGCTGACCGCGTTCTTCAACGGCCCGACCAGCGGGTTCAAGTACGACCTCAAGACCCAGGGCGACGTCACCAAGGACGCGCTGACCGACTTCGTGACCAAGGGCAAGGTCGGCTACTGCGAGCAGTACGCCTCCGCGATGGCCGTGATGGCGCGCGTGGTCGGCCTGCCGTCCCGCGTGGCGATCGGCTTCACCGCCGGCATCTCGTCCGGCGACAACACCTACCGCACGATCAGCACCGACGACGCGCACGCGTGGGTCGAGATCTTCTTCCCGAACCACGGCTGGATGACCTTCGACCCGACCCCGATCAACGACGGTCGCGGGGTCGTGCCGCCGTACCTGCGCGAGACCTCGCCCGGTGCGGAGGACCAGCCGACGGCGGAAACGAAGACCGAGACGGTGACGACGTCGGTGTCCGGGTCGGCGCAGCAGTCCGCCTCGCCCGACGGCGAGCAGAACGCCGGCGACCAGCAGCAGGTCGCCGACACGGGCACGCCCACGTGGCTGATCTGGGCGCTGGGCATCGTGCTGGTGCTGGCGGCGCTGCTGACGGTGCTCCTGGTGCTCGCGCTGTTCGGCCTCCTCAGCGCGGGTCTGATGGGCGTGCCCTGGGCGCGCAAGCTGCTGATACCGACGGTGGGCGCGCTGTGGCTGATCGGCGTCGGCCTGGCGGCGGCGTTGATCTCCTGGTGGCTCGCTGCGGTGCTGGTGATCGCCGGGCTCGTGCTGACGCCTCTGCTCGTGCGCGTGGTGCGCCGCCGCAACCGCCTGCACACGGTGACAGCACTCGGTCCCGGGGCGGCGAGCGCTGCCTGGAGCGAGCTCATGGCCGAGTCGATCGACCGCGGCGCACCCGTGCCGGCGGCCGAGACGATCCGGACGGCCGCTCGCCGGTTGGCACGCGAGCACAACCTGGACGACGCGGGCAAGGAAGGCCTGCGCAAGGTGATCGGGGCGATCGAGCGGTCCTGGTACAGCGCGAGCCCGGCCGCCGACCCCGCCCTGCCCTCAGCGTTGGCCGCGGTGCGACAGTCGTTGCGACAGAACGCTCCGCTGTCGTTGCGGGCGCGGTTGTTCCCGAAGTCGGTGCTCAAGCCGGCGCCCGTGCCGATGGCCGAGACGCCGGAGCGCGAGACGGTTCCGGTCTAGGGCTTCCAGGGCATCCTTTAGGCCTTCCAACGCGAAGGGCCCGCTCCCCTGGTGCGGGCGGGCCCTTCGCGTAGAGGCTTACTGCTCCTCGTCGAAACGACGACGGAAGCGCTCTTCCATGCGTTCGGAGAACGAGCTGCGGCTGCGTGCGGGCTTGCCGTCTTCCTGCGTCCCCTCGGCGACCTGGTCACCTCGACGCAACGTCGTCAGGGTGATGAGCACGCCGAAGAACATGAGCAGGAAGCCGAAGACGCTCACGACGGGAATCCCGACGATCGCGAGCTTCGGGAAGATCACACCCGTGACGAGTGCCGCCACACCTGCCACGAACAACACGATGCCCTGTACACGGCGCCGCTTGGACGGCCGCCGCAACTTGGCGCCTCGTACGGTGGATGCGAACTTCGGGTCTTCGGCGTAGAGCGCGCGCTCGATCTGGTCGAGCAGTCGCTGCTCGTGCTCGGAGAGTGGCATCGTTCCTCCTCCGGCACAGCGGTCGCGGGCGCCGGGTGTTTTCGGTTTCCGCCGAACCCGGCGGACGACCCACCCTGGGGACGTCACCCTCCAGGATACGATCCGCGCGGCCCGGCGACTACCCAGTCGGCCTTCTCATACGGTCGGTTCTGTCACCATCATCCTTCTAGGGCAGTGGTGAGGCCGTCGTGAGGCCTCCACACGGCCCTTGTGGCCGTTCTTTCACGCCTGCCGCCCGCTCGTTTTGAGGTTCGCGCGGCCGGATCGGTTCCACGATCGCCTGGGTCGGCCCGGAGCAGGTCTGACCGGCTGGCCAGCGGTCGCGGGCACCTTCGCCGTCCTTCGGTACGACGCGGACGGGTGCCTGGGTCCGGTGATCGCGGGCCGGCGCAGGGCGGTGCATTTGCGTCCGGTGGCGGCTGCCCCGCTTCTGCGCGCCTCGCGACGGAGCGTGACATCGCGGCGTCGGCCGTCTCGTTTCGCGCTCTCACGCCGGCTGGGTGGCTACGCCTCGCAGCACTGGCGGCTGCGCTTTGCGGCACCGGGCGGCTGTGCCTCGCTCTGGGCGGTTGCGCCTCGCGGCACCGGGCGGCTACCTCTAGCGGTACCAGGCGGCTATGTCTCGCGGCACCAGGCGGCTATGTCTCGCGGCACCAGGCGGCTGCGTCTCGCAAGACTGGCGGCTGCGCCTCGCGGCCCGACGACGCTCAAAAAGTGTCAGACCCGCTGACTATGCTGGATTTTGGGGGTTCCCAGGCCCTGTGAGGCCGGAGCGTGGAGCCCCCGAATCCGATGCTAGTCAGCGGGTCTGACAGTTCTGGGGTCTGACAGTTCAGCGGGTCTAACCGTTCTGGTGGATCAAGCCGCGGCTCTGGTGGGTCAGCCGCAATTCCGGTGGATCAGGCCGCGATCTTGTAGGCGCGGATGATCGTCACCTCACCGGTGTTGCCCGCGGCGTCGGTCGTCTTGGCCCGCAGCGACGCGAACTTGGCGCCGTTGGGGTGCTTCACGATCGCCTTGTCGCCGGCGACCTGGACCTGCTTCCAGGTGGCGCCGTCGTCGAAGGAGACCTCGACGGTGACGCGCTTGACCTTCGGGGTGTTCTGCTGCTGCTCGACCTTCAGGGGCACGACGAGGACTCGGCCGTGAGCCGTGTCGTTGTCATCGAGCTTGGGCAGGAAGCGGACCACCGAGAGCGGCAGCTGCGTGACGTCGGTGGTGTGCTTGGCCTTGAAGGTCCAGGCGCCGCTGACCTTCGTGGACACCTCGGCGGTGCGGCTGTGTTCGATCTCGGCCCTGTACCGGCCTTCCGCGGCCGGGACGTCGAAGATCGCGCCCGGTTGCGGTTGCTCGCCCAGCTTGGTGCCGTTGTGGAACAGCGTGGTCTTCGCGGTTCCGGTGCCGACCCTGCCTTCGCCGCCGTTGCTGTCGGTGAAGAGCGGGACCCTGACGGCGATCTGGTCCTCGAGCCTCGCGAGGCCGAAGCCCGGATCTCCCGGGACGGACGGGCCTAGCACGGCCCTGCCGAACGCCTGCGAGTACTTCTTGCCGCCCTTGTAGGAGGCGGCGAGCGTTTCGGTCGAGTACTCGCGGGTGTTGTCCGGTGTGGTGCGGTCGTAGATCCAGCTCCACTTGCCGCCTGTGGTGTTGACCAGGTCGACCGCCCGGCCGTTGTCGGGCACCTGCGTGAACCAGCCGAAGCCGCCGCTGCCGTCGACCGGGTGCGGCATGGCCGCGACGGCGTGGCGGTAGCCCTCGCCCGCCGGGCGGAAGGTGCTCGTCATCTCGGCGAGCTCGGTCGGTTTGGCCGTGCGCTCGAAGCCCGTGGGCATGCCGCGCTCGGTCCACATCAGGCGGTAGCTGACCGGGGTCTTCTCGTCGCGGGGCGTGCCCTCGAACTGCTCGGCCAGCGTGGTCGTGAAGCCCGGCGCGTCCTGGCCGATCTGGGCGGTGAGGACGTGGTCCGCGAGGCCGTCGAAGAACGCCCAGCCCGAGCCGTACGGCCGGCCCGCCACCTTGGTGGAGTAGGAGATCGTGCCGATGATGCCCTTGGCCGCCGCGTCCGGGGGCTTGAGCGCGACCGGCTTGGCCTTGCGGGCGTCGACCGTGAGCGAGGCCTTGCCGGTCACCACGAACTTGGGCTGCACCAGGAACACGACCTTGCGGTCCGGCGTGAAGATCGGGCTGTCCACGATGTACTCGCCCTTGGGCAGCCGGATGTTCTTGGCCTGGGCCGGATAACCCTTGCCGGTCTTCGTGTTGACGAACGACGTGCCGTGGTCGGCCGTCGGGTTGCCGTCGACGCCCAGCACCGAGACGCCCACGTCGTAGCTCTCGACCTCGCGGTTGACGCTGATCAGCGTGCGCTGGCCGTTCGACGCGACGAGCGCGCCGCTGTAGGCGCCGTCGGCCGCGTTCACCTTGGTGTCAGCGGTGATCGCGGCCTTGGCCTCGCCGCCCGCGGGGACGGTGACCTTCGCCGGGGACACCGCGAACAGACCGGCGGGCGAGGGCTTGCCGTCCGGTCCGGTGACGTCGACGGTCAGGTCGAGCGTGACCGGGTCCTTGCCCGCGTTGCGATAGGTGACCTCGCGGACGACCTTCTGGTCGTCGCCGTGCGGCCACTGCTGCACCCCGAAGTTGATGTTGGCGGGCTCCGCGATCACCTGCTGCGCCAGCATCTTCGGCACGTCGACGCGACCGGTGCCCTGGTCGAACGGCTTGAGCGCCGGGTTTGCCTTGGCCGAAGCCATGATCGTCGCCTTGAGGCGCGTGCCGGTCCAGTCCGGGTGCTGTTGCTTGAGCAACGCGACCACACCCGCGACGTGCGGGGTGGCCATCGACGTGCCGGACATCGCCACGTGGCCCTGTATTCCGGCCTCGGCCGCCACGATGTCGACGCCGGGCGCCGTCACGTCCGGCTTGACCGCACCGTCCGCAGCGGGGCCACGGCTGGAGAAGGGCGCGATGCCGTCGTTGCGGTCCACCGCGCCAACGGTCAGCGCGGTCTCGGCGCTACCGGGTGACCCGATGGTCTCGGGGCGTCCGGAGTTGCCCGCCGCGATCACGAACAACGCACCGGTCTCGGCGGAGATGCGGTTGACGGCCTCCTCGATCGGGTCGATCTCCGGGGTGTCACCACCACCCAGACTCATGTTGATGACGTGCGCACCCTGCTCGGCCGCCCACTGCATGCCGCCGAGAATCGCCGACTCGGTGCAGCCGCCAGGCTGGCAGACCTTGCCGTCGAGGATCCCGGCGTCCGGCGCGACACCGCGGTACTTCTCGCCCTTGCTGGCGATCGTCGACGCGACGTGCGTACCGTGCCCGACCTCGTCGGTGTTGTCCGGCGAGTCGGTGAAGTTCTTCTCGGCGATCTGCTTGCCCTGCAGGTCCGGGTGCTTCTCGTCGACACCCGTGTCGAGCACGGCGACCTTCACACCCTTGCCCGTGACCCCTTGCCGCCACGCCTCGGGCGCGCCGATCTGCTTGGTGCTGCGGTCGAGCGCCACCTTGCGGACGCCGTCGAGCCACACCTTCTCGACCGCACCGCCGCGCAACGACTCCCAGGCACTACCCGACTTCTCGGCCACGCCCGTCACCAGATCGGCCACGGAAGCCTTGGCGTCAAGCGCGCCGATGCCCGATCGTGCGCCCGCCGCCGGCCGCACGATCACAGGGACGGTGTCACGACGCGCGTCGTCATAACCGAACTCCACCAACGACGTCACGTCGAACAGCCGCGGGTCGAGTTTTCCGTTGGCCACCAACTGAACCGCGTCCGCGGGCACGACGTGCTGGTGCCCGTCCTGCGTGTAGGTCCGCACGGCCAACTGACCGCGGCCCGGTCCCGGCACGTATCGCACGACCCGGTTGCCGGCCAGTTCGACCCGGTCACCGGTGATCAGCGTGACGCTCTGGCCGCGCTCTCCCGATGTCCACTCCCCCGGCGCCCGCTCCTGCGCGTGTGCGACAGCCGCCGTTGTCGTGGTGACAAGGCCTGCCGACAGCGCGAGCGCGGTGATCCCCCGACGGGCACCTCGCTGTCCTGATCTCACTGGACCTCCAGTGTTCGATGAGGTGTTGCTTCAGTGACCGTAGGGACACCGAGCGTCACCCCACCTCCTTCTGCAGGCCGGAGGTGCAGTCAGGGATCTCAGCCCGCAGAGGTACGGGGAGTAGCCGATCGACTGGTTGACAAGCGGGTTGTGCGTTGGCGGTGCCGGCCTTGAGGCTCCTTGGGCTTGTGGGGGGTTGCAGCCAAGGCGACGGTTCGAGGACGGGGAGTCGAGGCGCCTGTTCGGTGCGGGCTGAGGGTGCGGGCCGAGGGTGCGGGCCGAGCGTGCGGGCCGAGCGTGCGGGCCGAGCGTGCGGGCCGAGCGTGCGGGCCGAGCGTGCGGGCCGAGCGTGCGGGCCGAGCGTGCGGGCCGAGCGTGC
>NZ_JBEXVQ010000040.1:0-89586 GCF_040629405.1 Lentzea sp. NPDC005914 | reverse complement strand
ACGATCCAGGGGAGCTGCTCGCCCTTCCTCACACCAAGGTCAACACGCGGTTGATCAACAGTATTCCAAGATCATTCTGTTAGGAGTTCTAAGCCACCGGCCGATGGGAGGACCACTCGCCCGCCCAGCAGCGGAACCCTGATCTCGGCGGTGGTGTTCGGGGGCACCGTCACGGCGAGGGTGAACCGCCCGTCTCGCCTGTGCCATTCCGACCGCGCAGTGCCCTGAGGTGTTTCGCAGCTGCCCTTCACGAAGGTCAGGTCACCCACGACCTTGGGCTCGACGACCAGTGATCGATAGGCGACGGCACCCTCCGCGGGACGGATGCCGGCCAGGCCGGCTGCTGGAGCCACGGAACGCGCGCGCCCGACCGGTCCGAGTTCCTCGACGCCCTCGACTGCCGCGACGTGACCGACAGGAAGCAGGTGGTGATCGTCCAGCCGCACGATGTCGGTTGTGGCTCACGGGACCGAGTCAGGCAGGGCACGATTGGCTCGTGACAGATTCGGGGACGGCCGCCTATGACCACTGCGTCGATCTTCCGCCCTTGGTCGCGACTGCGGTGCGGGCGGCTCGCCGGGCCGGCTTCGCCCATTCCTGCCTTCCTGAGCAGGGCCGGCTTCTGCGGACGCTTGCGGGCGGCGTCGGTGCCGGTGTGATCGGCGAGACCGGGACCGGCTGCGGGGTTGGCTTGGCGTGGCTGGCTTCCGGTGCGCGGCCGGGCGTGCGGATCGTCAGTGTGGAACGAGACCGAGCACGGGCGGAGATCGCCGCCGCGGTGTTCGCCGGTGACCCGCGGGTGGGAGGTGCGTAACGGGGCTGGCGGGAGCTGGCCGACCACTCGAGCCGGCGGACTGGCTATGGCTGGGTGGCGTGATCGTCCTGGACGACTTCGCCCCGATGACGAGTTCGCCGCCCGTGTACGAAGGGCAGCCCGACGAAGCCCGCATGTACTGGCTGGACCATCCACGGCTGCGTGCTGCCGAGGTCAAGGTCACCCCCGCCGCCGCGTCTGTTGTCGCGACCTTCGTGGGCTGACATCACGCGCTCGTCACAGGTTGTGTGCGACGGGGTGAAGCGGCTGGTACAGGGGCAGTTCGGACCCACTTGGCATCCTTACCGCGGTGAGCCGCCCCCACCGTTCCTCGGTCACCGGCCGGGAGGTGCCGACACCGGCTGCGGCCAGGTCGGACAGGACCGCGTCCAGGTCGTCGCACATCAGGTAGAACTCGTGCTGCGGCGCCCCGTCCGTCGGGTGGACGGCGACCTCGGCCGGCGGCAGCTTGAAGATCAGCCAGCCGTGTCCGGCATCCACGTGAGGGAACCCGAGGACGTCGGCGACGAAGGCCCGGTCCGCCTCGGCGTCCTGGCTGTAGAGGATCACGTGCGCGCCGCTGAACATGGCCAACAGTGTCTCGCGAAGGCGTTGCCGCGCAAGCCAGAGCCTTCCGACGGCTATCCGTCCCGCGGCGCCAGGGCTGCGGCGAAGCGCGTCGCGACTGTCGCGACCGCGGCACGCAGTTCGTCTCCGCCCTCGACTCGGAAGGCGAACGGCACGGCCGCCAGCCACTCCTGTGCGTACATCGCCGGATTGCTGGTGCTGCCGACGAGCACGCACCCGTTCCCCGATGGTTGGAGCCGTCCCATGGGAGGCCGGATCCAGGGTGCGACCTCGGTCAGCGGGGCGTCGAACACGACGTGGGTGGGGAACTCCCAGCCGGTGCCCAGGTTCTCCTCCAGCGCGGCGATCGGGTCCAGGTCGTCGGGTGGCTCGAACTCGTGCGTGGTCTGTGCGACCGTGCGAATCCGGTCGATCCGATAGGTGCGGATCGCGTCTGCCCGATGGGAATGACACAGCAGGTACCAGCGTCCGTGGCGGACCACGACCGCCCACGGGTCCACCTCGGTCTTCCACGCGTTGCCGCGCTCGCTCTGGTACGCGATCAGCACGCGCTGCCTGGCTGCGACGGCCGCGACCAGTGCGCTGGTGATGGCGGGATCCGGGTGTGCGGACTGCCGGTCGGGCGCGGCTTTGGCGTGCTCGCGCAGGACGGCCGCCTGACGGCCGACGTTCTCGGGCAGCGCCTGGATGACCTTGCCCAGGGCCGCGCCGACCGGGTCGTCGGCTTCGGTGGCCGCCGGCTGGCCGTCGAGCACCGCCATGACCAGGCCCAACGCTTCGGTCTGGGTGAACACGATCGGCGGCAGCCGCGTTCCGCGCCCGAGCCGGTAGCCGCCGTGCGGGCCTCGATACGAGTCGACCTGGATGCCCGCCTCGCGGAGGATCCCGATGTAGCGGCGGGCGGCGCGTTCCGTGACGCCCAGTCTCTCGGCCAGCTGGCCGGCCGTCGTGCCGGGGCGCGCTTGGAGGATCTCCAACGCACGCAGGGCGCGGGCGGTCGGACTCAGGTCACTCGGCACTCGGGCAGGCTAAGCGATGAACCGGAAGCAGATCGTCCGGAATTTCCTCTAGCCTGACGTATCCGCGCTGAAAAGGGGTATTGATCATGGACGTCCTGCTCATCGCCGGCCTGTGGCTCGACGGGTCCGCCTGGGACGACGTCGCGTCCGCGCTCCGGTCGCTCGGCCACCGTCCCGTGCCGCTGACCCTGCCCGGCCAGGGTGACGGGTCCGCCTCCGCCACGCTCGACGACCAGGTGGCGGCCGTGCTCGGCGCCGTGGACGTGGCCTCCGGAAAGCCTGTGGTGGTCGGGCACTCGGCCGCCTGCTCGCTGGCGTGGCTGGCCGCGGACGGGCGTCCGGACAAGATCTCCAAGGTCGTCCTCATCGGCGGCTTCCCGGCCGCCGACGGGAAGCCCTACGCCGACTTCTTCGAACTGCGGGACGGCGTCATGTCCTTCCCCGGCTGGGACCCGTTCGACGGACCGGACTCGGCCGACCTCGACGAGGAAGCCAGGCGCGCGTTCGCCGCCACCGCGATCCCCGTTCCCGGGGATGTGGCCACGGGCGTCGTGCGGCTGACCGACGAACGGCGCTTCGACGTCCCGGTCGTGGTCATCTGCCCCGAGTTCACCCCCGCCCAGGCCGAGGAGTGGATCAACGCGGGCGACGTGCCCGAGCTCGCCAAGGCCAAGCACCTCGACCTCGTCGACCTCGACTCCGGCCACTGGCCCATGCACACCAGGCCGGCCGAACTCGCCCGGCTCCTCGCGGCGGCAGCGGACACCGCCTGAAGAAGTGGATCTTCCATGACCAAGTACGTGATCGGCCCGGACGTGGCCGTTCGACTGGCTCACGACCGGGCCGTGATCGGCACCGGACACCAGATCCTGGCCCCGACACTTCTTCGCTCGCAGACGCTGTCGCTCCTCTACCAAGAGGTACAACGCGGTGAGATGACCAAAAAGGACGCCGAGGGACGACTGGACTACCTGCGCGGACTGCGGATCCGGCTGCTCGGCGACCGCGTGCTGCAGTCCGTTGCGTGGAAGGTCGCCGACCAGCTCGGATGGCCCGACACCCTGGTCGCCGAGTACGTCGCTCTGACCCAGCTCCAGGCAGACGCGTTGATCACGCTCGACGGGCAGCTCGCCCGCGCCGTGAAGAAGCTGGTGACGGTCGCATCGATCGACGCGCTGTTGTCATCTACGACGTCGGACCGTTAGGCGAGAAGTTTCCGGATGATCTCGGTGGCGGTGTCGATGTCCGGCGGAGCACCGGTGATGACGTCGGAGTAGCAGAAGGACTCGGCGAGCCTGACCACGGCGTAGGCCAGTTTGACCACCGGGATCTCCGAGCTGTCGTCGTCGCGTTCGGCGCGGATGAGCTCGGCCAGTCCGGCCACGAGGCGCTGCTGCACCACTCCCTGCTGGGAGGTGAGGACGCGCAGCGCGGTTTCGGGGTCGCGTTCCAGCAGGGCGCGCAGGGCCGGCAAGGCGACCGTGTCGCGCATCGCCTGGTCCAGCACGGCGATCACCCTCGCCATGCCCCGCTGCGGGCTGGCCTGCCACAGGCGCGCCCATCCCCGTTGCGTGATGGCCCACAGCACCTCGCCCAGGACGCGGTCGCGGTCGCCGTGGCGGCGGTAGAGGGTGGCGCGGCCGATGCCGGCGGCGGTGGCCAGGTCGCGCATGTCGATGCGGCTCTCGCGCAGGAACTGCCGGATCGCGAGGGCGATGACCGGATCCACCTCGGGCTCGGTGGTCAGGTTCACGTTGGCCGCGGCGTGAGACAGCATGTATAAAGTGTCTCACGGAGACATTTGGACGGAATGTCTCACCCTGGGCGAGGAGGACGGCGTGCGGCGGATCTGGAGGATGCTGCCCTTCGCGCTGGTCGGGGTGGCGCTGCTGGTCGACCCGGCCACGGCGGGGGCGGCCCGGTGGAACCTGCTGGTGCAGGTCGTGTTGTTCACCCTGGTGGCGGCCGTTCCCGGATACCTCACGCGGCACGTGTCGTACGTCGACGTGGCCTGGCCGTGGGGTTTGGCGGGCATCGGCGTGGTCACCTTGGCCACGGCCGACCGGCTCGGTGTGGTGACCTGGGCGGTCGCGGTCGCCTATCTCGCCATGGGCGCGCGGATGGGGCTGTGGGGGCTGGTGCTGAGCTGGAAGCACGGCTGGTGGACGCCCGGTGCGCCCAAGGCCGAGCTGCCCCGGTACCGGTATCAACGGCGGCGCTGGGAGCGGCAGGGGTTCCACAGCGAGGCGTGGTCCGTCCAGTTCGAGATCTGGATGCAGGGTCTGGCGAACGCGACGGTGCTGGCCGTCCCCGCGTTCGTCGTCGCCGCCGGTCCCCAGGGGCTGTCGGTGTGGTCCGCGGCCGCGCTGATCCTGTGGGCCGGGTCGTACGTGCTGGAGTCGGTGGCCGACCGCCAGAAGCAGCGGTTCAGCGCCCGCGGTGGCTCAGGCACCTGCGATCAAGGGCTGTGGCGCTACAGCCGGCACCCGAACTACTTCTTCCAGTGGATGCAGTGGAACGCCCTGGTGCTGCTCGCGCTGCCGGCACTGCTGGCCCGGTTCCACCACACCGCGTTGCCGGTGTGGGTGCTGCTGGCCCTGGGTCTCGGCCTTGCTTCCTGGGCGCTGTACGTCACGTTGACCACGCACACCGGAGCGCGGCCCGCCGAGTACTACAGCCTGCGCAAACGTCCCGACTACGCGGCTTACCAGGCCACCACCAACATGTTCTTCCCCGGCCCCGTCAGGAGCCCTCAGCAAGTCGCGGAGTGATGAACGGCTGCGGCCAGCGGATTCCGTTCTTGCTGTACAGGTCCCGCGTGATGGTCTATACCAATAAGTGGCCCCGCCTCACCCCTGCCCTGAGGAGGTTCGTCATGCGGAACAAGCTGTTCGAGCTGGCCACGGTCGTCGCGCTGGCGGCGATGGCACTACCCCTGTCCAGCGCGCACGCGGCGACGGTGTCGTCGGTCGCGCCGTACGTCGACATGGGTGCCTGGCCCACGCCTGTGTTGTCCGAAATGGCCGCCAAGGGTGGCGTCAAGAGCTTCACGCTCGGGTTCGTCACGTCCTACGGGTGCAAGGCGAGCTGGTTCGGCGCTTACGACCCCAGGACCGGGTGGCAGAAGGAGGAGATCCAGAAGCTCCGCGCCGCCGGTGGGGACGTGAAGATCTCCTTCGGTGGTGCGTCGGGCATCGAGCTGGCGTACTACTGCACCACGCCGGCCACGCTGGCCAACGAGTACGACGCCGTGGTGAAGGCGTATTCGTTGAAGTACGTGGACTTCGACATCGAAGGGGCCGCAGTGGCCGACCCCACGACGATTCAGCGGCGCTCGCAGGCGTTGAAGATCTTGCAGGACCGCAACCCGGGCCTGAAGATCTCGTTGACGCTGCCGGTGTTGCCGAGCGGACTGACGCAGGACGGCGTGAACGTGGTGCAGTCGGCCAAGAACGCCGGGGTGAACCTGGATCTGGTCAACATCATGGCCATGGACTACTACCAGGGGCCCGGTGACCAAGGGGCCAAGGCGATCGCGGCGGCCAAGGCCACGCAGGCTCAGGTGAAGTCGGTCTACGGGCTGTCGGACTCGGCCGCGTGGAAGAAGATCGGGGTCACGCCGATGCTGGGCGTGAACGACTCGCGCAACGAGATCTTCTACCAGAAGGACGCTCGGGCGCTGGTGAGCTTCGCCGCCACGGTGCACCTGAACATGCTCTCGTTCTGGGAGCAGGGACGGGATGCCAACGCCTGCACCGGTGCGCTGTACAAGTGCAACAACATCCCGCAGCAGCCCTACGAGTTCGCGCGGATCTTCGCCGGCTACAACGGTTAGCCGAGCGTCCAGGTGGCCGTGTCGGTGTAGGCACGGCCATCTCGCGTGCCGGTGATGGTGACCGTGTTCGAGCCTGGCCGCAACGTGATCGGCCACGTGTAGATGTGGTCCGCGGCGGGCGGTCGTGGCCCACCGACGGCTGCACCGTTCAACGTCAGCTGCACGTTGTCCGTTGTGGCGTAAGCGCGGACGGTGGTGGAAGCCGCCGTTCGCTGCGTCCAGCGGGCGCTGTTCAGGTGGACGAACGGCGTCGTGGTCCACTGGGACTTGTAGAACCAGAACGCGTCCTTGCGGATCGCGCGGTCGTAGGTCACGAGACCCTTGTCGTTGCGGCCCAACGTATCGCCTTCGGAACGGCTGTCAACGGCGAAGTCGAACATGTTCCAGACGAAGGTGCCCCAAAGGAAGTCACGACTGCGAAGCTGCGCCCACGAGTTCTCGTGCACCAGGGTCTGGTACTCCTCCGGGTGCCAGCGCGAGGTGGTCACGGGCGGGCTCGGGTTCTCCTCGTGCTGCACCACGCTGCCGCCGGCGCCGTACTCGCTCAGCGCGATCTTGCGCGCGGGGTCGTTGGCGTGCAGGCGGTCCGCCCACGCGCCGGGGCCCGTGCTGCTCTTGTCGTACCAGCCGTAGTACTTGTTGTAGGCGGCCAGATCGGCGTGACTGGAGACCGGGTCGAGGTCGCCGATGTGGCTGGCGTAGGTCGAGAGGCGGCCCGAGTCCTCGGCGCGCACGGAGGCGGCCAGGTCGCGGAGCAGGTTGTTGGTGGCGGTGTTGCTGGTCTTCTGCTCGTTGCCGATGCCCCAGAACGCGATGGACGGGTGGTTGAAGTTCTGGCGGATCATCTCGAGGAGCTGCTGCTGGGCGTTCGAACGGAAGGCCGCGCTGTCGGCGACCTCGTTGACCAGCGGGATCTCGGTCCAGACGACGTAGCCGCGCGCGTCGGCGAGGTCGTAGACGCGCGAGGCCTGCTGGTAGTGGGCGGTGCGCAACGCGTTGACGCCCATCTCGTCCATCAGGTCGAAGTCCTGGCGTTGCTGGTCGGCCGACACCGCCCAGCCGAAGTTCAGGCGGTCCTGGTGGGCGTTCACCCCGTTGAGGCGCAAGGACTTGCCGTTCAACGAGAACCCGGTCACAGCGTCGACCGAGGTGACGCGCAGACCCAGCGGTTCGGTGACGACGTCCTTCACGGCACCGGTGTCCGCGTCGATGATCTCCACGCTCGCCCGGTAGAGGTACGGGTCCGCCTTGCCGTTCCAGCGGTGCGGACGCGGGATCGTCACGGTCTGCACGGTGTCGAAACCGGTGGCGGCGTTGACCGAACGGACCGCGGAGACACTCTCTCCCACCACCACGCCCGCATGATCGGCCACGACCGCGCGAATCTTGGCTCGAGCGACGGAAGTCCTGTTGTTCCAGGCCTTGGTGGTCACCTCGACACTCGCCGAGGCGTCCGTCAAAGCACGCTGACGCAGGTACACGCCAGGGCCGCCGGAGTCGCCCATGCGCACGCCGAGCGGATCAACGCCGACCAGCGACACGTCGCGGTACATGCCGCCGAAGAACGTGAAGTCAGCGGACAACGGTGCCACGTCGACAGCGGCACGGTTGTCGGCTTTCACCGCGATCACGTTGTCCTGGCCGAGTTTCAGGGCCGAGGTCGCGTCGAAGCGGAACCCCGCGAACCCGCCGCGGTGCTGGCCCAGTCGAACCCCGTTGACCCACACGTCCGCAACCTGGTTCACGCCGTCGAACTGCAGCCACAACCGACGGCCCGCGAGACCGGCTGAGGGCGTGAAGTGCTTGCGGTACCAGCCGATTCCCCGGTAGTAGTTCGAGCCGCCGTCCTGGCCGTCCACCGCGTTCCAGGTGTGCGGGACGGTCACCGGGGTCCAGGACGAGTCGTTGAACGCCGGCGCCTCTGCTCCCACGGCGTCGGCGCGCAGGAAGCGCCAGCCGGCGTCCAGACCGACCTTCGCACGCAGGTCCGGTGGCGCGTACGCCGAAGCTGCCGGTGCACCAACGACCATCGCCGAGATCAGCACGAGCAGCGCCAGCAGACGTGTCATGTCCAGCACGCTATTGGCGACGTGAAAGCGGCGTCAACGAAAGGAGCTAGTTCCGGTACAACGGGTTCGGGCAGTCGACGTAGATGCTCGCGGCGCCCTCCGCACGGGTCCACCGCAGCAACAGGTTCGCCTTCGCGGGCACGACCGGGCTCTCCAGCAACGAGTTCAGCAGTGTGAACGATCCGTACCCCGCGAAAACGTCCCGTGCCTCCGCCCACACGTCGAGCTCGGGGTGACGATCCAGCACCGCGCCCGCGATCTCGATCAGGTGGTTCACGACGAGGCAGTACTGGAGCCGCTCCCAGCCCTTCGCCTCGGACACACCGCGCGACCCGCCAGGGCCGTCCACTTCGGACAGCAGCGCCGCGTGCCTTGGCAGCAAACGCATTCCCTCGTGGTCGCGGTAGAACGCCTGCACCGGCATGCCCGACGCGTCCACACCCACCAGAACGTTCTGCAGATGGCACTCCATCACCACACCGTGCGCGAAGAACGCGTGCAGCACAGGAGGAACGACGACCGAGACGTACCGCTGGAACCACCGCAACGCCTCAGCGGAACTCAAGCCGTCCAACGGGTTGCCGTCGAAACCCTCGCTGATCCCGGCCGCCAGCAACGGGGTCACGCCGGGCAACGTGTGCCGCCGCACCCCGTCCCGCACGACCACTGCAAGGCCCTCGAAGCACTCCGGGGACGTTCGATAGCCGCGGTCGATCAGGAACACCGTGCCGGGATAGGTGGAAGCGATGTCCTCGAACACCGGACTCAGCACCCGAGCCAGCGGAGGAACCCAGCGCAGGTCGTGCGCCCACAACCGGCGCACGTCGTTGGTGATCTGCACATCGAGGCTGAACTTGTAGAACAGGTCGGCCGACGGGTCGTAGACCGTGCGCACGGAGGACGTCGGCCACACCACATGATCAGCGACCTCACCGGACAGGCCCAGCAACGAGAGCTGCCACGGGTGTGCCGGCAGAATCCTCGCGGGCAGCGGGACCTCGCCGTCGTCGACGAACGACCCTTCCAGGTGCACCAATGAGAACGAGGCATGCACCTCAGGCGCGTACGGCAACCACTGCGACGCGGGCAGGCCGCCACGGCCCTTTGGCGCGGGGTGGTAGCGGTGCCCGGCGATCAACGCCTGTTCGGAGCGCTGGTAAAGATCCGCCGGCGGAGCGGGCCGTGCCGCCAGCATCGCCGCGATCGCCGACCGGGATCCCGCGATCTCGTCGAGGAACCCGACCGGCGGGTCGCCGAGCTCCTTGGTGACGAGCACGGCGAGCTCGTGCCACGAGAGTGGTTGCCACGAACCGGTGAAAACCTCGGGGTCGGACAGCCAACGGCCCTGGCGTGCGCGCAGCAGGACATCGGTCCGCGGCAGGCGCATCGTGCCGTCCGGGCCTGGCTCACCCACCTCGCGCCGCAGACAGTTGAGCAAGGCGGTCGAGGTGATGGCATCAGAGATCGCTTCCACCGCTGTCCGCTTCCCTCTCCAGATGTGCCAGGATCTGATCATTCTGACGCAGACGCAGGTCGAGGCCGAATTCGCCGCCGCGCTCCCCGCCGGCCGTGCCGAGCGGTTCCTCGCGGCACTGCCGCAAGCCCGCGCGGCCGTACTGGCGCGTCTGCACCGAGCCCTCGCGATCGAACCGTTGCCGCAGGTCAGCGCCAACGTGGCCGAGTACGTCCACCCCGTCGCCCTCCTCACCGCGCTGCGCTGGCCCCACTCGGAGAACCTGACCGCCGAGGTCGCCCACAGCGTGGCCGGACTGGCGCTGTCCCGCACAACGAGCCCGCTCACCACTCCATTCCTCGAACGGTCGCTGGAGGAGCACGAGCAGAGCGTCGTCGACGGTCACCCGCTGCACCCGTGCTGCCGCAACCGCACCGGTTTCACGGCCGCGGACCACCTCGCGTACGGGCCCGAACACCGCCCCGTCGTCGCGCTGCGTCTGCACCCCACCAAGAACCACGTCGTGTTCGGGGACTGGCCGGACGAACTGAGGGACGGCGCGGAAATCCTCCTGCCGGTGCACCCGTGGCAGGCCGACCGGCTGAACGTCCCGAGCGTCGCCACGCTCTCCGCGAGCCCGCTGATGGCGCTGCGCACCCTGTCCGCCGGTGACTGGCACGTCAAAACGACGCTGAGCGCCCAGATCACCTCGGCCGTGCGGGACATCTCCGCGGGCTCGATCACGACGGCCACCGCGGTGTCCGGCTTCCTCGACACGGTGGTCGAGGGCATCGAACTGCAGCACAACCTGGCTTCGGCCGCGGTGCTGACGAACGGCGAGCCGAACCGCGAACTGGGCGTGATCCTGCGCCGCAAGCCCGTGCCACGCGAGGGCGAGACCCTCCTGCCGCTGGCCGTCCTCACCGCTCGCCCGGTCGACGGCGGGCCTCCCCCGATCCGCGCGCTCGGTGACCCGGTCGAGTGGCTCGCGGAGTTCGCCGAACTGGCCGTCCCACCGCTGATGACGCTGCTGGCCCGCGGCGTGGCGTTGGAGGCGCACGAGCAGAACCTGCTGGTAGGGCTCATCAACGGCCGGCCGCGCCGGTTGATCTACCGCGACCTCGCCGACATCCGCGTCAGCCCGCGCCCGGACCTGCCGCAACGCCTGCACGCGGACCACGAGGGCTTGCGCACCAAGACGTTCGCGACGTTCTTCGCCACCGCGATGACCGGCCTCGTCACCGCGCTCGACGCCCCGTCGCAAGACCTCTGGCAGGTGGTCGCGAAGGCGGTACCGGACACGCCGGACCGCCACGCGCTGCTGCGCGACCCGCTTCCCGCCAAGCCGCTGACGTTGATGCGGCTCTTTCCGAAGACGACGCAGTGGGCGCGCCTGCCCAACCCGTTCACGCGTTGAGCAGGGATTCCCGGTGCTGCCAAGCCAATGACAGCAGCGCCGCGCCCGCTGCCTGCGTCGGCTCGTGGTGGACGAAGCGTTCGACGGTGGCGGCGGTGAAGGGAAGTCCCTCCAGGACGCGGCCCTCGTCGTTGTGCGACACCAGGTCGCCGAAGAGCGAGTCGAACCGGCCGGCCTCGATCACCGCGACGGTGAGCATGTCGGTGGCGAACGTCAGCGGGTCGACGCCCATGCCGAGGTACGAGACGCGGGCTGCGGACGTCAACTGCTGTGCGAACGGCCAGCTCTCGTAGTCCACGCCGTGGATCTCCGGCGCGCCGAGCAGCTCCTCGGCGAACTCGCGGATCATGCTGTGCCACAACGAGAAGTCGTCGTCACCGGCCGACTGGAACACGCCGACGGGCAGCACCTGGTACATGCCGCCCGCGTGGCCGACGCGCTTCGGGTCGCGCCAGTGCAGGTAGAAGGTCGCGTCGCCGGTCGCCTCGTCGTGCCGGATCGTGAGGGTGCTGACGGCGACGTTGGTCGGGCGGTTGGCCGGGTCGCACGGGTTGCCCACAGAAGCGCGCAACGACAGCGAGTCGGTGTGGCCGAGCTCGCGGGCCGCGTACTCGTGCGCGCAGGCCTCGCCCACGTCGATGCCGTCGAAGTACGAGCCGAGGCCGAACGTCAGGTGCCGGTCGGTGAAGCCGAGCAGCCG
Organism: Lentzea sp. NPDC005914; assembly: GCF_040629405.1. NCBI lineage: Bacteria > Bacillati > Actinomycetota > Actinomycetes > Pseudonocardiales > Pseudonocardiaceae > Lentzea > Lentzea sp. NPDC005914. Next base: position 77,691 of record NZ_JBEXVQ010000040.1, on the reverse strand, counting down.
GTAGGTCTCGCGGTTCTCGAACACCGTCGGCGCGGCCAGCGAAGCCATCGCGTCCGAGTAGCTCCGGAAGCCCTCGGGGAGCAGGCCGAACGCGAAGCCCGGGAACTCCGGGGACGTCTCGAGCGACAGCGCCAGGTCCGTCAGCGGCACCGGTGCGGCAGGCATCCAGTGCGGCGCCGTGAGCAGGGGCGTGCCCGCGACCTTGGGCACGTCCGGGTACTCGCCCGCGGCCTTCACCGCCAGCTCGTGGCGGTGTTCCAGCAGGTGGGCGCGGACTTCGAGCCACTGTCGCGACGTCGGCATGACCCCATTCTGCAGCTGTGACGCGAAGTAGCTCGCAACGGAGACGGCTCAGCACACGGCGAAATGACCGGGCCGCCCTGCCTGGCCCGGTCTCCGCTGTGAGGCTGTCAGGCCCGCCAGCGCCGGGACGCGTGGACCACGTCGCCGACCGCACGAGCGAGGCTTCCGTCGGCGTCGACGTGGCGCTCGTACTCGGCCGGAAGCGGCTTGGCCACCTCGGGCGGTGCCTCGTACGGGTCGCTGTCTTCCCAACGCAGCCTGCGTGCCGTCTTCACGAACGCGACCGCCGCGGCCAGCAGCAGCACCCCGATCGCGACCGGCCACCAGACCGATTCCGCGACCGCGATGGCGAACTGGACCTGGGCCACCACGACGAACACGACAGTGAGTCCGACCACCGACCACGGGGCCGATCTGCTGTCACGTCTGCGTCTGGCGGCACCACTTGCCCCCATTGGCGTCACCTCCACCGATGTTGCCGTGGACATCGGCGATTGATCGCACGGAGTTACAACGGCCAAGCGTACTCCCTGGTCGTTTGGTTGCGGACCGTCATCACCCGCACGCCCGCTCACCTGCGGCTGACCGGTGCACAACCCGTGCGGAATTCACTCCGTGGTGTGATCATCAACTGGTGTCCGCACTGCACGCGGGAGACCCCGCTTCATTCGCCGCCGATGTACTCGACGAGGGTCCGGCCGAGCCGGAGTACGAGCCGGGCGTGGCGGGTCGCCGGCCCACCAAGACCTCCGCGGCTGGTGCGCTGATCCGCGATTCCACGGGACGTGTGCTCTTCGTGGTGCCGACGTACAAGGCGGTGCTGGACATCCCCGGCGGCATGACCGAGGACGACGAGTCCCCGAAGGCGGCGGCGGTGCGGGAGATCCGGGAGGAGCTCGGGCTCGACGTCGCGCTGGGGCCGCTGCTCGTCGTCGACTGGACGCCTCGCAACGGGGTGTGGCGCGACTGTCACCAGTTCGTGTTCGACGGTGGGGTCGTCGACGGCGCCACCGCACACGACGACGAACTGGAAGGCGTGCTGTACCTGACGCTCGACGAGGCGCGGACCCGGATCTACCCGTCGCTGCACCGGAGGCTCACGGTGGCTCTCAGGGCCCTTGAGAGCGGTTCCACGCTTTACGCGGAGTTCGGCCGGGAGGTCTGACCTAAGCTCGCGCCATGGACCTGAGCGCGTTTCCCCGAGTCGCGCTGGGCAGCTGGCCGACCCCGCTCGAAGACGCCCCGAGGCTCGCGGCCGCGCTCGGCAGCCCGCCGGTCCTGATCAAGCGCGACGACGTCAACGGGCTCGGCGCGGGCGGCAACAAGCTGCGCAAGCTCGAGTTCCTGCTCGGGCAGGCGATCGAGCAGGGCGCGGACACGATCATCACGTTCGGCGCGCTGCAGACCAACCACGGCCGGCAGACGGCGGCGGCGTGCGCCAAGCTCGGGTTGAAGTGCGAGCTCGTGCTCACGGCCAAGGTGCCGATGGACGGCGACGCGTACGAGAAGTCCGGCAACGTTGTGCTGAAACACATGTTCGGCGCCGGCGTGCACATCTGCGCGGACGCCGACGAGGCCGCGAAAACGTACGAGCGAATCGACCACGACAAGGCCGTCACACTGCCCGTCGGCGGCTCGAACGGGCTCGGCACGCTCGGCTATGTCGCGGCGGCGGTCGAGCTCGTCGGCCAGCTGGGCGAGCGCGGCATCGGCAACGCCACCATCGTCGTGCCTCAGGGCAGTGGTGCCACGGCGGCGGGTATCGCGCTCGGCACCGAACTCCTCGGCTGGCCCGGCACCGTTCACGCCGCGAGCGTCTCGCACTCCAAAGAAGACGCCGAACGAGAGCTGGAAAACCTCGCCGCGGATGCTGCCGCGCTGCTCGGCGAACCGGCCCCGAAGCTCGACCACGTCCGGGTCACCGACGACACCATCGGCCCTGGTTACGGCGTGCCCACGCAGGACATGTGGAACGTCCTGAAGCTGTTCGCGGAAACCGAGGGCGTCATCCTCGACCCGGTCTACACGGGCAAGGCGGCCGCAAAATTCCACCGCCTCGCGCCGGACAGCGAAGTGCCGCTCGTGTTCCTCCACACGGGTGGTCTTCCGGGTCTTTACGGCTATGCGCCGGAAGCCGTCGCCCAGTTCTGATAACGGCCCACAAAAAAACGACATGACAAAGCCTCGGTCAGCTATTGGCCAGGTTTTGTCCATGATGTCCACCCATTTGACCCGGCATAATCGCGCTCATACGTGCACCGAAAAAGGCTGACCAGCACTCATTCACGGGACCGGTCCCGGCAATGGTGCGGTATCAATCCTTGGTACATTCCACGAGCGTCAGTGGGTGAATTGACTCATGCGTCTGTCCGCGCTCGCCTCGACAGCGGCCGCCCTGCTGCTGACGTCACCGAGCGCAGCACTGGAACAACCGGAACCCGTCATCACGCCGGCGAACATCGTGGTGCTGGTCGACGAGTCCAGCAGCATCAGCGCGCAGGACGTGGACAGAGAACGGGAAGCCGCCGCGCTCATCGCGCTCGGCGAGTTCGCGCCGTCCAGCACCGTCGCCGTGGTCGGGTTCGGCAGTGACAACGGCGGCCAGTCGCCGGTCGACGTCGTGTGCCCGCCGAGCACCGTCGCGACCGCGCAGGACCGGCAGCGCCTCAGCGACTGCACCCGCGGCCTGAAGAGCAGGACGCAAGGGGACGGCACCGACCACGCGTCCGCGTTGCAGCAGGCACTCAGCTACCTGCGGGGCGACAGGAGCGGCCCCAAGCTGGTCTTCCTGCTCACGGACGGGAAGCTCGACGTCTCCGACAGCCCGAGATACGGCCCGGACAACGCCCTGGACCAGCGCAACCGCACCGCGCACGAGCTGATCGGCACGCTTTTGCAGGAAGCGGACCGGGAGAAGATCCAGATCTGGCCGCTCGGGTTCGGCGGCGTCGACCAGGCCCAGCTGGACAGGTTCGCGAAGGGCTCGTTCCAGGGCCAGTGCGGTGTGAAGGCACCGACGCCGTCCGCCACCGTCGTCAGCAGCAGCGCGGACGTCGCCCAGGCGCTCGTCAAAGCCTTCCAGGCGGGCAGATGCGTGGGCGCGAGCGACATCCAGCGCACCCCGGTCAGCAGCGGTGGCACGGCGGAGGCCAAGGTCAGGATCCCGCTGATCGCGACCGACGGCTCGATCCTCGTCACCAAGCACGACTCGCGCATCACCGTGTCCTATGTGGACCCCGAGGGCAACACCGTGCCGAAGTCCGGCACGCAGGGCGGTTCCACGTTCCAGGTCAGCGGCGAGAACAGCACGGTCGAGGGCCTGCGGATCGTCAACCCCCTGCCGGGCACGTGGACCGTGAAGATCTCGTCCGCACCCGGTGTACCGGCGCTCGACGTCAGCACCGTCGTGATGTACCAGGGCGCGATCCGGTCGAGCATGACCGTGAACCCGCCCGCGCCGCAGCCGGGCCAGGAGGTCACGGTCGCGCTGAACCTGCAGACCAGGAGCCGGTCGATCACCGACCCGGCGGAGCTGAAGGACGTCTCGTTCACCGCCGACGTCGCCGGAGAGGGTTTCACCACACCGATTCCGCTCAACGACGACGCGCGCGACGGTGACACGCGCGGCCAGGACGGCGTCTACTCCGGCAAGGTCGTCATCCCGGACCAGGCCAGGGGTACCGTCAAGTTCAGCGGCACGATCGCGGGCATCGGCATCAGCGGCGACACCAGAACCGTCGACGCCGCGCTGGTCACCGGCCCGCGTCCGCTCGCCGCGACCACCACGTTCGGCAACGCCGACTGGAACGTCGCGCCGGGCGACACGGTCGGCGGCACGGTCACCGTCACGAACAACTCCGGCCGCGCCCGCAAGGCCAGGATCATCGTCGCCGACGCCGCTCCCGGCACCGTCGCGAGCATCCCGGGCGAGCAGACCGTGCTGGACGTGCCGCCGTCGGGCACCAGCACGTTCGACTTCGACCTGGCCTTCGGCGACGGCACCGCGCTGGGCGCCAACGCGTTGACGCTCAGGGTCGTCGACGACGAGAAGCCGGACGACGTGATCTACGAGTGGCGGATCACGGCGAACGTCGAGAAACCCCTGCCCTGGACCGAGATCGCCATCGCCATCGGCGTCGCGGCCTTCGCCACCACGGCGTTGGTCCTCTTCATCTACCGGCGCCGCCAGCGCAACGTCAGCGGCCTCGTCGTCTACCTGTACGACGGCTACCGCTCGTGCGGCGATCTGGCGGCACCGCAACAGCAGGCCTCAGTGTTCCGCTTCCACCTCGGCGAGGTCCACACAGGACTCGCGCAGCTCTCGCACTCCGCGGGCGGCGAGGACGGCTACGAGCTCACCCGCGTCGGCGGGCAGCTCCGGCTCAGGACTCCGTACGGCGACACGCACGCACTTCAGCTCGGCGAGCGCCTGACCGTCAGCGGGAACCTCGCCATCGAGGTGCAGGACGAGCACGCCCCCGTCGACTTCCCCGACCACGACCCGTTGATGACGCCACAGCACGAAGAACGTCCGTCCAGCGGCAACCACCTGCTCTGAGCAAAGGGACCGAGATGCAGATCTACCAGCCCATGCTGTACGTCGGACTGGGTGGCACCGGCTGTCGCGTCGGGGCCGAGCTGGAGCGGAAACTGCGCGAGGAGCTGTGCGGACCGGATGGCTCGGAGCTCCAGCACCGCATGCAGGGCAAGAACTTCCTGCCCTACCAGCTGCCCTCGTGCCTCCAGTTCGTCTACGCGGACCTCAGCGAGGACGAGTTCGGCGCTCTCGAACGCCGGGTCGTGCCGGACCCGGAACACCTGCCCGCCGCGGAACGGACCATGCACCTCGTCCGCGAACTGGTGCCCCACCACGACACCTACCCCGAGGTGGCCCGCAGCCTGCGCCTGGCCGCGCCCCAGTACGTCAACGACTGGCTGCCCCCGCCCACCGGTGAACCGCGCATCGGCCCGCTCGCCCGCGGCGCCGGCCAGCTGCCGACTGTGGGCCGTGCCGCGCTCTTCGAGACCTTCCGCGGCGGTACCTCGGCCGCGCAGGCCCCGCTGCGCAAGGCGATCGGCTCGATCAACAACTCGCTCGGCGAGCTGGCGATGCTCGGCGGCGGAAAACGATCCCTGTCGTGCGACGTCTTCGTGGCGTTCAGCGTCGCCGGCGGCACCGGCAGCGGCATCTTCTTCGACTTCCTGCACCTGATCGGCGACGTCTTCGCACGCCAGGACTACCGCGCCAGGATCTTCCCGCTCGTCCTCATGCCGTCCGCGTTCGACGAGGGACTGGGCGGCGGACGAGCGGCCAGGCTGAACGCGGGCCGCTCGCTGCTCGACCTGTTCCGGCTGGTGGACGACCAGAACGCCCAGGTCGCGGGCACCGAGCTGGACAGCTCTGGCATCAGCGGCTCGTTGTCGGTGCGCTACCCGGACCGCGAGGAGATCCGGCTGCGCGCCTCGACCATCCAGACCGCGTTCCTGTTCGGCAAAGGTCCCGGCGTGCAACGGGACGATCTGCACCGGTCGATCGTCTCGCTGGTGCTGTCGCTGATCGGCACGGACCTCGGCACCGACGGCGACGGCGGCAGCCACGCCATCGCCCAGACCTACATGAGCTTCGCCGACTCGTTCATCAACGGCGCGGTCGAACGCGAGGTGCCCGCCGCGACCGGTATCGGGAACCGGGGCGTGTCCACGAGTTCGGTCGCGTCGATGACGGTCCCGGTGGACGACATCGCGGAGATCATCAGCTCCCGCCTGCTCGCCGCCGCGGTCACCGAGCTGGACCAGCCGGGCGCCGGTCAGGCGGAGACCAACGCGCCGTACATCGAGCGGTTCTTCACCGAGTCCAATGTGGACCCGCTGCGGCTGCGCGCACCGGTGCCGATCAACGAGGTCGCGGCGGTCAGCGGCTCCGAGGCGATCTCACGGGCGCTCGCGACGCGTGCCCGCACGATGGAGTCCGGCCTGCGCACCCTGGACCAGCAGCTGGCCAGGCAGATCCCGGACATGGTGCAGACGTTCGACGCCGGCCGCGCGGTGAGGTCGCTGCTCGGTGAGATCGACTTGTTCCGGCTCCGGCGCGTGCTCAACGGCCACGACGGGCTCACCGACGAGGCCAGTGCGCTCGGGTTCGCCAAGATCCTCGAACTGCGGCGCGGCGAACCGGCCGCCCCGCCCGGCCTGACGCTCAACCCGCCCACATCCGCCGGCATCAAGGGCAAGTTCCTGCGCAAGCTGCAGTTCTCCGACCCTGCCGTACGGGCTGCGATCGCGCGGCAGAACGACTGGTACGAGTGGCGCGCCAAGCGGGTCTGGCACGCGGCGTGGAACGACCAGGCGGTGCGCTGGGACCTCAAGCTCAAGGCCGTGCAGCAGCAGGTTCTCTCGCTCGTCACGGCGTTCGAGGACCACGCGCGGCAGAGCGAGCGGCGGTTCAGTTCGCGGGCCCGCGAGCTGTACCAGCAGCGCGTCGGCGTCACGTACCTGTTGCCACGCCAGGGCGACCTCGAACCGTTCTACGACGCGGTGGTGCGCCGGTTCGTGGACTTCTACGTGCACCAGGGCGGCAAGCTGCACCCGACCGCGACGGCGGGCGACCTCGTGACCGAGATCCTCGGCGAACAGGGCTGGAAGCACGCCTACGACATGGTGCTGGACGGCCGCGGCCCCGCGCTGGCCGTCGCGCACGTCAAGGACCAGGTGAAACAGGCTGTGAAGCGGCTCTTCTCCTTCCGCGACGGACAGCACCGGCCGTTGCTGCCGGCGTTGCAGGACCTGCTGGCGGCCGCGGCGGGAAAGCCGGGCGCGCACGTCGGCGAGGACGAGCTGACGCAGTTCCGGGAGAAGCTCGCCGGTCTGGTGCCGGGCGGGTTCGCGCCGAGCGGCACGGGCAGGCTGCGGATCCTGTTCAGCTACCCCGCGGCGGCCAAGGACCTCGAGCTGGAGAAGTTCCTGCGGCAGGAGGTCTCCCTGCCACGCCAGGACGCCGTCGTCGAGTTCCGCCCGATCGCCGCCGAGTCGATCACGGTCGTGCTGTTCCGCAGCTCGATGGGGCTGACCGAGGTGCCGGAGGTCCGCGAGGTCCTCAAGCACTGGTCGGACGCGCTCAAGAACGAGGAGCAGCAGGACTTCCTGCGCTGGCGGCAGCGGCTGGGCTACGACTTCGGTTACCTGGCCACGATTCCCGAGCACCGCGAACGGATCCTGCACCACCTGCTCTGCGCCGCCTGGAACGACCAGATCGGCGTCGCGGGCGACGAGGACTCACCGTCCGCGATCACCGTGAAGCTCGGCGACGGCGCGCAGGCCGGCATGAAGCTGCCGCTCGAACCGTTCGGCCGCATGTCGAGCTGGGCGAGCCTGCTGTCCGCGTACGAGGCGTGGGTGCTCACCGACGACGAGCAGATCCGCCGCGACTTCTGCGTGAAGCTGATCTCGACGACCCCGCGCGGGGTCGATCGCCGGCCGGACAAGCCGTCTCAGCTGTTCGACCAGATCGTCAGCATGGCCCCGGCCGAACTGGCACGCATCGACGCCGAACTGGGCGAGCGCACCGGCGAGAGCGGTACGCGCAGGTTGCTGGCGTTGCGGGAGTTCTGGGAGGAAACGCTGCCGGGTGCGCTGCGGCTGCCGTTCCGCGGTGTCAGCAACCCGTTGCAGGACAACCTGCTCGACCTGCGCGAGTGGGTCGCGCGCGATCCCGAATGGCTGCGCCCGTGAACCCTGCTGCCGTGAACCCTGATCCCGTGATGACGCTGGACCTCCGCACGCCGGAGGGCCAGGGCGTCCTGCGCACGTCGTCGAGCCGTGTCCTGGTGATCGACACGACCGACGCGCTGAGCGAGCACCACATGTACTTCGAACGGCTCGCGCGCTTGCCGCAGGTCACCGGCGTCGTGCTGGTGGCGATCGGCGGTATCGGGGCCGATCCGGTGCTGCGCACGCCTTCGGCGCTCGCGGGTGTCGGCGTGACGCTGTGGGTCGGCGACGGCCTCGGGGTGCCGTGGGAAGGCGGCTCGCAGCGACCGGGCGCGGGCAGCGCAGAGTCCACTGTGGACGACCTGCTGGCGGCCCTGCGACTGCCCAAGGTGTTCGACCGGGTGTTCGCGGACGTCGGCGTGATGCCGCACCAGGCCGCGAGCCCCGGTCTGGCCGTGGACTACGCGGTGGTCGAGCCCGGCATGATGCGGTCGCTGAAGCTGCGCGCGTTGCAGCAGCTCGTGTCCACGGGCGTCGCGGCACGGCTGCACGACCGCGAGTCGACCGAGCTGACCTCGGTGTTCCGCTCGGCCACCGAGGGCGACGCGACCTCGGTGCGCCAGGGATCGCCGCTGTACGAGGCGATGTCACACGCCCAACGTGAGCTCCAGGCCGCGGCACGCTCGATCGACCGGTGGCGGTCCTGGCGCGGGCTTTTCGGCCTCAAGGCGGCGCACCGGGTCGTGCTGGACCGGCTTGCCGCGGCCGGGAACGCGGTGCTGCGGCACCACCGGGTAGCGCGCAAAGCGTTGGTGGACGTGGACTCCAGCCTCGCCGAGGGCTATCCACCGCCGGGCGAGCTGGTCGAGCAGGGTCTGCCCTCCCCCGCACCGGTCAACTCCGACGAGATGGCCGAGGCGGTGCGCAAGGCCGTGACGACCGAGCTGATCGGCGGCCGCACGCTGCCCGGAATCGCCGAGCAGGCCCGCAGGCTGGGCAACCAGCTCGGTGCCACGCGCAGCCTCGCGATCACCGAGCAGGACTCGGCCGCGGACCTGGAGAAGTGGGCACGGGGGCTGCTCTCGCCGCCACCGGTGAAGGTCTGGCCGGAGCCGGCCGGCTGGCTGGTGGCGGTGGCCGGTCTGACCACCGCGCTCAGCACGCTCCTGCCGAGCCTGGGCGCCTGGCCGTTGCTGCTCATGGTGCCGCTGTGGCTCGGGCTGGTCACGTTGTTGTCCGCCAACGCACCGGTCGACCTCGACCTCGCCTATCTCTACGCGACAACGCTCTTCGTCGTGAGCCTGTGCGGTGCGATCGGTCTCGGCAACGCGCCCGACCGGTCGCCGGACCCGCTCGTCGGCACGGGCATCCTGCTCGGCCTGGTCGTCATATCGCTGCTGTCGACGTATTTGGCCTGGCGCACCGTAGTCGCCCGCTGGCGTGACGCCGTGCCGTTGCGCAAGGCCGCCGCGGCGGACAAACGGCTGTCCGACCAGGTGTCGCGCACCATCGCGCAACGCTGGTCGCCCGCCGACCGCAGCCGCCGGCTCGCGGACTCGCTGCTCGTGGTCGCGGGCGGCGTCGACGCGGTCGTCGAGGTGTTCCACGACGTCATCAAGGACGCCCAGGACCCCGACGGCGAGCACACGTTCGGCGACTCCTCCGCCGGGCTCTCCGAGGTCCTGCACCACGACCTCGTGGCGGTCACGCTGGAGGTGCTGCGGCCGTCGTTCGACGCGATCTCGTCGCACCTGCCGCTGTCCGGCGACTCGCAGCGATCCCTGGTGCGGGCACGGGAACTCGTTGCGATGTACGACGACCACCTCGAACACGCCGGGCTGCGCGAGCTGCCGGCGTTCGTGACCGACGACGGCCCGCGACGCAGGCTGGCCGCGACGCTGTGGCAGAGCTCGGCGTCGTCGCGGCACATCCTGCAGCTCACCGAACGCAGCCGGATGACGCAGCTCTGCGCGGCCGAGGACGTCCGCCTGCTGCAGGCCGACGGCGCGAAGGTCGTGCACTTCGCGTCGGCGGACATGGACCTGCCGCCGATCGACGGCGGCTCCGACGAGGTCATCCGCACCAAGGGCGACGCGGTGGGCGCGCTGAGGCTGACCCCGATCCTCGCCCGGTACGTCCAGCGCGAGGTGCAGACCCAGGGAGAACCGCGGTGACACACGAGACTCTCACCGGCCGCGATCCGGCGGGCCGCGCGGCGTCCTGGCTGGTCGAGCCGCTCGACGCGGGCCGGGTGAAGACCGCCGACGGCGCCACGCTGGTGCTCAGGTCGTTGCCGCCCGACGCCGGCCCGGTCGACCTGGCCACGGCGGAGGTGTTGCTGGACAACGAGATCCGCGCGTTGACCCGGCTGCACACCCGCTATCTCAGGCCGTTGCCGGAGCTGCCGCGGATCGTCGGCTACGACTTCGACTCCGCGCACCCGTTCCTGCTGCTGGAACCGCCGATCGGCAAGTGCGTCGACGGCGGCCTGCGCACGTTGCTGATCGACGAGCGCCGCCGGTTCATGATCGGCCTGTTCCGCGCACTTGCCCAGCTCGCCGCCGTCGACCTCGTGCACGGCTCGGTCGGGCTCTCCACGTTGTGCTGGGACGGCGCCACGACGCAACTGGTCGACCTGGAGCACGCGGCCGGCACCGGCGAGACGCCGCGCCTGTCCCGCAACGGTGCCGTGGCCCATCCCGGTCACGACGTGCGCGCGGCGGGCCGGGTCGTCTACGAGCTCTTCACCGGCAAGCACGTGGCCCTCGGCGACACCCCGGACCTGGCCTCGCAGCCCGAGGTGCTGGCGTCGCTGCTGCGCGGTGTCTTCGACCAGGATCCGCGGCTTCGCCCGACGGCCCTGCAGATGCTGGAACGGCTCAACGACAGGGATCCGCTGCCCAGGCCGGTCGACGTCACGTCCGCGATGAGGCCGGGCTACGACAGGTTCGACGAGCTGCGTCCGCCGAAGTTGACCGAAAAGCCAGTCCTGCAGCCGACCGTGTCACGACCCGCGGCCGTGACGCCGAAACCGAAGCAGGTTCCGCTGGCTCCGCTGGCGATCGTCGTCTTCCTCGTCGTGGCGGCGATCGCGATCCTCGTGGCGGTGATCTGATGACGACACCCGACACCAAACGCGTGCAGTGCCCGATCTGCCTGGAGTCCTTCGTCTGGCGCGAGGACGCGCTGTACCGGCGGGTCGTCGACGAGAGCGGCGCCCGCTGGGTGAAGGCGGACCTGTCGGGCATCACCAACCCGGTGAAGCGCAAGGACCGACGCGCCCGGTGCTACGTGAGGTGCCCCAATCCCGGCAAGGAGAACCACGAGCACTACCTGCCGGTCTCGCACCGCGACCACGGCGACCCGATCGTGATCGGCATGGTCGGCCGGCACGCGTCCGGCAAGACCCACCTGCTGACCGCGATGATCCACGAGGCGTTGCGCGGCGACCTGCGCCACCACGGGCTCACGTTCGAACCGGCCGACGAGCTGCGGCACGCGGCGTTCCAGCGCGAGATCGACCAGCTCATGCGCGGCAACAAGCTCAACGCCACCAAGGACCTCAGGGAGGACTTCGCCACCTACCTGCTGGTCCGCACGGCCTCCGGAACCAGGCCGATCGTGTTCTTCGACGTGGCGGGCGAGGACTTCGTGCAGTCAGGGCCTCACTCGCTGGGCGGCCAGTTCGTGCTCGGCGCGACGGCGTTGATGTTCGTCGACCACCCGGCCAGCGCGGTCCCGGCGTTGCGCGGTGACTCCGACGTGGACCGCAACCCGGCGTTCTCCGGTGCGCTGGAACGGATGGGCCGCCGCGCGGACGTGCAGAAGCTGCCCGTGGCGGTGGTTCTGTCCAAAGCGGACGAACTCCGGTACGAACATCCCGTCGACTACTGGATCCGGCGAGACGATCTGCGTGAACCGTTGGACGCTCAGGCTTTTCGCGAAGAGAGCCGGGACGTCTACGCGTTCCTCGACAGGTACCAGGCCCGGCACATGCTCGACGTCTTCGAACGGTTCCGCCGCAGCACCCTGCACGTCGTGTCGGCGACGGGATCCCAGGCCGACGACGACAACCTGTTCCCGCGTGGTGTCCGGCCGGCCCGAGTGCTGCGGCCGCTGCTCGCGCTGCTCGCCATGAGCGGGCTGGTCGATCACCCCGAGGCCGCGGAGGTGGGCGTGTGAGCGTGGACCAGCTGCTGTTCGCGGTCAGTGACAGCAAGGGAATGGACCTCGTCGCGGCGTCGTTCTCCAGCCACGACGCCGACGCGTGGGACGGCTGGAACGAGAAGCTGCGCCAGCACTGCAGGTTGCTCGGCGAACTCGGTGCCACGCCGAGCGTCTCGTTCAGCCACCTGTCGTTCCCCGACGGCACCGCCGCTTTGCTGCGCCGCTCGGCCCGGCCCGGCGATGTCGGCCGCAACGTCGCGCACGCGCTGGTGAGCGACCGCCGCACGATCGCCCGGCTCGTCCCGGCCATGACCTGCTGGAACGGCTGGCTCGACGACCGGCCGCGCAGCAATCAGCTCGACGACGTCGACCCTGCGGAGTTCACTCGGCAGCCGGAGCCTCTGGACGACCCGATGCTGCTGCCGATCCTCGCGCGGGTGATCTCCTGGCCTTCCAGCACGTACACCGTGATCGGGGTGCCGGACGGGCGCGAGCCGGCCGTGATGTGGGCGCTGCGGACCCTGGTGCCCGACCGCGAGTGGACGTTCTCGACCTACGAGCAGGACGACACCCAGCCGAACCTGCCGAGGGTGGTCTTCCTGCCCCGCCGGCCGTCTCCGTCCTTGGAGGCGCGGGAAGAACGGCAGCGCATCGAGGTGCACCAGCCGCCCCGTCCGAACGACTGGGCCACCAAACCCGCCGAGGAGCTGCTCGCCAAGCTCCGGCACGTGGACTCGGCTCCGGTGCCCGAGTTCGACGAGACGCCCACCATCGTCTTCGAGGAGCCCGTTCGCGAGGCACCGCCACGGGCGACCTGGCCCGCGCCGGACCTCGTGCACGGTGACGCGCCGCTGCCGCAACGGCTCGTGCAGTTCGCCGAGCTGGCCGGGCAGATCGACGGCGAGGCGTGGCACGAGCAGATCTGCGTGTGGATCGAGGACCGCGTCAACGCGCCGGACCCGTTCGTGGCGACGTTCGTGCAAGCCCAGCGCGCCAAGGGCTACACGGGGTTCGACACCGCGATCAGCCGCCGCTGGCTCGCCGAACAGGGCGTTCTCGCCGCACGGCACGAGTTCGCGGAGGCTCCGAAACTCACCGCGCGACCGCCTGTCGACGAGAGCCTCGCCCGCAGGATGTGGGGCAAGCACGAGGCGTGGTCGCGCTCCGCCAACCACTTCAAGCGCCGCGCCGTCCGGTTCCGCCTGGGAGTGCTCGGCACCCTCGCCGGCAGCGCGGTGCTCACGGTGGTCGCCGCGCAGTTCACCTCGACGTGGCCGCCGGTCGCCGGGATCGGGATCGCCGTCGTGACGGCGGCCCTGGTCATGCTCGGCATCTGGTTCCGCGCGGTCAAGGAGCCCTCCGAACGCGCGCAGTGGACTCGGGCGCGGATGATCGCCGAACAGGTGAAGGCCGAGGTCTGCAAGTACCTCGCGGGCTCGACCCCGTACCGCGACCGCAACGCCGTGGCGCTGCTCGAGGAGAACGTCGGCCGGTTCGAAGGCACCGAACCGATGCACGAGGTGGCGGGCGACACCCCGTTGATCTACGACCTGCGCTCCTATGTGGACAACCGGGTGCGCGACCAGGTCTCCTACCACCGCGCCACCGCCAAACGTCTGCGGCGCAACCTGGGCCATCTGCGGATGGCCGAGTACGTGTTCCAGGGCATGGCGGCCGCTCTGGCCGCGGTGGGCGCCGTCCAGGGCTACCAGCTCGCCGTGTGGGCCGGCCTGCTCACCACGATCGCCGGTGCCGTCACGGCTCACATCGCCCAGACCGGCTACGACCGCCTGGTCGTCCGCTACCAGCGCACCGTCCACGACCTGGAGGAACTCGTCCGCACACTGCCCGAACCCGCCGACCCGGCGCGGGAGGACACCTTCGTGACGGGCTGTGAGCAGGTCATCGCCCGGCAGAACGACGACTGGATGGCGCAGCTCACCACCTCGGGAAGGCAGTCCGTCTGATCAGTACCCTGGAGTTGTGACCGACTTGGCCGACGACCTCTCGCTCCTTCGTGACCTCGAACGGAGCCTGCTCGTCTACAAGTTCGCGATCGAGGAGCTCATGACGAAGCTCCGCATCCTGAGCGAGGAGTTCGACTCGGTCCACCGGCACGACCCGATCGAGCACATCACGAACCGGGTGAAGAAGCCCGAGGGCATCCTGGACAAGCTCCGCCGCAAGGGCTTGCCGCTCGACGTCGACTCGATCGGCGAGGTGCTCGACGACATCGCCGGTGTGCGGGTCATCTGCCCGTTCGTGTCGGACGTGTACCGCGTGTCGGCGATGCTGGCGCGCCAGCACGACGTGGAGATCCTGCGCACCAAGGACTACATCGCCGATCCCAAACCGAACGGGTACCGCAGCCTGCACCTCATCGTGCGCATCCCGGTGTTCCTGTCCGACCGGGTCGAGCACGTGAAGGTGGAGGTGCAGCTGCGCACCATCGCCATGGACTTCTGGGCGACGCTGGAGCACAAGCTGTTCTACAAGTACTTCGACAACCCGCCCGCCGACTTCGTGGACGAGCTGATGTCGTCGGCGATGATCGCGGCGCAGCTGGACGAGCGGATGGAGTCGCTGCACCGCCGCATCCACCAGGACGACTGACGCGGCTATCCTCAGCCGCGTGAAACCCGTCCTGCCGCTGTACGCAGCAGGTTTCGTGACGGCGTTCGGCGCCCACTCGGTGGCTTCCAGCCTGGGCTTCCTGCACACCGACCTGCTCACCCTCGGCATCCTGCTGGCCCTCTACGACGGCGCCGAGGTCCTCCTCAAGCCGATCTTGGGCTCACTGGCGGACCGCATCGGTCCCCGCCCGGTCCTGCTGGCGGGCCTGACCGCGTTCGCCGTGGCCAGCGCCGCCTTCACCCTCGTCGACAACGTCGCGGTGGCGAGGTTCGGCCAGGGCATGGCGGCAGCGGCGTTCTCCCCCGCCGCCGGCGCGATGGTCGCGAGACTCACCCCGGACAACGCCAGAGGCAGGGCGTTCGGCCGTTACGGGGCCTGGAAAGGCCTCGGCTACACCGCCGGTCCGCTGCTGGGCGGCGTGCTGATCCACTTCGGCGGCTTCGACGTCCTGTTCCTCACGATGGCCGCACTGGCGGTGATCGTGGCCGCCTGGGCTCTCCGAGCAGTCCCGAACCTGGAACCCCTGCCCCGCCAACGGCAAACCGTCGCGGACCTGGCCAAGCGCCTGTCCCACAAGGACTTCCTGAGGCCGACGACCGCACTGGCGGCCTCCACGGCAGCGCTGGCCACCGGAGTCGGCTTCCTGCCGGTGAAAGCCGCCGACCACGGCCCGATCGTCACCGGCGCGGCCGTCTCCCTCCTCGCGATCACCGCGGCCCTGATCCAGCCGCGCGTCGGCAAGGCCCTGGACGCCGGGCGGATCACCAGCACCCGCCCGGGCATCCTCACCGCGGCAGCGGGTTTCGTCGCGGCGGCGGCGATCCCCGGACTCGCGGGCACGCTGGTCGCGGCCGTCCTCATCGGAGCCGGGTCGGGGGCCGTCACCCCGCTGGCGTTCGCCGCCCTCGCCAACGCCACTCCGAAGGAACGGCTGGGCCAGACGATGGGCAGCGCCGAGGTGGGCAGGGAACTGGGCGACGCGGGCGGCCCGCTCCTCACCGGCGGGCTCGCCGCGGTCGCCTCGCTGCCGGTCGGCCTGCTGGCGCTGGCCGCCGTCATCGCCCTCACGGCTTGGTGATCTCCAGTTGCAGCTCGGTGATCCACTCAGCGGGGTCGCCGTCCCCGTAGTTCAGGTACACCTCACGGGCGAACCCGTTCTGCCGGTACCCGTGAGCCTCGATCCAGGCCGCCACGGACTGGTAGGTGGCGTCGACGTCGTCCATCGGCCCCCGATGCACGATCGTCGCGGCCGAGGCCAGCGCCGGCAGGTCGACCACTTCGAAGTCGTACGAATCAGAGGGCGAGACCGACACCGTCACCCCCGCCTGCACGAGCACCTGGTCCCCCTCGGCGGGTTCGTAGGTGGCGATCCCGTACCCGGTGATCGGCACCCCGGCGCGCTCGAGACGCGCCATCAGTTCCGGGTAGAGAGGCTGGATGACCGGACCGATGTCCTCCGGTCCGTAAGAAGCGGCAGTCGCGGTCAATCGGGCAACACGAGCAGAAGGAACAGGCTTCACAACAACGTCGTCAGTAGGCATTGCGCCTTCCCTTTCAATGGCGCGGAGACGTGCTTCAACCCGGCGCAACCTCGACTCGTCCGCAAGAATCTGCTGTCGCAGCTCGGCGCGCCGCAACGAAAGCATTCCGTGCAGCTGCTCGACGGAAAGCTTCTCGTCGAGCACGACGCGAACCTGGTCCAAAGTCAGACCGAGGTCCTTCAGCGCGAGCAGGCGGTTGAGCCGCTGGAGCTGTGCGGCGGTGTAGAAGCGGTAGCCCGACGACGGGTCCACGTGGGCCGGCGGGAGCAGCCCGACCGCGTCGTAATGGCGCAGCATCCGCACCGACACGCGCCCCAGATGGGCGAAGTCTCCGATGGTGAACATGACTGCTCCTGTGTAGGGGCTGACACGGTGTGAGGGTCAAGAAATGATGGGTTTGAGCAACGGTCCGGGTGCGCATCCTGGGACGTTGACGAGAGGTGGCACATGACGTTCGCACATCCGGCGTTGTTCTACTCCGATGAGGAGTCCTACATCGACGGCACGGTCCCGTTCGTCGTGGAAGGTCTGGCGAGTGCCGAACCGGTGGCCATCGCGGTGCCCGGCGCGAAGTTGACGCTGCTCAAGGAGGCGCTCAGCCGATTCGCGCACCTCGTGACGTTCATCGACATGACGGAGACCGGCCGCAATCCCGGCCGGATCATCCCCGAGCTCCGCGCGTTCGCCGACCGGCACCGCGGGCCCGTGCGGATCATCAGCGAACCGGTGTGGAACAACCGCACCGCCGTCGAGTACCCCGCGTGCGCGCTGCACGAGGCGTTGGTCAACTACGCCTTCAGTGGCCGTGACCTGAGCATTCTCTGCCCGTACGACATGTCCACGCTCAACCACGACGTGCTGGCCGACGCCGAGAAGACCCATCCGATCGTGATAGACGCGAGCGGCCACCGGCCCAGCGACCACTTCCACCCCGCACGGGTGGTCGTCGCCGCGCACTCGCTGCCGCTGCAGACGCCCGTCGACGCGGCGAGCACCTCGGTCGGTGCCGGGGCGATGGCGGCGGTGCGGGCGTTCGCGCGTGAACAGGCCGTGAAGCACGGGCTCGCACAAGATCGTTTGGACGACTTCGCGCTGGCAGTGACCGAGCTGGCGACCAACAGCGTGCGTCACGGCGGCGGCGAGAGCACCGTCCGGGTGTGGGCCGAAAGTGAAAGTATTGTTTGCCAAGTCAACGACAACGGGCACATCACCGATGTTCTGGCCGGCCGCACACCTGTTCACGCAAACGAACCAGGTGGTCGCGGTCTGTTGCTGGTGAACCGTTTGGCCGACCTCGTGCGCACCCAAACGACGTCGTCCGGCACTGCAATCCAGGTCAGATTCGATCTGGGCACCAAAAAGGCAACGTGATCGACATACATTCGGCCTTCTTCGTTATAGCTTGAGCACGTGCACGACGAGGAAGCGACGGAAATCGGTTACACGGGGGCGCGTTTCGGGTCCCCGGCGACCCGTAGACGACTGCGCGACGACCGAACACACGAAGTGCACGGTGCCGAGACGCAACAACTGCCCCGTCAGCAACCGTTGCGCCAACGCCCGCCGGAACCGCCACCGGAGTGGCCGATGCAGGAAGACGAACCACCCCATGTCCCCGCGCGGGACAGCGCTCTCGTTCGTCCGTACGCACGCACCGGCGGCCGTACGGCGGCCCGCCACGACCTCCGCCTCGAAACGCTCCTCTCCACGGACGAGGACCGGATGTACCGCGCGAACAACGACCAGGCGGCGATGATGCGGCTGTGCCTGCAGCCGCGGTCGGTCGCCGAGATCTCCGCGCTCATGAAGATCCCGCTGGGCGTCACGAGGGTGCTGCTGAGCGACCTGATCACGTTGAACCTGGTCGCCGTGCACGAGCCGGGCGACAAGCCGAACATGGCACTGCTCGAGCGCGTCCTGACGGGCCTGCGCCGGTTGTAGCCACCCGTTCGCCAGCGCGCGAGATCACGCGGGGTCGCCGATAATTCTGGTTGTGGCGACTCCCAGCGACGAGACCCCGAAGACGCCGGTCACCGAGCCGATCCCGACCGCACCTCCAGCTGCGACCGCACCTCCGGTTGCGACCGCACCGAAGAAGATGCGGCCGACCAGGATCAGCGGCACGTGGATCGCCGTGCTGGTCGCGATCGTCGTGCTGATCTTCCTGCTGGTGTTCATCCTGCAGAACGGCGGCAACACGACCATCTACTTCCTGTGGGGCGAGGCCAGCCTCCCGCTCGGCGTGGCGCTGCTGTTCGGCGCGATCGGCGGCGCGCTGCTCGTCGCGGTCGTGGGAGCGGCGCGCATCCTGCAGCTGCGCCGTCAGGCCAAACGCATCACTGGTCGTCCCTCGACCTCATCACCAGCTCGACGCGAGAGCTGATCCCGAGCTTCCGGAAGATCTTGCGCAGGTGGAAGTTCACCGTGTGCGGCGACATGAACAGCTGCGTGGAGATCTGCCGGTTCGTCTGACCCTTGGCCACGAGGTTCGCGATCGCCCGTTCGGTGTCGTCCAAACTGGACCATCCGGACGACGGGCGCACCGGAGCCGCTCGCCGGCGCCGGCCGAGCTTGCGCAGACGTCCCAGCACCCGCGCGCTGTCACGTGACGCGCCGATCTCCCGGTACGACCCGAGAGCGTTCTCCAGCGCCTTCACCGACGCCGTTCTGTCCGAGGACGACGTCAGCAGCACGCCGAGGTCCTCGGCCGCGTTGGCCCGTGCCCACAGGTCGCGGTGCTGCTGCGAAGCCAGTTCCAGCAACGAGGCGTCGCCGTCGAGCAGCCCTCGTGCGTGCAGCGCGGCCGCCGCCACGGCGCGGAAGCCGGGGTTCTCCTCTGCCAGCCGTTCCGCGCGGTCGACGACGGCCTTGGCCAGCCGCTCGTCCCCCGCCTCCAGGGCCCGCCGGACGAACCACCCGGCCGCACGCGGTTCCTCGGCGAACAGCCCGGACGCCACGAGCCCCGGATACTCGTCCGTCAGCAGCCCCAGCGCCTTGTCCAGTCCGAAGCCCACGTACGACACGAGAACGTCGGCCCACTGGTAGTAGGCGCGCGAGAAGATGATCCCGTCCACCGGCACCTGACCGCGGTAGCGCTCGACGTGTTCGATCGCGGCGGGAAGATCACCGGTGTGGATCGCGACCATCGCGAGCACCGCCAACGCCGGCGGGACCAGCGCCGCGTGCCCGGTCTCCTCCGCCACCGACACGGCGTTGCGCGCCTCGACCGCGGCTTCCTCGATTCGCCCGGCCTGCAACAGGATTCGCGCCTGCACGACCGAGGTCAGCAGTTCCTTCGTCACCACCGACGACGGCCCGCTGCGCGCTCGGCGCACCACGCTGTCGCACTCCGGGAAGTCCCGCAGTCCCGCGAGAATCGTGGCCAGCAGCAGCTGCGGATACGCGCAAAGGTCGTGCGACGTAACGGATTGCGCGGCCTCGCGCGCCAGTTCCAGTGCGGCGCCGGGCTGTCCGGTGTCCCGGGCGATCGCGGCCAGCACCGCGAGCGCCGTCGCCAGCACGTCGTCCGGCGAACCCGTGTGGGTGCGGACGACCGCCTCGGCGAGTTCCTCGGCGCGGCGCCGATCGTGGCCGAGCAACGCCATCATCCGGGTGATCTCCACCCACGGCACGAGTTCCGGCAGCAGGTCGGGTTCTTCCAGCAGTTCCTCGGTGATCTCCACCGACTCGGCGTGCTGCGCGCCCAGCAACGTCGTCGTCGCCACGCAGTGCCGGAGCTTGGCGGCGGGTTCCGGGGAAACCTGACGGGACAACGCGTCCTGCGCGAGCGCCTGCGCCGCCGTGAGCTTTCCGGCTGCTATCAACGCCCGTACCGCGATGACGGTCCGGTGCACGAGCGAGGCCGACGACTGGTCGGTGAGCTCCAAAGCCCGCACCGCGAGTTCGGCGGCGGCGTCAGGCGCGGTCCACAGCACGGCGAGCGCGGCCGCGACCAGTCCGTCGATCGACCGCACGTCACCTCGCTGGGCGCCGTGCAGGAGGTGCTGGGCGGCCATCACCGCGCAGTCCCCGCGCCCCAGCAGCATCTCGCCGGCCTCGCGGTGCAGCGCGCGCCGCACCGGTGCGGGCACGGAGTCGGCGACCAGCCGCCAGACCAGCTCGTGCCGGAACGCGAGACGATCTTCCAGCGACGTCACCACACCCGCGCCGATGACCTCGTCCAGCGCGGGCAGCAGAATCGCGGTGCTCGACGCGAGCATCTCCGCGACGTCACCCGGTTCGAACCGCGGCCCGAGCACCGAGGCGACCTGCAGCAGGTGCCGTGCTTTACCGCTCAACAACCCCACGCGGTCGCGGAGCAACGCCTCGGTCCGCCGCGGCGCGCGATCCCCGCGCAACGACGCGTGCTCGCCCGAGATCTCGACCTGACCGTCTTCGCGAAGTGCGGTGAAAAGACTAATTAATGCCGCCGGATTTCCTTGCGCGGTCGACGCCAAGGCTCGAAGATCGTGATCAGGAATTCCGCCGGCGAGATCGGTGACGAGATCGGCGATCACGTTGTCCGTCAGCGGGCGAAGCTCGACCCGCACGGCACCCCGTTGTGCGGCGGCGGCGAACAGACGGTCCGCGCCCTCCCCACGGCGGCGGGCGAGCAACCACACGACCTTCTCGTGAGTGGAGGCGGGAAGCAGTGCGCGCAATGCGGCCAGGGTTCCCGGCTCGGCCAGGTGAAGATCGTCCAGCACGACGAGCGTCGGGCACTGCGGTTCCCGTTCCGCCAATCGAGCCAGCAAGAACGGCTGGTCCAGTTCGTCCTGTGCCGTCGCGACCTCGAAACCGCGGCGCGCGGCGACCGCGGCGACCTCGGCCAGCAACCGCGTCTTGCCGGTTCCCGCCGCGCCGTCCACCAGCACCACACCGGAGCCCGCGTCCAGCACACCGTTCAGGAGCTCGCGTTCTCCCTCACGGCCGCGGAACACCCCGTCCCGATTCCCCGACACCCATTTTTCCTTTCGCTCCGCGGCGGCGGAGAACAAGCGCTGCTTTACCACAACGACCCGCACGACGACCACCCCTGAGGCAGCATCCCTAGGCCGTCCGGATGACCATGTGAAGCCGCCGCCCGGCTGCCGCTACCCATTCGAGTAGTTGCCCGGCGGATCATACGGGCAACAACCCTGTTGAGACGCCCATAGCGTAGGAAGCTTTACCTGAGCAAGTGGAGCTGTTTCTCCTAGCATCAATTCCGCTGATCCATTCACCCACGGATTGTGGAGAGATCTTGGAAAACCGGCTGAAAGTGTGGTGTGCCGGAATCAGCGACCAGGTGACGCCCGGCACGACCACCGTCGTGGAAGGCGCACCCGGCACGGGCAAGACCGCGGCGCTCGACGACCTCGCCGCGCGCTGGGAGGCCTCGGGCCGGCACGTCGTGCGGGCGCGCGGCAGTGCCCTCGAAGGCGATCTGCCGTTCGGGATCGTCGCCCAACTCTTCGACATGGTCGACCCCGGCCTCGTCCCACCGGAGGCGCTCGGCGCACTGCAGCTGACCGCGCCGGCCGCCGGTTTCGCCGTGCTGCACGGCGTGTACCGGCTGGCCGCGGCTCTGGCAGGCACTGCCGGGCTGCTCATCGCGGTGGACGACGCGCACTGGGCCGACGCCGCGTCGCTGCGCTGGCTCGCCTACCTGGCTCTGCGCCTTCAACGGCTTCCCATCTCTCTCGTGCTGACCGTGGGCACGGGCGAGCGATGCGACGACCCTTCTTATGGCGAGATCATCGCCGCGTGTCACCGCATCACGTTGGACAACATGTCTTCGGACGACATCGCCGCGTTGTTCTCTCCGGCACCGGCGCCCGAGTTCGTGGCCGCCTGCCTGGACGCGACCGGCGGCAACCCGCTGACCGTGACGCGGCTGGTGAAGGCATTGGCAGAAGACGGGGTGCCGCCGACCGCCGAGGCCGCATGGCGGGTCGCGCAACGCGGCGCGGAGGTGTCCAGCGAGGTCATGGCCGCTCGGCTACGACGCCGGCCCGCTGCGGTTGTGGCTGCGGCACACGCCATGGCCGTGCTCGGGCCGTCGCCGCATCCTGATGTGCTGGCCGAACTGTCGCGGCTGAGCCCGGTCGAACTCGCCGAAGCGATGCGCACGGTCGAACTGCTCGGTGTTGCCGGGCCCGCGGTTCTCGACGACATGCCCGCACCGGCGCGGGCTGCTTTGCATCTGCGGGCCGCACGGTCGTTGCGCACCCACGGCGCTTCGGACCGGGTTGTCGCCGAGCACCTGCTGGAGACCTCGCCGGGGCTGGAGCCGTGGGCGGGCGAGGTGCTGGACCGGGCCGCGCAGGAAGCCGTGAACCGAGGCGACACCTCGGGTGCCGCGCGGTTGCTGTGGCGGGCGTTGCGCGAACCGGTGGCGAACCCGTCGCGAGCACTGCGCCTGCTGGGCGTGGCCGAGCTGGTCGGCAACCTTCCTGGTGCCACAGCCCGGTTGCGCGAAGCCTTTCAGTCCAATGAGGACGATGTCGAGTCCGCTGTCGCGTTGTCCTACGCCTTGCACGCCGAGGGAAATCCCGGCGAGCTGACGGCGGTGCTGTCTGGTTCTGCTTCGGCGCGGGCGCATCTCGCCGTGCACGGGCTGGCGTGGCAGGAAGCCGTGCCGTCGTCGGTGGCGCTGGACACTCCCGCCGGGGTGCTGCACCACGTGATGGTCGGGGACATCGGCGCGGACGAGGCCGTTGCGCTGGTGTCGACAGAGACGACGATGTCCGCGCTGACGTCCGCGATGATCCTCAACCTGGCCGATGCTCTGGACTCCGCGCTGACCGTGCTCGACGACGTGGATCGCGCCCAGGCACCGGCGTTGCGGGCGCTGACGTACGTGATGCGCGCGAACGTCCAGCGCCGCAAGGGAGATCTCGCGTCCGCCCGCGCCGACCTGACGCTGGCCGGCGACCACCTGCGGCAGGACCGGCGGTGGCTCGCGATCTCGACGTGGCACGCCGCGTTGCTCGCCGACATCCTGCTCGAGGAGAGCCGCCTGGACGAGTCGGCGCTGGTGATCGCTGAGGCTTCGACGGACGAGGCTCGGTGTGTGTGGTCGTTCGGCGGACTGCTGACCGTGCGCGGACGCATGCTCACCGCGCGAGGCGACGATCACGAGGCGTTGGAAGCGTTTCTGGCCGCAGGACGGCACTGCGAGGGCTGGCCGTACCGCAACCCGGCGGCTCTGGCCTGGCGTTCCGGCGCGGCCCTGGCCTGTGCGGCGATGGGTGACGGCGAACGCGCGCGCAACTTCGCTCATGAAGAAGTCGAGCTCGCACGGGCGTGGGGTGCGCCGCGCGCGTTGGGCATGGCGTTGCGCGCGGAAGGCCGGGTGACTGCTGGAATGCCCGGCCGGACGTTGCTCGAAGAGGCCGTGCGAGTGCTGCGCAACTCCCCCGCGCGTTTGGAACTCGCACGCGCGTTGGTCGACCTCGGTGTGGTGTCACGACGTCAGGGCGACACGTCCGGTGCGCGCGCGTGCCTGCGTGACGCGTTGGATCTCGCGCAGAAGTGCGGCTCCACGGCGATGGCAGCGCGGGCGTACTCCGAACTGGTCGCGACCGGCGCCGGACCTCGGCGGATGCGCCAGACCGGTCCGACCGCGCTCACCCCGACCGAGCACCAGGTCGCCGCGTTGGCCGCACGTGGACGGTCCAACGAGGAGATCGCCTCGACGTTGCTGATGCCCGCGGACGCCGTCGAAGGACTGCTTTCCGGCACCTACCGCAAACTCGGTGTCTCCGGCCGGTTGCAGCTCTCCGAAGCGCTCGACGTGGACTGATCGTCCAGCAGTCGCTGAACGCGGGCGGCGTCATCGGCTCGGCGCTGGGACAGGCACAGCTCGAGGGTGCGCTGCCAGCTCGCTCGTGCCTGGTCGTGGTGCCCGAGCGCTCGGTGGGTGTGGCCGAGGCGCTCGAGGGTGTCGGGCTCGTGGTGGTCGTAACCGATGTCGCGAAGCAGGTCGAGTGCCTGGTGGTAGTGGTCGAGAGCCTCCGCGTGCCGGCCGGTGTTGTGGGCGACGTAGCCGAGGTTGTGCCGCGTGGTCACCTCCAGTTCGCGGTCGCCGTGACGGCGGGCCATCGTCAGGGCGGCGTCGAGGTGAAGACCCGCCTGTTCGTAGCCTTCCAGCTGAGCGTGATACGACCCCACCTGGAGGTGTCCCCACGCCTCCCACACCACCATGTCGAGGTCGCGGAACAGCTGCAGGGACGGAGAGGCGTGTTCCAGCGCCCGCCGGGGGTCGTGCAGGTCGTCCCAGGTGGCGGCCAGGAGGTGATGGGCGTGAGCCTGTCCGAAGAGGTCGCCCGTCCGCTCGCTGACCTCGAGGGAGTCGTGGAGGTACTGCTGGGCTTCGGAGTGAAGTCCCAGTCCCATGCAGGCGTCGCCGAGGGATCGCAGGGCCAGGGCTTGGGCGCCGACGTCGCTCGTGTGGCCGGCGGCGGCCACCGCGGCTCGCCACACCACGAGGCTGTCGTGGTAGTTGCCCCGTCTTCGGACGAACGTGTTCAGGTTCCAGGCCACGTGCCAGACCGAGGCGTGCAGGCCGTGCTCGGCGGCCAGTTTCTGCACGGCGAGGAGGTTCGGCAACTCGGTGGTCAACCATCCCGTCGCCGCTGCCTCGTCCGGGAACACCAGCGGGACGCAACCCGTTGCGGGAGTTCCGATCGCGATCGGTTCGCGGAGCGGGTCCAGCGTTCGCTCGGCGGCGAACGCGGTGTGCACGTAGAAGTCGATCACGCGCCGAACCGCTTCCGCGTCATGACCGAGTTCGCCCGCGTACAGCCGCACGAGGTCGTGCATCCGGTAGCGGCCGGGGGCGTGCTGGTCGACCAGGTGCGCCTGTTCGAGTTCCTTCAGGCAGGCTCGGACTCCGGGAAGCGCCGTGAGGCTCGCGACGGCGGACAGGCCGATGTCCGCACCGGGAGCGAGTCCGAGTGCGCGGAACACCTCGGCCGCTTCGGCGGACAGGGCGTGGTAGGACCAGGAGAACACGGCCCGCAGGCTCACCAGGTCCTCCCCCGCGTCCAGGGTGTCCAGGGTGCTCTGCACGCGCAGTTCGTCCGCCAGCGCGGACAGCGGGAAGTCGGGATGCGCGCCTGCGCGGGCGGCCACGATGCCGATCGCCAGCGGCAGGCCGGCGCAGCAGGCCAGGAGCTCGTTCGTCACCTGAGGTTCGAGCCTGTCCTCGCCGAGATGCGTCACCAGCAGCCGTCGTGCCTCCTCGTCGGGCAACCGGTCCAGGTTCACCGCCCGCGCGCCGTGCGCCGCGACCAACCCGCTGAGATGCCTGCGACTGGTGACCAGCACGAGACAGGTCGGGCTGCCGGGCAACAACGGAATCACCTGGGCGCTGTCGGCGGCGTTGTCGAGGAAGACGAGCATTCGCTTTCCTGCCAGCAGACTTCGGTACAGCCCGGCCTGCACGTCCACGTCGACCGGCACGGCGGAAGGCGTGACGCCCAGCGCGTCGAGGAAGCCGCGGAGCGCCGTCGTGGCGGGCATCGGTTGCCCGGAGGGGTCGAAGCCGCGCAGGTTGACGTACAGCTGGCCGTCGGGGAACCGGTCGAGGTGCCGATACGCCCATTGCGACGTAAGCCATGTCTTGCCCATCCCACCGAGCCCGCCGACCGCCGAGATCACCACGGCACCGTCCTGCCGTCCCAGGGCGATGTCGAGGTCGGCCAGCTCGCGGGTTCTGCCGATGAACTGGTGTGGCCTGGCCGGAAGTTGCTGCGGCACAACCGGTCTGGTTCGCGCGCTGGGAGCCGTCAGCGCCGGGTCGGCCACCAGGATCTGCTCGTGCAGACGGCGCAACGGTGGACTCGGATCGGTCCCGAGCTCTTCGGCGAGCCGTGTGCGCATCAGCCGGTACTGGTCGAGCGCGTCGGCCGACCGGCCGCTCTGGTACAGCGCCAGCATGAGCTGTCCCGCCAGGCGTTCGTCCAGCGGGTTGTCGGCCGCCCACGTGGCCAGGTCGGGCAGCAGTGCCGCGTGCAGGCCCAGGCGGAGCTGGACGTCGACGAGCTCGAGCCGGACCGCGTGCCGGTGCCCGATCAGCGTGGCGCGCAAGGAGTCCAGCCAGGCGGTGGTCAGGCCGGCGAACGGCTCCCCTTCCCACAACGTCAGCGCCTCCTCCAGCGCAGCGGCGGTCAGGCTGTCGTCATCGGCGGCGCGACCGTCCTGGACGAGCCGCCGGAACTGGTGCAGGTCAACGGTTTCCGGGTCGACGGCGAGCTGGTAGCCGGTCGACCTGCGGGTGATCTCCACTCCTGGCGCGGGCGCCAAAGCGTTGCGCAGCATGGTCATGCTGTGCTGAACGGCCGCACGCGGCTTGCGCGGAAGGCGGCGTTCGCCCCAGACCCGATCCACCAGTTGGTCCACCGACACGACCTGGTTCGCCTCGACCAGCAGAATCGCCAGCACAGAACGAAGTTGCGCGTAGCCGATCGAGAGCGCCCGATCGTCGACCTGTGCCCCGACATCGCCGAGCAGACGGAACCGCACCGCCATCTGGTTTCCTCCCCGTGCCCCTGCAACCATGCATACCGGGGCACGGGGAGGAAGTCACGTCACGGCCAGATCTGCCACCACTGGTCGTTGTAGCCGAGGATGCAGTTGTAGCTCACGGCGTTCTCACCGTTCCCCGGCTTGTTGGACGGAACGGCAAGACAGCGGCCGCTCTTGTAGTTGCGCAGCCGGTAGTGGATGTTGTCGGGCATGAGTTCTGGCAGCCACCACTGGTCGTAGTAGCCGTCCACGCAGTCGTACTGCACGACCTTCGCGCCGTTGTTGGGGTTCGCCGCGGCGACGCATCGGCCGGTGTTCTGGTTGCGCAGCCGGTAGTAGCCGGGAGCGGCGTCGATCGGCTCGAACCGCCAGTACTGGTCGGTGAAATTGCTGTAGCAGTCGTAGTGGATCAACGGCTTGCCGTTGCGGTTGTCCGCTGAGTTCACCGCGAGGCACTTGTGGTGCAGGTCGTTGATCAGGTTCTGGTAGGTGCCCGGATTGATGCCCTGTACCACTGGTTTTTGCTGTTCCGCGGCAACCTCCGCGGTCGCCGCGGGTACCAGGAACAGCGCCGACGCCGCGACCACCGCGAGCGTCAACGCCTTGCGTGACCAGGTGCTCATCCATCCTCCAAGGAACGAGGCCTGTGTGGACGCCTTCAGCCTCGCTTCGGGCGCACTGGCGGATCGTTGGCAGCGCTTGAGTCACCTGGTCAGGCCGGTTTGGACCCATTCGGCCGATAGTTTCCACTGCAACATTCGGCCTATCGTGCTGCGCATGGCCAGTGACCTGCAACGACGCAAGGTGACAGTCGTGTTCGGGGCGATGGACGCGAACGACGACGGTTACCTGACCGAAAGCGACTTCCGCGCGCTGACCGCGCGTTGGGTGTCGTTGCGCGGCGGCGACGAGGAACTGTTGTCCGGCGTGATGATGGGCTGGTGGGCGACCCTGCAGGCCATCGCGGGCCACGACGAGGTGACCGTCGACAACGTGCTGAGCATCGTGGACGCGCTCCCGAAGACCCCGGAGGCCGTCACCGACACCGCCGAGGCGATGTTCGCCGCCGTCGACGAGAACCACGACGACTACATCTCGAAGTCCGAGTACCAGACGATGATCGCCGCCTGGCTGGGCCACGACGGCGTCACCGACTTCGCCGCGCTGGACTCCGACGGCGACGGCAGGTTGTCGCGCGAGGAGTTCTCCCAGCTGTGGTACGAGTTCTGGGCCGGTGACAACGCGGAAGCCGCCGGCACCTACGTCTTCGGACCGGTCTGACGGATCACCGCGAACCGCCCCGCTCCGTCCTGCCAGGAGCCGGTGACCACGCCGAGCGCGTCCTGCGGCAGACCGTCCGGGACGACCCGCCGGTCGAGGTCGATCGTGACCGGGCCCGTCATCGGGCGGATCAGCGCTCCACGTGCTTGTGCCAGACCGAAACCGGTGCGGGCAGCCGAATCCGAGACCCCGCCGGTGGCGACGAGGTCGAGGATCGCGGCACTCCACACCGGGTCCGTCTCGGCGTCGTAGATCCACCGCGCGCCGAGCACGCTGTGCTCGGCCGTCGTGACGAGCGCGCCTGGGTCGAGTGGTGCGGGGCGGTAGGTCAGCGGCACCTGCCAGACCGCCCCACCGTCCTGGAGCAGATGCGTCTCCACGCCGACCTGGCCTGCCGGGTCCTCGAACCGGAAGAACCCGACAGGCCTCAGCACACCGCTTCCCTCGTACCACGGTTGCCTTGCGACCCAGGCGGGCAGGAAGTCGCGGAACGACGGTGTCAGCGTGGCGCCGGCGTGAATCTTCCCCATGCGTCGCAGGCTACGCGTGCACGAGGGTGAAGAACTCCTGACGCGACGCGGGATTGTTCCGCAGCACGCCCTGCAGCGCCGACGTGACGGTGCAGGATCCGTTGACCCGCACGCCTCTCAGCGTCATGCACATGTGCTCGGCCTCGATCACCACGCCGACTCCCTTGGGCCGCAGGTGTTCCTGCAGCCAGTCGGCGACCTGCTTGGTGAGCCGTTCCTGCACCTGCAGGTCTCGCGCGAACATCTCCACGACCCGCGCGAGCTTCGACAGGCCCAGGATCCGTTCACCCGGCAGGTAGCCGACGTGCGCGACCCCGTGGAACGGCAGCATGTGGTGCTCGCACAACGACTGCACGGGAATCCCGCGTGCCAGCACCAGTTCGTCGTAGCCCTCGTCGTTCGGGAACGTCGTGAGGTTGAACGATCGCGGTGTCAGGAGCTCGGCGTAGGCCTCGGCGACGCGGCGCGGGGTGTCGGCCAGGTGCTCCGAGTACGGGTCCCTGCCCAGCGCCTTCAGCAGATCCGTGACCGCCTGCCGCGCCGCCTCGACATCCACGGCCTCCGTCATCGAGCAGCCGCCAGCCGTGACAACGCCAGCGCGCCGACCAGCAGACCGAAGTCCCGCAACGCGATGTCGTAGTAGCCGGGCCCGGTCACCAGGTTCACGATGATCCCGAGCAGCCACGCGGCGACGACGAGCCCGCCCCACATCGGCCGCAGCGCCACGAGCACACCGGCCACGATCTCGACCACGCCGACGATGTACAGGGCGGTCTGCGGTGAGCCGGGCACGATCGAGTCGATCCACGGCGCCAGGTAGACGGGCCAGTCCACGAGCAGGTTGAAGAACTTGTCCAGCCCGAACAGGATCGGCGCCACCGTGAACACCGTCCGCAACAGCACGAATGCCTGCGTCGACGGATCCGTGCGCGTCAGGACTGCCATGACTCCTCCTTCTAACGACAACTTCGGCTAACGTTAGAACTAGGTGCCGATTTTCGTCAACTGGAGTAGGTTTTAGAGATGGCCGACCACGTCGCCGCCGTCGCGGCCCTCGACGAGCCGAACAGGCGCAAGCTCTACGACTTCGTGGTGCGGCAAACCGCGCCCATCAGCAAGGACGAGGCGTCGGCCGCCATCGGGCTGCCGCGCACGACCGCGGCGTTCCACCTGGACAAGCTGGTCGAGATGGGGCTGCTGGCCGTGATCCACGAGCGCCGTTCGGGCCGCACCGGGCCTGGCGCGGGCCGTCCCGCGAAGCTCTACCTGCGGTCCGGGGAGCAGATCGAGGTGTCGCTGCCGGACCGGCGGTACGAGGCGGCGAGCCATCTGCTCACGGACGCACTGCTGGAGTCGGAGTCCTCGGGCGAGCCGGCGCGCGAGATCCTGAACCGGCGCGCCTACGAGTGGGGCGAGGACCTGGCGGAGGAAGCCGGCGGCGACGTCGTGCGGGCGTTGGAGGACCTCGGGTTCGAGCCGCAGCAGGAGGATCGGACGATCCGGCTGGGCAACTGCCCGTTCCACAGCCTGGCCCAGAAGCACACGCAACTGGTGTGCGGGATGAACCTGTGCCTGATCAGCGGACTCCTGGACGGGATCGAGGCCCGCAGTCACACCGCGAGCCTCGATCCGTCACCAGGACATTGCTGTGTCAGGCTCGATCAGGCGCCGTCCTCCAGGTCGCCCTCGGTTTCGAGGTAGGCCGCGCGGAGAGCATCCAAAGTGGACGGTTCCGGGTGCTCCCACATCTTGCGCTCGGCCGCTTCCAGCAGCCGTTCGGCGATGCCGTGCAACGCCCACGGGTTCGACGCCTGCAGGAACTTGCGGGTCTCCGGGTCGAGCACGTACGTCTCGGTCAGCTTCTCGTACATCCAGTCCGCGACCACGCCGGTCGTCGCGTCGTACCCGAACAGGTACTCGACCGTCGCCTGCAGCTCGAACGCGCCCTTGTAGCCGTGGTTGCGCATCGCCCCGACCCAGCGCGGGTTCACCACGCGGGCCCGGAAGATCCGTGACGTCTCCTCGGTCAGCGTCCGGGTGCGCACCGCCTCCGGACGCGTGCTGTCACCGACGTAGGCCGCGGGTGCCTTGCCCGTCAACGCCTTCACCATCGTGACCATGCCGCCGTGGTACTGGAAGTAGTCGTCCGAGTCGGCGATGTCGTGCTCGCGGGTGTCGATGTTCTTGGCCGCGACCGCGATCCGCCGGTACGCCGACTCCATGTCCTCGCGCGCGGAGATGCCGTCGACCCCGCGCCCGTACGCGTACCCGCCCCACACCGCGTAGACCTCGGCGATGTCCGACGAGTCGCGCCAGTTGCGGCTGTCGATCAACGGCAGCACGCCCGCACCGTACGCGCCCGGCTTGGAGCCGAAGATCCGCAGCGTGGCCCTGCGCTGGTCGCCGTGCTCTTCCAGGTCCCGCAAAGTGTGCGCCCGCACGAAGTTCTGCCCCGCGGGCTCGTCCAGGTTCGCCACGAGCTGCACGGCGTCGTCCAAAAGGGACACGACGTGCGGGAACGCGTCGCGGAAGAACCCGGAGATCCGGACCGTCACGTCGATGCGCGGCCTTTCCAGCTCCTCCAGCGCAATGACCTCGAGCCCTGTGACGCGACGGGACTGGTCGTCCCACACCGGTCGCACGCCCAGCAGCGCGAACACCTCGGCGATGTCGTCACCGGCCGTGCGCATCGCCGACGTGCCCCACACCGACAGGCCGACCGAGGGCGGCCACTCGCCGTCGTTCTCTTCGCGGTACCTGGCGAGCAGTGAGTCCGCCATCGCCTGGCCGGTCTCCCACGCGAGCCGCGACGGGATGGCCTTCGGGTCGACCGAGTAGAAGTTCCGGCCGGTCGGCAGCACGTTCACCAAGCCGCGCAACGGCGAACCCGACGGGCCGGCCGGGATGTACCCGCCGTCCAACGCGTGCAGCACGTTCGTCATCTCGTCCGTGGTGCGGGCGAGCCTGGGCACGACCTCGACGGCCGCGAACTCCAGGATCTTCTGCACGTCAACAGAGTCGTGCAGGGTCTTCGCGACCTCACGGTTCCAGCCCGCGTCCTCCATCGCCTGGACGAGCGCGCGAGCCTGTTCCTCAACGGCGTCAACGTCTTCGCGCGTGGTGGTCGTGAGCCCGAGCGCCTCCCGCAGGCCCGGCAGCGCGGCGACCTGACCGCCCCACATCTGCCGCGCCTGCAGCATCGCGAGCACGAGGTTGACCCGCACCGACCCGGTCGGCGCCTCGCCGAGGATGTGCAGGCCGTCGCGGATCTGCACGTCCTTGACCTCGCACAGCCACCCGTCGACGTGCAGGATGAACTCGTCGAACTCGGCCTCGTGCGGCCGGTCCTCCAAGCCCAGGTCGTGGTCGAGCTTCGCGGCCTGGATCAACGTCCAGATCTGCGCGCGGATCGCCGGCAGCTTCGCCGGGTCCATCGCGGAGATGTTGCCGTACTCGTCGAGCAACTGCTCCAGCCGCGCGATGTCGCCGTAGCTGTCCGCGCGGGCCATCGGCGGCACCAGGTGGTCGACCAACGTCGCGTGCGCGCGCCGCTTGGCCTGCGTGCCTTCGCCCGGGTCGTTGACGAGGAACGGGTACACCAGCGGCAGATCGCCGAGCGCCGCGTCCGTGCCGCACGACGCCGACATGCCGACGGTCTTGCCGGGCAACCACTCCAGGTTGCCGTGCTTGCCGACGTGCACCACCGCGTCCGCGCCGAACGACGACTCGATCCACCGGTATGCCGCGAGATAGTGGTGCGACGGCGGCAGGTCCGGGTCGTGGTAGATCGCGATGGGGTTCTCGCCGAACCCGCGCGGCGGCTGCACGATCACGACGACGTTGCCCGACTCCAGCGCCGCCAGCACGATCTCGCCGTCCTTGGACTTCGAGTGGTCGACGAACAACGAGCCGGGCGCCTCGCCCCAGTGCTCCTGCATCGACTCGCGGAAGTCGTCCGGCAGCGTCTCGTAGAACTCGCGGTAGTCCGCCGCGGCGATGCGCACGGGGTTGCTCTCGAACTGCTCCTGCGTCAGCCAGTCCGCGTCCTGGCCGCCGGCCGCGATCAACGCGTGGATCAACGCGTCGCCGTCCTGCTCCTGCACGCCCGGCAGCTCGTCGCCGATGTCGTAGCCGTGGTCTTCCATGGCTTTGAGCAGCCGGACCGTGGACGCGGGGGTGTCGAGGCCGACCGCGTTGCCGATCCTCGAGTGTTTGGTCGGGTAGGCCGACAGCATCACCGCGATCTTGCGGTCCTTGGTGGGGATGTGGCGCAGCTTCCCGTGCCGGACCGCGATTCCGGCGACCCGCAGCGCGCGTTCGGGATCCGCCACGTAGACGGTGAGCCCGTCCTCGTCGATCTCCTTGAACGAGAACGGAACCGTGATGATCCGCCCGTCGAACTCGGGGATCGCCACCTGCGTCGCGGTGTCCAACGGGGACAGTCCGTCGTCGTTCTCGTCCCACGACTCACGGCTCGACGTCAGGCACAACCCCTGCAGGATCGGCACGTCCAGCGCCGCCAGGGCCCCGACGTCCCACGCGTCGTCGTCCCCACCAGCGGACGCCTTCGCGGGGTTCGTGCCACCCGCTGCCAGCACCGTGACGATCAGCGCGTCGGCCTTCCCGAGCGTCTCCAGCAGCTCAGGTTCCGCCGTGCGCAACGACGAGCAGTAGACCGGCAGCGGTTTCCCGCCCTTGGCCTCGATCGCGTCGCACAACGCGTGCACGAACGCCGTGTTCCCCGCGACGTGATGCGCCCGGTAGTAGAGCACCGCGACGGTCGGGCCTTGTGCGCTGCCTTCCCGCTCCAGCACACCCCAGGTGGGCGTGGCTGCGGGCGGCGCGAACCCGTGCCCGGTCAGCAGAATCGTGTCTTCGAGGAACTTGTGCAGCTCGGCGAGATTCGCGGGCCCACCGTGCGCGAGGTAGAGGTGCGCCTCGGCACACACCCCGCCGGGCACCGTCGACAGCTCCATCAGCGCGGCGTCCGGTTGCTGCTCACCGCCCAGCACCACCACGGGCAACCCGCTGGCCAGCAGCCAGTCGAGCCCTTCCTCCCACATCCGGCGCCCACCCAGAATGCGCACCACCACGAGGCTGACCCCGTCGATCAACGCGGGCAGGTCGTCGGCCGTGAGCCGCGCGGGGTTGCCGAGGCGGTACTCGGCTCCACTCGCCCGAGCCGACAGCAGGTCGGTGTCAGAGGTCGACAGCAGCAGGATCACGCAGGCTCCATCCCTCGTGGGGTCCTCGCCCCAGGTTGCGGGTGACAGGCGAAGCGGAGTTCCTGACTCCCAGCGTCCGCTGGTCACAGTGGCGGGACCGCGCCGGACTCACACCGGCTTCCTCCTGCGCTTCGTCGTTCGGGCTCACCCTAACCGGCGGGTTACAGTCCGACCTATGCGTAGTCACCCGGATGCCTGCCCCGGCGCCGTCGAGCTGCACGCCGCGGCCGACGGCGGCCTCGCGCGCATCCGGGTTCCGGGCGGCACGCTTTCGGCAGCGCAGTGGGACGTGATCCGGGTTGCTTCGATGGATCTCGGCGACGGCACGCTGGAACTCACTTCGCGCGCGAACCTCCAGATCAGAGGCCTCGCGGACGGCGTCGAACTAGGTGCGCGCCTACGTGCGGCGGGCCTGCTGCCCTCGGACACCCACGAACGCATCCGCAACATCATCGCCGCGCCCCTGGAGGACAACCAGCCGCTGGTAGACGCCCTGGACGCCGCCCTGTGCGCGGACCAGGAACTGGCTGGTCTGCCAGGCCGTTTCCTGGTGACGGTCGGAGCGCCGGTCAGCGGCCTCGGGGGCGACTTCGGGCTGGTAGCAGGCACGGCCGGCACTTCTGCCCCGACCGCCCTCCTGCTCGCCGGCCGCGACACCGGCATCCGCGTCGACGACCCCGTTGACGCGCTCCTGACCGCCGCACGCCTGTTCCAGCAGCTGCGCGGCCCCGCCTGGCGCCTGTCCGAAGTGGACGACGGTGTGCGAAAGATCACCGAGCACTTCGGCACCGCCGACGCCCCGCGCATCACCCCGGCTGTGACGCCTGTCGCACCTTCGCCGACCACCCCTGGCGTGCCGCTGGGTCGCCTCGACGCGCACCTGCTCCCCGGCGTTCCGGTCCGGCTGACCCCGTGGCGTGGCTTGGTCGTGCCCGCTGGCACCGACACGACGGGCCTGATCACCGACCCAGCGTCCCCCTGGCACGGCGTGAGCGCTTGTGCCGGCCGCCCCGGTTGCGCCAAGTCGTTGTCCGACGTCCGTGCCGATGCGCGCGCTTGGGTTGAGGCGTCACACGACACAAACGCTTCACACCA
The DNA here is from genome assembly GCF_040629405.1 of Lentzea sp. NPDC005914. Taxonomy (NCBI): domain Bacteria; kingdom Bacillati; phylum Actinomycetota; class Actinomycetes; order Pseudonocardiales; family Pseudonocardiaceae; genus Lentzea; species Lentzea sp. NPDC005914. The sequence goes on along the minus strand of NZ_JBEXVQ010000040.1, from coordinate 42,696 downwards.
CACACACGCGCCCGGCCGGGTACCCCCAGTTTCAATTCTAGGCAGCGGGTCTGACAGTCCCGGCAGGTCCGACAGTCGCGGCACGTCCGAACGTCCCGGCACGTCCGACAGTCACGGCACGTCCGACAGTCGCGGCAGGTCCGAACGTCCCGGCAGGTCAGACACTCCCGGCGCGGTTCACTGGTCGGGCTGTGGGCGCCGATGCGGCCGCCCGGCGGGCGATGTGATCGAGTTCGTCGCGACCGGCGACGGCTACGAGGAGATCAGGTGACGGAGTACATCAAGGACGGCGCGGAGATCTACCGCCGGTCCTTCGCCACTATTCGCGCGGAATCGGACCTCACCAGGTTCCCCGAGGACGTCGCGAAAGTCGTCGTCCGCATGATCCACGCGTGCGGCATGACCGATCTCCCGAACGACGTCGCCTTCTCCCCCAACGTCGTCCGCGACGCCCGCGAAGCACTGCGCAGTGGTGCCCCGATCCTGTGCGACGCCAACATGGTCGCGTCCGGCGTCACCCGCCGCCGTCTGCCCAAGGACAACGAAGTCCTGTGCTACCTCCAGGACCCGCGCACCCCGGACCTCGCCAAGACCATCGGCAACACCCGCAGCGCAGCCGCCTTGGAACTCCTCCAAGACCGCTTCGAAGGTGCCGTCATCGCCGTCGGCAACGCCCCCACGGCGCTGTTCCACCTGATCGACCTGATCGCCAAGGGCGCCCCGCGACCGGCCGCCGTCCTGGGCATCCCGGTGGGCTTCATCGGCGCGGCGGAGTCCAAGGAAGCTTTGGCCGCAACGGACCTGGAGCACCTCGTGGTGCACGGCCGGCGCGGCGGCAGCGCCATGACGGCGGCGGCCATCAACGCGATCGCGAGCGAGGAAGAATGACGGGCAAGCTCTACGGCGTCGGACTGGGTCCTGGCGACCCGGAACTCGTGACGGTCAAGGCCGCACGACTCATCGGAGAAGCCGACGTGGTCGCCTTCCACAGCGCCCGCCACGGCCGCAGCGTCGCGAAAACCATTGCGGAGCCCTACTTTCGCGAAGGCCAGATCCTCGAACAGCTCATCTACCCGGTGACGACCGAGGACACGGACGACTACCAGGGCGAGATCGACCAGTTCTACGAGGAGGCGGCCGCACGACTCGCCGCGCACCTCGACGCAGGCCGCGACGTGGTCGTCCTCGCCGCGGGCGACCCGTTCTTCTACGGCTCCTACATGCACATGCACAAACGCCTGGCCGACCGCTACGAATGGGAAGTCGTCCCGGGCGTGACGTCAGTCAGCGGCGCCAGTGCCGTCCTCGGCACCCCGCTGGTGGAACGCGACGAGGTCCTCACGATCCTCCCCGGCACCCTCCCCTCGGCCGAGCTCGCCGCCCGGCTCGCCGACACCGACTCGGCCGCGATTCTCAAGCTGGGCCGCACCTTCGGCAACGTCAAGCAGGCCCTGCACGACGCCGGCCGCCTCGACAACGCCTGGTACGTCGAGCGAGCCACCACAGGTCGTCAGAAAACCTCGCCCCTGGCCGAGGTCGACCCCGACTCGGTCCCGTACTTCTCCCTGGCCCTGCTCCCCAGCCACTCCAAGCCCGCACGCGCCAAGGGCGAAGTCGTCGTCATCGGCCTCGGCCCCGGCAAGAGCGGCTGGCTCACCCCGGAAGCGCGCCAGGAGATCGAAGCCGCGGACGACCTCGTCGGCTACACCACCTACCTCGGCCGCGTCCCGGACCGGCCCGGCCAGACCAAGCACGCCTCGCACAACCAGGTCGAGTCGGAACGAGCGGCGTTCGCCCTCGACCTGGCGCGCAAGGGCAAGCGGGTGGCCGTCATCTCCTCCGGCGACCCCGGCGTGTTCGCCATGGCCACCGCAGTGCTGGAAGTGGCCGCGGAAACCCAGGACGTGCCGGTCAAGGTCATCCCTGGCGTCACCGCGGCGAACGCCGTGGCGGCCAAGGCAGGTGCCCCGCTCGGCCACGACTACGCGGTGATCTCGTTGAGCGACAGGCTCAAGCCGTGGGACGTCATCGAAGAACGCCTGACCGCCACCGCCAAGGCAGACCTCGTGATCGCCATCTACAACCCGGCGTCCAAGGCCCGCACCCACCAGGTCCAGGAGATGCGCGACCTGCTCCTCAAGCATCGCGCGCCGGAAACCCCGGTGGTCGTCGGCCGGGATGTCGGCGGCCCCGAGGAAGAGATCCGCATCGGAACGCTCGGCGCGCTCGACCCGGACACGATCGACATGCGCTGCCTGCTGATCATCGGCTCGTCGCAGACCATCGTGACGGACGCGGGCGTGGTCTTCACGCCCCGGCGGTATCCAACCAGCTGACCGCCTCGTCGACGGTCGCCACCGTCGAAGCGGGCGGTAGCGGCGGTCGACGTACGATCACCACCGGAATCCCGAGCTGCTGTGCTGCTTCGAGCTTCGCCGACGTCATCGACCCACCGCTGTCCTTGGTGACCAGCACGTCGATCGACCGCGACCGCATCAGCGAGAGCTCACCGTCCACAGTGAACGGACCGCGCGACAGCAGCACCTCGATCCGGTGCGGCATGGGCGGTTCCGGCGGCTCGACCATCCGGGCGAGAAACCACTGCGGACACGAGGCGAACTCCGCGAGATCCTGGCGCCCGGTGGTCAGAAACACCCGTGAGCCAGGCAGATCCCGCGCCGCATCGGCAACGCTGTCGACCCACCGCCAGCCCTCGACAGCCGCGAACCCAGGCCGCCGCAGAATCAGAAACGGCACCCCGACCTGCGTGCAGGCTTCGAAAGCATTGGCCGTGATCTGCCGCGCGAACGGATGCGTGGCATCGACAACAGCGTGAATGTCGTTGTCCTGCAACCACGAAGCCAGCCCGGCGACCCCGCCGAACCCGCCGACCCGGACCTCACCGACCGGAAGCCGGGGCGAACTCACCCTCCCCGCCAGCGAAGAGATCGCGGGAACGCGGGCAGCCAGCTCGCGCGCTTCCCCCGTCCCTCCCAGAATCAGGATCATCGAACGCGCGTGGCCGAGTACAGGTGGCTGTCCGGGAACTGCGTGGCCCCCAGCGTCCGTCCCACGATGATCACCGCGGTCCGCTTGATCCCGGCCGCCTCGACCTGGGCGGCGATGTCGTCCAACGTCCCGCGCAACACGACCTCGTCCGCACGGGACGCATAGGCCACCACCGCGACAGGACAGTCCAGCCCGTAGTTCGGCACCAACTCCGCGACCACGTCGGAAATTCGCTGCACAGCCAGGTGCAGCACCAGAGTCGCGTGACTGCGACCCAGCGTGTCCAGGTCCTCACCGTCAGGCATCGGGGTGGCCCGCTGCGACGTACGGGTCAGGATCACCGTCTGTCCCACGCCGGGCACAGTCAGTTCCCGCTGCAACGACGCCGCCGCGGCCGCGAACGCCGGCACCCCCGGCGTCACGGAGTACTCGATCCCCAACGCGTCCAGCCGGCGCATCTGCTCGGCCATGGCGCTGAACACCGCCGGATCCCCGGAATGCAACCGGGCCACGTCCAAACCGGCCTCGGAAGCCGCGGCCAGCTCGGCCACGATCTCGTCCAGCGTCAGCGAGGCGGTGTCGACCTTCCGCGCCCCGGCAGGACAGAAGTCCAGCAGCTCGACCGGGACCAACGCCCCGGCGTACAGGCACACCGGCGAGGACTCGATGAGCGAACGCCCCCGCACGGTGATCAGATCATCGGCCCCGGGACCAGCGCCGATGAAGTGCACCGTCACTTGACCACGCTCCAGGTCGTCACCGGCATGTGCGGCCGCCACGCGGTGAACTTCCCCACCGACGACCCCCGGTTCACCGCGATCCGCACCAGGTCACCGCCGAGCCGGGCGTACCACTGCGCCACCACGGCCTCGGACTCCAGCGTCACGGCGTTCACCACCAGCCGCCCACCGGCGCCCAGTGCGTCCCAGCAGGTCTGCATGACACCGGGAACCGTCAGCCCGCCACCGATGAAGATCGCGTCGGGCTTCTCCAGCCCCTCCAGCACGACAGGGGCCCGTCCAATGTGGACCTCGACCCCCGGCACACCCAACGACGCAGCGTTACGCACGATTCGCTCTGCGCGCACGGCATCCTGCTCCACCGCGATCGCCCGGCACGTCGGATGCGTCCGCGCCCACTCGATCGCGATCGAGCCCGAGCCAGCCCCGACATCCCACAGCAGCTGCCCCGGCAGCGGCGCCAACGTCGACAGCGAAATAGCCCGCACCTCACGTTTGGTCAACTGGCCGTCAGTCTCGTACGCGTCGTCCGGCAGCCCGGGCACCCGCGAATAGGCGCTCCCGGCGTACTCGGCAGCGATGACGCACAACGGATCCGCACTTTCCCCGGACCACTGGTAGACCCGCTCGGCAGGCCCACCCAACTGCTCCAGCACTGTAATCGGCCCAGCCAGTTCCGCAACGGTTGCAGGATCACCACCGAGTACCAATATGCGGCGCCCCGGGATCAGCGCAGGCCGCAGCAGGTCAGGCGACCGCCCCACCAGCGACACGACCTCGACCTCGTTCAACGCCCACCCGAGCCGCGCACAGGCCAGCGACACCGACGACGGATGCGGGATCACGGTCACCCGCGAACCCAGCAGCCGCACCAAAGTCGTGCCAATTCCATGGAACATGGGATCGCCCGACGCCAGCACGCACACGTCCCGATACTTCTCGAACAGCGAGGGCAACGCCGGGACCAGCGGCGACGGCCAGGCCACCCGTTCAAAGTCCCCAGGCACCAGGTCCAGCTGCCGTGCGCTTCCCATCAGCACCTTGGCGCCGCGGACAGCCTGCTGCGCGGCGGGCGACAGCCCGTCCCACCCGTCGGCGCCGATGCCGACAACGACGACGTCAGACGGTTCCGGTGACACGCCGCACCTGAATCTCGATCACCACACGTGTGGGGTTCACCCGAGGCTGCCTGTACCGCAGCGCATACCGGCGTACAGCCTCGTCCACCGACGCCGCGTCGTCACGAACTACGGCGGGACCCTCCACCGTGGACCACCGCCGACCGTCCACCTGACACACAGCCGCGTATCCGGCCTTGATCACGTGCTTGACCTTCCACGAACCACCGTCGGTGATGATCCGCGCCACCCCGGCGTCCAGGTCGAGCGTGACCCCGACCGGCACCACGTGCGGAGTGCCATCCGGACGCACAGTGGACAGCGTGCACAGGTGCCGCTCCGTCCAGAACTCGGCGAACTCCGCGCCCCGCTCGATCGACATGCCACGAATCATGCACAAGCGGCGGTCGTGAACGAAAATCGCCGCACCAACGGCAGCCACTTCCGGTACGCGGAAAGATCGTCCGGCACGGCCAGATCGCCTGCGAAGCGGTCCATCTCCTGCCGCCAGTCCCGCCCTGACTCGATGGCGTCGAACAACGGGTCGCACTGCCCCGAGCGGCCGACCAGCACGGCCAGCAGCACCAGGACGACCTTGTAGTCGTGGTCGAGGAAAGCGGTGTACTCCGTGGGCGCTATCCGCGCCTTGACCAGCCGATACAGGTTCACCAGCCGCTTGGCCGACCGCGGCGTGCGCACCAGGGACGACAGCTGTTCGAGGTACAGCAGCTCCGGCCCGCTGATCCGCATGCTGCGCGGCGTCAGGTCGTACGACCCACGTGGAATCTCCGCGGGACGTACCTCGCCCTGCGTCGTGGCCACCGCCTCGGCACCCGATGTCGACGTGACGACGTTCATGTCGCCGAACTCCTCCTCGGCGAGGTCGGACACCAGCCGCCGGAACCCCGGCCCGTCCATCGGCCTCAGCGCGAACGACACCTGGAAGATCTTCTCCAGGTAGTCGACCGGGTCGTCCAGCATCTCGGTGTAGTGCTCCTTCAACGCCCGCAGCAACCACCGCGCGTCCACGCCGACGACCACCACGAACACCGGCTGCGCGAGCAACAGGTGCACCGCCTCGAGCACCTTGATCACCACGGCGGGCGGGCACCGATCGAGGTCGTCGATGTACAGCACGATCCGCTCCGGGCCTGCGGCGGAGTTCGCGAGGATCGCCGCGAACATCTCCAAGTCCTTGCGCACCAGCGACACCACGCCGAGGTGCTGCCGGTAGTCGCCGTCGCGGGTCCGCGCGTACTCGGTGACGTCCGGTGCCAGCTCGGCGATCGACCGCTCCAGCCCCTCGATCTCCTCGTCCAGCTCCGCGAGCCGCGCGTCCAGGGGGTCGTCGCGGTCCTTGAGCTCCCGGAACCACGTCACCGCCTTCGCGGCGCGGGCCAGCACCGGCGTCAGCGCGACCACCGACGCGGCCAGCGCCACCGGCCACTTCACCGAGACGAACAGCAGCCCGGCGACCACCAGCAGGCCCAGCACCAGCGTGATCACCGCCGCCTTGTCCCGCCGGACCTGCCCCCACACGAACTCGGGCACCTTCACACCGGGCACGACGAAGGTCAGATCCCCGTCGCTGAGCTGCTTCGACAGCTTGCGTCGCGCCGAGCCGAGCACCTTCTTCTGCTGGGCGGCGACGGCCATCCGTTCCAGCCGGACACTCGCCAGCTGGTCGGCCAGCAACGTCTTGTCCTTGCGCTGCGCGGCGAACTCGTCGGCGAACCGCTCCAGGTCGTGCGTCGACCCACCGGCGAGGTTGTCGAAGATGTGCGTGGCCAGCGACGCCCACAGGTCCGCCTCGACGTAGTGCCAGGCGTTGAACCGGATCTGCCGCACCGACGAGCAGTACACCGACTGATCCGCGCCGACGGACCGCCGCGCCAGGTCACCGATCCGCGCCTCCAACTGCCGCATGAAGAAGCTCTTGCCGCTGCCCCAGTTCCCGAACAGCCCGATCGACAGCGGGGGTTTGATCAGTCGCGACGCCATCAGGTCGGCGAGCATCACGACGTCCGCCTCGATCCCGAGCAGGTCGGCGCCGTCCTCGACGTCCGCCCGATAGCCCGCGTGCACCCGCAGGGGCCCGAGCTGCCGCACCTGGCTCAGGAACTCCGGCACGGTGTCCACCTCGGGCAAGCCAGGGTAGAGCCGCCGCAGCGTCTCCTTCTCGTTCTCGCTCAGATAGGTCTGCACCCGGACGACAGTCGCGTCCTGAGCCCACGACGGCAGTCCCCTGCCACCCAGCCCCGACACGAACAGGATGATCCAGCGCGGGGTGCTCGTGTCCATGTGTTCCGGCGTCGCGCTGTAGTCGTACCAGGCCACCGAGTCGGGAACGGCCGCCTGGCCGGGGTCGGGATTGATCGCGATGGGCTTGTCCGGCAGCACCCGCAGCAGTGCCTCGTACACGGCCCTTCGTGCGCCCGCTCCACCCGGCTCGGTCTCCACGAGCAGGACGCCTGGACGGCGCAGCGCGCGATCGAGTTGGGCGTCGACGTCGCGCGGCAGATAGATGCCTGGGGAGCTGCTCGGCTCCTTCAGCAGCCTCGTCCGGTCGGCGTCCCGCACCCATGGAAGATCATCAGCCACGCACTGATTCTGTCAGCGGTCGAGCTCGATCGTCTCGAAACCGCGCCCGGTGCCCAGGAACCAGGCACCTTCGGGCGGATCCAGGGGCAACGTGCCGTCCAGCAGCCCCAGGAAACCGTCGGCCACCTCGAGGACGCGGTCGTCGGTCACACGGCGCCTGGCCTCGACGGCGATCGCGTGCAGCACCCGCAGCTGCTCCGCGGAAGGCGACGGGAAGCGGGCACCGTAGTCCGACACCAGCGCCGCGACCCGCCACAGCTCGGCCAGCTCCCTCAACCACGGCTGCGCGGACTCGAGCTCGATCTGGTCGGCCAAACAGGTGAACCACTCGGAGAACGCGTCGTCCATCGCCCAGAACCCGCGGTCCCCCACGGACACCATCGTCGTCATGCCCACCGGCGAAGAGTACGGCCCGCCACCGAAGTGACGGGCCGTCTCACCTACGGATAGCTGACAACATTCACCGGAACGGTGCCCGGTGGCGTCACAGCACCCACGTCGTTCACCACGTGCGTGATCGTCCCGGCGTAGTTGAGCGACACCGTCAGCAGGTTGTGCATCCTCACGCCGGACCGGTTGGGCACCTCGAACGCGTGCTCGGCCCGCACCGACGGGTTGACGTTGAAGTAGCAGTAGCTGCCGAGCCCCCACGCCTCGTGCGTGGTGACGTTGTCGCCGACCTTGTAGGCCGCGTACCCGGTCACCCCGTTGGGAGCCATCCACGAGGCCTGGTTCGGCACGTCGTAGGGCATCTCGTTCTGGAAGAAGATCGTCTTCCCGCCCTGTCCGTTCCAGATCACCTGGTACTTCTGGTAGTGCTCGACGAACAACCCGGTGGCCAGCACGTTGTTGCCGTTCACGACCACGCCCGTGTCACCGACGGCCTCGGTCCAGCCGAACGTGCCGGCGTTGCCGTGGTCAGCACGCCACGCCCACGTGTGGTCGATGATCGTGTTGTTGCTGTTGATGACAAGGCTGTTGGTCGCCTTGCCCGCAACCGCACCACCGACCCGGAAGAACACGTCCTGCAACGTCGTCGGGTTGCCCGCGTGCGACGCCGAGGACCCCGACGGGCCCACGGTCAGCAGCGCGGATGACCTGATCGTCCCCGCGTCGAACAGGATGCCCTTGATCCGCACGCCGTCGACGTCCGCGACCTGCATCGCGTTGACCCCGTTGTCCGGCACGATCGTCGCGTACCCGCTCCCGAGCACGACGGTGTCCGGTCGCGTGATGTTGATCGTCTGGTTCACGTGGTAGATGCCCGGCGTGAAGTACAGGTTGCACCCGCTCGCCAGCGCCGCGTTGATCGTGGACGCGGTGTCCCCGCCCTTCACGACGTAGAACTGGCTCATCGGCAACGAGCTGCCCGGCGTGCCACCGTTGATCCACGACGCACCGGAAGCGTTGGTGCGCAAGGAAGGCAGGAACACCCGGTACTTGCCGCCCTCGAAGTAGAGGTAGGGAACGTCCCGCGACACCGGCGTGGTCGCCAATGTCGTCTCGGGCGGCGACGGGAACGTGTTGGCCGGTGCGCCCGGAGTCCCGGAGAACACCATGTTCCACACACCGCCATTCCAACTGCCGTAGTTGGAATCGCGCGTGTACCACTGCTGTTGCGAGATCGACGCCGTCTGCCCCGACACCCGCGTATCAGCCGTGTAGCCACCACTGGCGAACCCGTAGGAAGCCGGGTACAGCGCCAAGTTGCCACGGACGTCCATGCGGCGGAACGGTGCCGCCTGCGCGACGGCCCACCGGTTGGTGCCGCTGCTCGGGTTGACCGCCATGTTCTCGGCCGACCGCCAGAAGTTCTGCAGCGCAACACCCTTGTCCGACTCGTTGAACGCGTCGACCGTGATGTCGCCGTTGATCACGACGTCGCCGGGGTTGCGCCCAAGGCCCGAAACCGACGTGTAGAAGCCGACGTCGTCGTGGACGTTGTACGTACCGGGCTTGAACAGGTGCGCGACCCGGCGCGGCGCCATCTGCGCCGTCAACGTGTCTTTCTGCATGGTGAAGTCCGCGTCGAGCTGTGACTGGATGCTCGCGGCGGACATCGACGGGTCGAAGATGCGCGTGTTCGGTCCGAAGTTGGGCGTGTCGGACTGCACGCAACCCTGCTGCGTCCCGATCGTGTAGGTAGCACTGCCCACCGACGAGTTCGCCAGCCCGGCCTTGATGCCGATCGCGTTGATCGTCCGGCTCGTCGGCACGGAGATCGGCCCGGTGTAGAGCGGAGAACTGGCGGTCGGCGTCGAACCGTCCACTGTGTACCGGATCGAAGCACCGGCGGTGGCGGACGTGATCGTCACGGTCTGCGCCGACGTGTAAGCCCCGCCCGGTGGACTGAATCCGGGCGTGGCAACAGGCGCCTGCGTGCTGCCGTGCGTGTAGGTGAAGTGCGGCGTGTCGTACTGAGGACCGCTCTTCTCGTAGGTGAACCAGTATTCGATCACCGTTCCCGATGACAGCCCACCGACGGTCTTCTGCCAAACACCGCCGTTGTTGGTCATGCGGAAGTTCTGCTGCGAAACGTTGGTGATCAAATAGTGCACGTCGACGTACAGCGCAGGGGTCGTCGGCGTGAAGTCGATCCTTGCCTGAGTGGCGTCCAGCGCCGTCACGTTCTGCGTGTAGTCCTCGGCCGCGGAAGCGGCGGTGGACGACGCCAATGACGACAGGGCAATCGCTGCGGCGGCCAGTCCGGCCAGCCATCTCATCTTTGAGAGCGCTCTCACACCTGGGAACGGTAAGCGCGAAAGACGTCAAAAGACAAGCGACGTTTTCACCCGAACGAGCCCGTACCTTGGACCGAAAACAACCCATAGCGTTTTTGGCCATGACCCAAGCGACTTCCACCGCGTACAGCCGGGATCTCGGCGACGAGCTGCGGCTCCTACGTGAGCGCTTCTCGACTCTCAACGGCCGCAAGTTCGCCATCCAGCTTGGATGGGATCCAAGCAAGGTCTCGAACATCGAGAACGGCAAGGCGCGCGCGAGCGAGATCGACCTCGCGCAGTACCTTACCGCGTGCGGCATGGACATAGATTTCTTTGATGACTTCAAGCGCCGTTACTACAACGCGTTCGATCTCGTCTGCGCCCAGCCGCTGACCAGCATCCGCACGCTCGCGATGGCCGAGACGACGGCCTCGAAGATCACCAGCTACGAAGTGACGGCACACCCCGCGTTGCTGCAGACGAAGCAGTACACGCGCGAACTGCTGACAGAAGCCGGAATCCACGCACCGGAGGACATCGAGCGGTTGGTCGAGGCACGCGTCGATCGGCAGACGGTGCTGCGCCGGCCGTTCCGCCCGGAGTGCCTGTTCTACATTCACGAGCTCGCGTTGCAGCAACGGGTGGCCAACGCCCAGGCCATGGAGGACCAGTACCTCCGCCTGCTGTGCAACACGAACATCATCCGGATCGTGCCGCTGGACGTCGGGACCGCTTCCCTGGAGACGAAGTTCGCCCTGTACGAGTTCGACAAGGCCGCCCCGATCGTCTTCAGCGAGACCAACCTGGTGCAGGTCTTCGCCCAGGACGACGCGGTCGTCAAGCGGTGCAGGGACCTGTTCGAGCGACTGGCGGCCGTCGCCCTGGACGAGGAACAGTCGAAGAACAAGCTTGTGGAGTACCTCAGCGCGCTTCGAGAGGGTCGGCTCGGTTCTCGTTGAGGTAGTTGTAGATCGTGTAGCGGGTGACCTCCAGGACACCCGCTAGATGATCGACGGAGTCGCGGATCAGGAAGAACCCGGCTTCGTCGAGCACCCGCACGACCTGCGACTTGTGCACCTTCTTCATGAGCTCGACCGGGATGCCGACGTCGGCGATCGCCTTCTCCACCAGCACCCGCTGGAGCGTGTCCACGTCCTGCGGGAACGACTCGACCGGACCGGAAGCCTCGTGCGCAGCCAGTTTGTTGACGCACAGGCACCCCACGGCCACGCCGGCCGCGTCGCGCACGAACGTCGTCGACGACCAGATCGCCCGCCCGTCCGGCGCGTAGGTCTCGTAGCCCGGCATGTCCGTGGTGGTGCCGCGCCGGACCAGCCCCAGCAACAGGTCCGTCATCGGGCCGCCCACCTGGCGTCCGGTCAGCGACCCGGCGATCGCGATGATCGAGTTGGGCAGCCGGGACAGGTCGTGCACCACGACCTCGGTGTCCGGTCCCAGGGCCGAGGCCAGGCTGTCGACCGTCGGCACCAGCGCCGACAACGCCGCCGGCACCGGCGAGCTCGCCGTCCCCGACAACGACTTCAGAGCCGCGCGCACACGTTCCAGCGTGCCGCGCGAGGTCGTGACGTGCGGCGACAACCGGACGTGCTCAGGCCTGACCGTGGCCGTGACTCCGAAGGCGTTCAACGCCTCTCCGACCTTGGGAGCCGCCTCGGGCATGGTGAACGCCAGGATCCCGGAGCGGCGCTCACGAGCCGACACGACCTTGCCGCCGCACGACAGCACGATCTCCTCCAGCTCGGCGACCACCTCCGCAACAGCCGCGTCGAGCTCGGAAACTCCTGCGAGTTCAACGAGTTCGAGGGCCTCCGCGAACGCGCCCGACACCACCGGAGAGAGGTTCGTGATGTTCCAGGAGGCGGCGTCCGGTGCGGCGTCGTGCACGGAGTTGTCGAACAGCCCGGCGTCGACTGCGCCCGTCCATCCGGACAGCACGGGCTTCAGCCGTTCCAGCGCCCGGTCCGACAGCACGACGAAGCCCGTGCTCCACCCGGCCCGCAGCCACTTCTGCCCGCCGACCACGAGCACGTCGGCGAGCTCCCAGGGCTCGTCGACGACCCCGAATCCTTGGCTGCCGTCCACGATCAGCAGCCGGTCGCCGATGACCTCGCGCAAGGTCGCCAGATCGGCGCGGTAGCCGGTGCGGAAGTCCACAGCGGACACTGACAGCGCGGAAACCTCAGGCGTCAGACGAGTCGCGACGGCAGCAGGTGCCACCGGACCGTCGAAAACGATCGACGGCAGCCCGGCCCGCACCCACGGATAGGTGTTGGACGGGAATTCCGAGGCCGAGTACATGACCGTCCCGGACAGCCCGAAAGCCGCCTGGAACAGGCCGATCGACGTGTTCGGGACGAGCGCCACGTGATCGGTGTCCGAGCGGCACAACCGGGCAACGGCGGCCTTCACCCGTTGTTCCTCACGCATCAGCGTGTCCACTGTGGACGGACCGGCGAGCGAGGCCTGTTCCATCAGGCGCGAGGTGGCCGTCACCACCGGGATCGACGGCGGGCCGAAGCGGGCGAAGTCGAGGTACCCCTCCGGTTCGCGGAACTGGGCGAGGTACGAGGCGTCGATCAACTTAGAGCACCTTTGCGAGGAACTGTTGCGTGCGCGGCTGCTGAGGATTGTCCAGCACGTCGGCCGGTGTGCCGCTCTCCACGACGGCGCCGTCGACGAGGAACACCACGCGGTCGGCGACCGAGCGGGCGAAGCCGATCTCGTGAGTGACCACGATCATCGTCATGCCGTCGCGAGCCAGCGAGGTCATGACGTCGAGCACCTCGCCGACCAGCTCCGGGTCCAACGCGGACGTGGGCTCGTCGAACAGCATCAGCTTGGGCTTCATCGCCAGAGCGCGCGCGATCGCAACACGTTGCTGCTGGCCGCCTGACAGTTGCGCCGGATACGAGCCCGCCTTCTCCAGCAGCCCGACCCGGTCGAGCAGCGCCAGAGCCTCCTCGCGCACCTCGTTCCGGTGGCGGCCAAGGACCTGGATCGGGCCCTCCATGACGTTCTCCAGCGCCGTGCGGTGCGGGAACAGGTTGAAGCGCTGGAACACCATGCCGACGTCGCGGCGCTGGTGGGCTGCCTCGCGTTCGCGCAGTTCGTAGAGCTTTCCGTGCGCCGACCGGAACCCGACCGGGACGCCGTCGACCCAGATCCGGCCGGCGTCGATGGTCTCCAGGTGGTTCACGCAGCGCAGGAACGTGGACTTGCCCGCGCCGGACGGCCCGAGCAGGCAGACGACCTCGCCGCGGTCGACCTCCATGTCGATGCCCTTGAGCACTTCGGTGTGGCCGAACGACTTGCGGACCCCAACCGCCTCAACGAGGGCCATAAGCACGCTCCAGGTAGTGCTGCCCGATCGACGCGAGGGACACCATCACGAGGTACCAGGCCGCGGCGGCGAACAGGGTTTCCATGATCTCCAGGTTGCGCGAGGAGATGTTGTTCGCGGCGTGGATCAGCTCCAGGAAGGCGATCACCGACGCCATCGAGGTGCCCTTGATCATGTTGATGAAGTTGTTGCCGGTCGGCGGGATGATCACGCGCATCGCCTGGGGCAGAACGACTCTCCTGAGCGTCGTCATGGGCGTCATGCCGATCGACTTGGCGGCCTCGGTCTGTCCCTCGTCCACGCTGCTCAGGCCCGCGCGGACGATCTCGGCCATGTAGGCGCTCTCGTTGAGCCCCAAGCCGAGCAGTGCCGCGACGAACGCGGTCATGACCACGTTCGTCGGCACGGTGAAGAGCATCGGGACGCTGATGTTCTTGAACACCAGGGCGAGGTTGAACCAGATCAGGATCTGCAGCAGCACCGGCAGGCCGCGGAACAGCCAGATGTAGCCGACGGCGAACCACCGCGCGACGGGGTTGGCCGACAGCCGCATCAGCGCGACGACGACGCCGAGGACGATCGCGCCGCCCTGGGCAGCGAGGGCGAGCACGAGGGTGTTGAGCAGGCCTTCGAGCATCACGGGGTGCGTGAAGAACCCCGGCACGTCCTCCCACTGGATCTGCGCCTCGGCCATCGCCCAGCCGAGGCCCGCGATGATCAGGAGGATGACCGCGCCGCTGATCCACCGCCCGGGGTGGCGCAGCGGCACGACCTCCAGGTCCGGTGCCTGATCGCGGGACAGAAGATCACTTGCCATTGATCGCGGCCTTGGTGATCGCACCCTGCTTGATGTCCCAGGTCGTGAGGATCTTGGTGTACGTGCCGTCGTCGATCAGCGACTGCAGCGCGCCCTTGATCGCCTCGCTGAGCTTGGCGTTCTCCTTGTTGACGCCGATGCCGTACGGGCCGCCGTTGATCGGGGCGAGCGGGACGACCTCGAAGTAGCCGCCGTCACCCGCGGTCTTCGCGACGTAGACGGCGGTCGGCAGGTCGTTGAGGATCGCCGCGACCCGGCCGGTGCGCAGCTGGTTCTGGTTGCCGGTGTCGCTGTCGGTGACGCTGAGCTGGACCTCGGGGTTGCCCTGCGCTTTGCACTTCTCGCTCTGTTCCTTGCCGAACTGCTCCTGGGAGCTGCCCAGGTTCACCGCGATGCCCTTGCCGCACAGGTCGTCCGGTCCCTTGACTTGGGCCGGGTTCCCCTTCTGCACCATGATCGTGATGCCGGAGGTGAAGTAGTCGACGAAGTCGATCTTCTGCTGACGCTCGGCGGTGTCGTTCATCGCCGCCATCGTGACGTCGACGCGCTTGGTCTCAAGGCTGGTGATCAGCGAGCTGAACGCCATGTCGCTGTGCTCGGCCTGCAGCCCGAGCTTGGCCGCGATCGCCTTGATCAGGTCGACCTCCGACCCCATCGGCGTCTTGCCGTCCTGGTCGTAGAAGTTGTTGGGCGGGTTCTGGATGTTCGACCCGACCTTGAGCTTCCCGCTCGACGCGATCTCGGCGGGCACCAGCGCGGCGAGCTTGTCGTCCTTCTTGACACTCGAGAGGTCCGACGACGGCGGGGTGCTCGTCTGCGTGGTGTCAGACGTGCCTCCGCAGGCAGCAAGCGTTGCGACGAGCAACGAGGTCACGAGCAGGCGCGGCATCATGGCGGGCACCGTACAACGCGCAGTTGAACACGTCCACAAAAAGTTGAAGCACCCCCCTACGGCCACCCCTGCCCACCCCCTACGCGGTGGCGCGCCGGGCGTCGTCTCGACACGGGTTGTCCGGGCGAATTCATCTCCGCATGCTCAATTCTTCGAGATGTGGACCCGTGCGCAAAGGGAGGCCGGCGATGGCGATGCCGATACCGTCCGCTCATTCCTGCCCGGACACCGACGTCCTGGTGACAGGCCGCGGCGCCGCCGCGTGGGCGCTCTCCATTCTGCTGGCCCAGCGAGGCTGGCTGGTCACGCTGGCCGATCCTTCCGCGGGTTCCGACGAGTTTCCCCGGGTCGTCGGCCTCGACTCGGCCGTGGTGCGCGTGCTCTCCCGCTGCGGAATCGGACGTGTGCTGGCGGGAATCGGCGTCCCCGGCACCGAACTGGAATTCAGCAGCTCAGTTCTTCGATTCCACCGCGGCCCGTTCACGATGTTCCACCAGTCAGGCTTGGAATCCGCACTGGAGGCGCGCGCCTCCCGCCTGCCGAACCTGCAGATCGTCCGCGGGCGTGCCACGTCCCTGCTCGTCGATCACGGCCACTACGCCGAGTCCGTGATCGGCGATGAGCCCCTGACGTCGTCCTGGATCGTGAGCTGCGACGGCCGGCACAACTTCCACGGCCGGCTGGACGGCTGGCGCTCCGGCCGGATCCTGCTGCCCGTCCGAGCCAGCCTGCTCGACGTCTCGACGCTGTCCTGGCAGCTTGACCTGGTACTCCGCGACCGCGCCCACGACTCGCTGCTCGACAGCTTCCCGATCGACGGCCCGCTCCTGCCGTCCGCGACCGTGCAGTCCCCGGACGCCCGCGGCCCGCTCGACGACGTGCTCGGCGGCGGCTTCGTCCTGCTGACACTGGACGACGTGCGCGGATCACTAGGCCCCGCGCGGCGTGCGTTCCTGGCTGACATCAACACCAGGGTGGCGCGGGTTCTCCCGGCCGGTTCGCCGCCGCAATCGGGTGCCGTCGTCGACACCGAGAACGTGTACGGCCCATTCCTGACGTCGTCCGGCGCGATCGCCGCCCTGATCCGCCCGGACCACTACGTCTTCGGCGTTGCCCACACGTCGTCCGAGTTGCCGAAACTCGTTGACGACCTGCGCACGCAATTGTTCCACCCCCGGCCGATGCGTTAGGCCGTTGGAGTGAATCACACTCTTTCAAGTGACCTTCACTGCACGTTTATGACGTGGCAAGCACGTGAAGTTGATCGGACGAACCACCCAACTAGAACTCCTCGGCACCCTGCTGGGCCACACCCTTTCCGGAAATGGACAGGTCGCCTTGGTGACCGGCCCGGTGGGAACCGGCAAGACCGAGCTGGTTCACACTTTTGCCGAAATAGCGTCAGCCACCGGCATGCGCCACCACACGGCCACCTGCACCCCGTCCGAACAGGGTTTGCCCCTGGGCGTCCTGTCCCAGCTCCTGCCCGTGTCACCCGGCCGCGCCTCCTTGGACCCGGTCCAACTCCACAACCTCTCAACCCAGCTCATCGCCTCCTCCGAACCGTTGCTCATCACCGTCGACGACATCCAGCACGCCGACCCTCTCTCGCTGGACTGCCTCTTCTACGTGGCCCGCCGTGTGTCCGGCACGCGCGTGCTGCTGCTGTTGACCGAAGCCGACGGCCCCGCCTACGTGCACACGCCCCTCTCGCGCGAACGCCACTGCCACCGCCTGCGCGTGGCTTCCTTCAACCTCCCGGAAACCGCCCTGCTGGCCGGCACCCGCGCCGCCGAGGTGCACCACCTGACCGGCGGCAACCCGCTGCTGGTCCACGCGGTCCTGGATGCCGCGTCTCTGCGCGAGGACCTCCTGGCCTGCGTGCACCGCAGCCACCCGTCGGTCCGGACTCTGGCTCTGGCCCTGGCCGCGCTGACCAACTCCGATCCGGCCAACCCCGACCGGGCCAGCTCCGACCTGGTCAGCGACCTGTCCGGCCTGGACCCGGCCGCCGTCCCGCGCGTGCTGGCCACGATGGAAGCCTCGGGCCTGGTCCTGGACGGCTCGTTCCGCCACCCGGCCACCACCGGCTACCTGCTCGACTCGCTCCCCCGCCACGAACGCGGCGACCTGCACCTGCGCGCCGCCCGCCTGCTGCACGACCGTGGCACGCCGGCTTCTTCTGTCGCCCCGCACTTGCTGTCGGCGGACCGCCCGCTCGCGGCCTGGGCGGCCCCGGTCCTGTCGGAAGCCGCCGATGTCGCTCTGCAGGACGGCGCCGCTTCCTCGGCCGCCCGCTATCTGGAGCTGGCCACCCGCACCGCCACCGACGACGCCGGCCGGGCATCGGCCCGTTCGCGCCTCGCTTCGGTGGAGTGGCACGACTGCCCGCTCACCGCGGCCCGGCACGTCCCGGCGTTGATGGCCGCGTCCCGCTCGGGGTTGCTCGACCCGCTGCAGGAGCTGTCACTGGTGCGGTTGCTGCTGTGGCACGGCCGGACCGCCGATGCCTCGACGGTGCTGGACCGGATCGCCAACACCTCCGCAAAGCTCGATCGAGTCGCTGGCACTTCCGCAGGACTCGGCTGGATCACCGACGACTCCGCCGGGCTTGACCGAGTCGCCGGCACTTCCACTGCACCAAGTCGCGTGCCGTCGACAGGCCTGCTGCGCTCATGGCTCTACTGCCACCTGCCGGGCCACGCATGCGCCCACCTGCCGGGCCACACGCGCGCCCACCTGCCGGGCCACGCACGCGCTATGGCCGCACACCACACACACGACTCCAACCGGGTACCCCCAATTTCAATTCTAGGAAGCGGGTCCGACATCGCCGGGCTCCCTGCGGCGCCGACCCCAGGCGGGCCGCCCCCGGACCAGCCGACCCCGGACCAGCCGATCCCAGGAGCGTCGACCCCGAGCGCGCCGACCCCAGACGCGTCGACCCCAAGCCCGCCAATCCCGAGCGCGTCGACCCCAAGCGCACCAACCCCAAGCGCACCAACCCCAAGCGCACCAACCCCAAGCGCACCAACCCCAAGCGCACCAACCCCAAGCCCGCCAATCCCGAGCGCACCAATCCCGAGCGCACCGATCCCGAGCGCACCAATCCCGAGCGCACCGATCCCGGGCGGGCCGAGCGGGCGCGAGTCCGAGCCGTGGGCCCGAGCCGCGACAGCCCTCGAGGCGGTCCTCCGAGGCTCCCGAGACGTCACCATCGCCGAAGAGCTCCTCCAAGCCACCCGAGCCACCAGCGTCTCCGACTACCCGATCACCGCCCTGACCGCCCTCGTCTACGCGGGCGCCCTCGACACCGCAGCCGACTGGTGCAGCCGGCTCCTCGACATCAACCACCGCTCCACAACCCTGCGAGCCATGCTCCTGTCGGTCCAAGCCGAGATCAGCCTCCGCAAAGGCGACCTCACCAGCGCCACAACCCAGTCCGCCAACGCCCTGACAACGATGTCAAGGCAGGCCTGGGGCCCAGCCATCGGCCACCCCCTCGGCACCGCCCTCCTCGCCGCCACCAGGGCAGGCGACCACCACGAAGCCGCCCAGCTCGCCGAGATCCCCACGCCACAAGCCATGCACGAGACCAGGGCAGGCGTGCACTACACGTTCGCGAGAGGCCACCACCACCTGGCGGCGAACAGGAACCACGCGGCGCTCAGCGACTTCCTGGTCATAGGCGAGACGCTGAGAAACTGGCAGATGCAGGACATCGTCCAGTGGCGAGCCGGCGCAGCAGAGGCGTGGCTCAACCAGGGCAACAAGGCGCAAGCGAGAGCCCTGCTCACCACGCCACGCAACGGGCACGAGCTGAGGCTGAGAGCCGCCTG
This sequence comes from Lentzea sp. NPDC005914, assembly GCF_040629405.1. Lineage (NCBI taxonomy): Bacteria > Bacillati > Actinomycetota > Actinomycetes > Pseudonocardiales > Pseudonocardiaceae > Lentzea > Lentzea sp. NPDC005914. The sequence continues at coordinate 23,596 of NZ_JBEXVQ010000040.1, read as the reverse complement.
CGAGGAGAAACGGCACCGCCCAGCCCTGCTCCTCGAAGCCGCAACGAATCAGCAGGACCAGTACGAGCTCGCCAGGACCCTCGAAGACCTGAGCCGAGCGTGGCAGGCGGTGGGCGAGCACCGCAGAGCGCGCATGACGGCGAGGCGGGCCGCCCACCTGACGCAGAAGACCAGCACGCCGCACGAGTTGTCCGAGGCCGAGCGCAAGGTGGCGAAACTCGCCGCGCAGGGGCACACGAACCGGGAGATCGCGGACCGGTTGTTCATCACCGCGAGCACGGTCGAACAGCACCTGACCCGCGTGTATCGCAAGCTCAACGTCAAATACCGCACCGACCTGCCCGCGGACGTAGCGGGGTGACCGGGGGCACGCCGGGGAATTCCGGACGGCAGATGACCGTTGAACCCATCAGACGCTGAAACAACGAGGAGGACCCCAATGGCGACGGTCGAGCTGACCACCGAGAACTTCGACGACGTGGTCGGCGGGTCCGGCATCGTTCTGGTCGACTTCTGGGCCGAGTGGTGTGGCCCGTGCAAGGCGTTCGGGCCCACGTTCGAGGCCGCGTCGGAGAAGAACGAGGACCTGGTGTTCGGCAAGGTCGACACGGAGGCGCAGCAGGAGCTGGCGGCCACGTTCGGCATCCGCAGCATCCCGACGCTGATGATCGTGCGCGAGGGTGTCGTGCTGTTCTCGCAGCCGGGTGCGCTGCCGGGGAACGCGCTGGACAGCCTGATCCAGCAGGCGCGTGACGTGGACATGGAAGAGGTCCACGCGAAGGTCAAGGAAGCACAGCAGGGCTGATTGGCAAAACCGGGCTGTGGGTACCTGACGTGCATGAACACCGACACGTCGACCGCACAGCTGGTGAGCCAGCTGTCCGAGCAGGTGAGCAGGCTCGCGCGCGACGAGATTCGTCTCGCGGTCGCTGAGCTCAAGGACAAGGGCAAGCACGCCGGTGTCGGCGCCGGGATGTTCGGCGCGGCCGGCGTGTTCGCGTGGTGGGGTGGGCTCAGCGTCGTCGCGGGCATCATCCTCGCCCTCAGTCTCGTAGTACCTCCGTGGGCGGCCGCACTGATCGTCGCGGCCGCCCTTTTGCTCGTCGCGGGCATCGCGGCGCTCATGGGACGCAGCCAGGTCCGGCGGGCCGCGCCGCCGTTGCAGGTGGTGGAGAACGTCCAGCAGGACATCGCGACGATCAAGGAGCACGCGCACCGATGAGCGATCCGAGGGAAGAGCTGCAGCGCGACGTCGAACGCACCCGGCGTGAGCTGGGCGAGACCGTGGAAGCGTTGGCGCACAAGGTCGACGTGCCCGGTCGCGTCAAGGAGCAGGCGCACGAGACCAAGGTCAGGATGACCGTCGCCACCAACGAGGCGATCGACTCGCTGCCCGAGCCGGTGGCCGCGCAGGTCGAGAAGGCTCGCCGGCATCCCGCCGCGATCGCGGCGGTGCTCATCACGCTGGTGCTCGTGATCTGGAAAATTTCCAGGAGGAATGGATGAAGTTCCTGTACCGCCCACTGGGAATGTTGCTCGGCGCGTTGGGAGGGTTCCTCGCAACCGCGATCTTTGGTCAAGTGTGGAAAGTCGTGGCGGGTGACGAAGAAGCACCCAGCGCGACGATGCGGAACCGCGGCTGGCGCGAGGTCCTGCTGGCCGCCGCGCTGCAGGGAGCCATCTTCGGCCTGGTGAAAGCCGCCATCGACCGCGGTGGCGCCAAGGGATTTCAGAAGCTGACGGGTAAATGGCCCGGCGACGAAGAGGATTGAGCGCCTCTGGGACCGCTCCCGCGAAACGGCCCTATCGAGACGCAAAGGTACACACCAATCGTTTCGCGACTTAATCTGGCCCGGTTGCCTGCGAAAGGGCCAGTGATGACTCGTCAGTTGCGGGCTCGCGCGCTGTCCTCGAGGTTCGAGCCGCTGTCCTCGGTTCCGGACGACCCGTCCCGCTCCCGGCTGGGCGTCGTGCGGTTCGCCGGCACGTCGTTCAACCCGGTGCTGCGCGACGGGCATCCGGAACTGACCGTGCACCTGGCCGAGGACGACCGGCGCGGTTTCGCCGAGGTCTGGACGAGCTCGCGAGGCGTCGAGTCGGGTGAGCACAAGGCGATCACTTACGCGCACGACGGCGAGTACCTGTTCTGCGCCGGCCGGATCCCCCCGTGCGACGAACACACCTACGCGGGACGGCTCGCGTTCCGGGCGGCGCTGGAGCTCGCCGGAAAGCTCGGTTACCACCACGTCTTCCGGATGTGGAACTACCTGCAGGACCTCAACCCGCAGACCTACCGCGAGTTCCTGCTGGGCCAGGCGGAGGCGTTCGCGAAACGACCGGTCACGTGGAGCGGCCTGCCCGCGGCGACGGTGGTCGGGTCACTCGGCGGCGGGATCGCGTTCCACTTCCTCGCCTGCCGCACGGGCACGCCGGTCACGCTCATCGCACCGAGCGGCGCACGCGGCGTCTACGTGCACGGCAGGCTTTTCTTCACGGCCCCCTCGCTGGACGACGCCGAGGAGCTGATGAGCGCGGCCAACCTCGCGAACTGGGGAATCGACGACGGATTCGGCCTGCACGACATCACGACCCTGAAGGCGTACGCGCGGCAACCGGGTGATCTTTCCTTGGCGCGGTTCGACTGCGACACGCGTTTGGACCGCGAGACGTGCGTGGCTTATCTGCAGGCCACGCTGCTTCAGGAAGATCGCGTCGTGGAGTTCGAGGGCGTCGCGGGCTGAGGCCTTCCGACCCCTGCGATCGCTTGAATTCTCAACTATTCTCTCCGACATGCCACAGCCAGAGGGTGCCGAACTCGACGCGATCAGGTCCAAGCGCGACGAGCTGCGCGAACAGTACGTGAAGCCGCTCGACCAGCGAGGCGGCTCGCCAACTCAGGGCGTCCACCACATCGCGTTGATCTGCAAGGACGTCGAGGAGACCATCAAGTTCTACCAGGAGTTCCTCGGCTTCCCCCTGGTGGAGCTCGTCGAGAACCGCGACTACCGCGGCTCGAGCCACTTCTTCTTCGACCTCGGCAACAAGAACCTGCTGGGGTTCTTCGACTTCCCGGGCCACGACCACCCGGCGTTCATGGAGACGATCGGCGCCGTTCAGCACCTGGCGCTGTCCATCTCGCCCGAGCGGTTCGAGGAGATCAAGGGCAAGCTGGACGACGGCGGGATCGAGTACCTGGGCCCCGACCGCGGCGTCGAGGACAGCCTGTACATCCGCGACCCCAACGGTGTAGGGATTGAGTTCTACCGGGAGGAACTCGGCGAGTTCGAGGGCACGACCCTGATCAAGTGAACGGAGTCGCAGCGTGGCGCAAGAGGTCAAGGGTGTTGTCGCCAGAGGGAAAGGCCAGCCGGTCGAACTGACCACTGTGCTCGTTCCCGACCCCGGTCCCGGTGAGGCCGTGGTGAAGGTCCAGGCGTGCGGCGTCTGCCACACCGACCTGCACTACCGCGAGGGCGGCATCAACGACGACTTCCCGTTCCTGCTGGGCCACGAGGCCGCGGGCGTGGTGGAGTCGGTCGGCGAGGGCGTGACCGACCTGGCGCCCGGCGACTTCGTCGTGCTGAACTGGCGCGCGGTGTGCGGCACCTGCCGTGCGTGCCGCCGCGGCAAGCCCTGGTACTGCTTCTCGACGTTCAACGCCTCGCAGCCCATGACCTTGGCCGACGGCACCAAACTGTCGCCCGCGCTGGGCATCGGCGCGTTCGCCGAGAAGACTCTGGTCCACTCAGGACAGTGCACGAAGGTCGACCCGTCTGCCCGCGCGGCGGCGGTCGGCCTGCTGGGCTGCGGCGTGATGGCCGGCGTCGGTGCCGCGATGAACACAGGTGGCGTCAGTCGTGGTGACTCGGTGGCCGTGATCGGCTGCGGCGGCGTGGGTGACGGTGCCATCGCGGGCGCCCGCATCGCCGGCGCCGCGAAGATCATCGCCGTCGACACCGACCCGCGGAAACTGGAGTGGGCCAAGGGTTTCGGCGCCACCCACACCGTCAACGCCCGCGAGGTCGACGACGTCGTCACGGCGATCCAGGACCTGACCGACTCGTTCGGCGCCGACGTGGTGATCGACGCGGTGGGCCGCCCGGAGACCTGGAAGCAGGCCTTCTACGCCCGCGACCTGGCCGGAACCGTTGTCCTGGTAGGAGTTCCGACACCGGACATGCGCCTGGACATGCCGTTGATCGACTTCTTCTCGCGCGGCGGCTCGCTGAAGTCCTCGTGGTACGGCGACTGCCTGCCCACCCGCGACTTCCCGATGCTCGTCGACCTGTACCAGCAGGGCCGCTTCGACCTGGACGCCTTCGTGAGCGAGGAGATCGCCCTGGACGGCGTGGAAGCCGCCTTCGAGAAGATGCACCACGGCGACGTGCTGCGATCGGTCGTGGTGTTCTGATGCTTCGTGTCGATCACACCATCACGTCCGGCACTTTCTCGCTGGACGGCGAGACCTTCGACGTGGACAACAACGTCTGGGTCATCGGCGACGCCAAGGAGTGCGTGGTGATTGATGCCCCGCACGACGTGGACGAGATCCTCAAGGTCGTGGACGGCCGGAAAGTCACGGCGATCCTGCTGACGCACGCCCATGACGACCACGTCCGCGTCGCGCCCGATCTCGCCCACGCGACCAACGCGCCCATGGCTCTGCACCAGGACGACCACATCGTCTGGTCGCTGACCCACACGGGCGTGATCCCGCACCAGGCCTTGCAGGACGGCCAGGTGCTCACCGTTGCGGGCGAAGAGATCCACGTGCTGCACACGCCTGGGCATTCGCCTGGTGCCGTGTGCTTCTACGTGCCGTCGCTGGGCGCGGTGTTCACCGGCGACACGCTGTTCCAGGGCGGACCGGGCGCGACCGGCCGGTCGTTCTCGGACCGGCCGACGATCGAGCGGTCGATCAGGGAGAAGCTGTTCGAACTCCCCGGCGACACCGTGGTGCACACGGGCCACGGCCCGGACACGACGATTGCCGCAGAGGTGTTCTAGTCGCTCGAGGTCTCAACCGGTCGCTCTGCGAACGCCCCGTCCTCGCCGACAGCCCAGTCGTCGGGCCAGATCGAGCGGGCGTGCGCATCGCCGGTTGAGACTCGGGCACCACCGAAGTCCACGCGTCCGTCGAACTGCGCGCCCTGGAAGGTCACGAACTTTTCGAAGACGACGTCGGCGAACTCACCGACAAACCCCGGCCCGTATGTGCGGAACTTCGCGTCCATGAACTGCGCCAAGCCACCGAACCTGCAACCCCTGAAGCCGACCGAGTGGAACGTGGCACCCGTGAAGAGCGCGGGTCCCTCGAACTGGACGGCGGTGAAGCTCGCGAGGGTCTCGAACTTCGCGGCCACGAACCTCGCCTCACCGGTGAACTCGGCCCTGGCGAAGTAGGCGACGTCGACGAACGTCGCCATGCGGAAGCTGGCCGAACCGAAGCGGCAGTCGCTGAAGTCCGCGTCGATCAGCGTGGCCCCGCCGAGGTTCACCTCCACCGCCTCGCCCCAGAACGCCGCCTCGTCCTTGGGCCGCAGGTGGGCGGCGAGGACCTGCTGAGCGGTGCGGCGGACCTCGCGCTCCTGCACCCGCTCGCGGTGATCGTCATCAGTCTCGTCATCCGGCGGCGCGTACGGCATCCGCAGGTAGGCGCACAGCAGGTTCACGATGGTCTGGCGTTGCTCCGGGACCTCTTGCGCCAAGCGTTCCAGCGCGTAGATCCCAGCCAGCCGCACCGGCGCCTTGTCCGACCCGAGCTGCTCGCTGGACTTGGCGTACAACTCGGTGACACGGCGGTCGGCGGCGTCCTTCTCCGTAGCCACGGCAACCCGTTCCGCGTGCACCAACCCGACCTCGGTGGCGTGCCGCCGCCGCCACGCCAGGTACAGCGCGAACAGACCGCCACCGCCGAGTCCGATGCTCAACCCGGTGCGCAACGCGTCCAGCCGGGCCGTCACGAGTTCCTTGCCCGACAACCCGGCCGTGCCGCCCCACCACAGCGCGGCCACCAGCACGACGGTGAACACCGCGATCGCGGCCGCCACCAGCGCGATCACCTTGCGCGGCATCGGTTGCAACGGCTCCCGCGACGAAGTCATCCCTAGAACCTGGGGGGCCGCTTCTCCAGGAACGCCGACACGCCCTCCTCGTAGTCGGCACTGGAGGCGGCCTCCGCGTACAGCGCCCGGACGAAGTCGTCCTCGTGCCCGCCGTCCGTGATCGAGTTGATGATCTTCTTGGCGCCCCGCACCGATACCCGCGCACGCCCCGCGATCTGTTCGGACAGTTCCTTCACCCGAGCGTCCAATGACTCGACGACCTCGTTGACCAGACCGATCCGCAACGCCACGTCGGCGTCGATCAAATCCGCCGAGAACAGGATCTGCTTCGCCCACGCCGGCCCGACCGCGTCGACGAGCGCCTTGGTGGACGTGAAGTTGTAAACGATGCCGAGTTTCGCGGGCGTGATGCCGAATCGCGCGTCCGAAGACGCCACCCGAATGTCGCAAGCGAGGGCGATCTCGCACCCACCGCCGACACAGAAACCGGAAATCGCGGCAATCGTCGGCTTGTCCAACCGGGCGATGGCGCGTTCCCCGTTGTGCACCGCCTCGCCGTAGTGAGCGGCGCCCGCGGCACCCCGCCGAAGCGTCGAGAACTCGGCGATGTCGGCACCGGCGGAGAAGTGCGAGCCACCCCGGATCACGAGCACCCGGATGCTCTCATCTGCGGAAACGCGCTCCATCAACCCGGGCAGCGCGGACCACATCTCGTAGCTCATCGCGTTGCGCTTGGCCGGCCGGTTGATCGTCAACGTCGCGACCGGACCGGCCGCGGACAGCTCCAGGAACTCGCTCACGTGCCGCACGATACCCAGAGCCTTCTGGCGCCACGCCCGGTCTCAGATGGGAACAATGCGTTCACGCCCTTGTAAAGTCCCTTGCCGAAGAAGGGAGGGACGCGTGACCGCGGCTGGCATCGGCGCCTCCACCCTGCGCACGTTCGCGGTGCGGTTGCGCACCAGTGCGCCGGTCTCCGCGCGCATCCTCTCGGAACTCGCCAGCGAGCTCGACCGCGGCGGCCCAGTGGCCGACCTGCTCTGCTCGCACAGCGCCGTGCACAGCCCGCTGTTCGGAATCCAGGCGCTCGCGGGGGTAAGACTCCTGATGCTGTCAGGAAAGGCGCCGGAGCTGAGCCAGCGGTTCGCCAGCGCGCACGCCGCCGCGATGGCCGGCGAGTCCGACTCCACGGCGCTGCTGGCGTGGCTCGCGGCGAGGCGGGCGATCGTCGAGAACGCGGGTGAGATCCTGGCCGCGCTCGACCGCACGGTCCAGCAGCACCAGCCGAAGACCGCCGGGTTCCTCCTGCGGGGCCTGACCATGATCGGCGCGCCCAAGGTGAGACTCCTGGAACTGGGCGCCTGCGCGGGACTCAACCTGATCCTGGACCGCTACCGCTGGTTCGGCCTCGGCTGGGAGTGGGGCGAGAAGGACTCGCCCGTGCGCCTGGCCGCCGCCGGACCACGCCCGCCCGAGCTCGAGATCGTCGACCGCGCGGGCTGTGACCTGCAGCCGCGCGACCCGTCCGATCCCAAGCACGCGATGATCCTGCACTCGTTCATCCCGCCAGAGCACGACTCGCTGCGCTGGGACCTCGACGACGCCATCGAGGTCGCCGCCAAGGTCGGCGTGAAGGTAGCCCGGTCACCGGCCGGGCGGTGGCTGCGCGAGACCCTCGTGCCGCCCGACGAGCGCGGCACGTACACGGTGATCTGGCACAGCTCGTTCTGGGCGTACCTGACCGAGGACGAGCGCAACGAGATCGAGACGACCCTGACGGCCGCAGCGGGGTCGATGCCTCTCGCGCGCGTTGCCTACGAGTCGATCGATTTTCGCTCAAACCCCCGGCTGACAGTCACCATTTACAGTTAGTGTCCGGCGCCGTGAAACCGATCCGCGCCACCCTGCTGGCCGCCGCATTCTTCACGAGCACCCTCACCACGCCCGCTCACGCCGCCGTCTCGGACTACGACCTGGCGTTCCACTGGGCGCCGGTCCACTTCCAGGACACGGACTCCTCCGACTACGACGCCGACTATCTGTCCACTGTGGACTTCGACGGTGACTGGAACGCGCTGAACAACTGGGAGAACCAGGTCCAGCTCAACAGGCTCACCGGTGCCGCCTACTACTCGGTGGTCGAGACGTCGACGCACTGGTTCCTCGTCTACAGCTTCTTCCACCCGCGCGACTGGGACGACGAGCCGGACCCGTTCGGCACCAGGACGCACGAGAACGACCTGGAGGGTGTGCTGCTGACCGTGCGCAAGGACGGCGGTCTCGGCAGGCTCGAAGCCGCGGTCACGGTGGCGCACAGCGACTTCTATTCCTACGTGCCCGCCGGGTCGTCGTTCCGGAGCGGCGCCGAGTCCGTGGACGGCACGCTGCTGCTCAACAACGGCCGTCCCACGACCCGCCAGGAAGCCAAGGGACACGGGCTCTACCGCTGGGACGGAAACAACTTCCCCGGTGGCGACGGCGTCGTCTACTACCCGGCCGCCACCGGTGAGGTCCCGTCCAGCGGCAACGACCGGACCGTCGGCTACCGCCTGGTGGACACGCTCGCGGCGAACGGGATGTGGGCGCGCCGCAACAACTCCGAGACGTTCGCGTCGTTCGGCACGTTCCGCGGTGACAACGGCAAGGACAACGCCGCCAACGCGCCCTGGGGCTGGGACGACCACGACGACGGCCCGATCTACAAGGGCTTCATGGCAACGGACCCGGCGTTGCTCGTCGACAGGTACTTCTCCGACAAGGGCAGCTTCAGCCTGACCTACACCCGCAACGCTTTCCGCTGAAACGCCGCCACAGCCTCGTCGATCGCAGCACTGTTCCAGCGCTGAAGGGTGACGGCGAGCGACACCTGTCGCTCGCCGTCCGTGCTGTGGAACGACCACGTGCCCGCACCCCACACGGACCCGTCGTGCCCCCAGAAGGCCCCCAGCCTGTGCAGCCCGAGCCCGTAGTCGACCGTCGAGCCGTCGAACGCGACCACCGGACCGGTCTGCTGCATTAGAGCCAACGACTCCCGCGACACGATCTTGCCGTCGAGCAGCTGCGCGAAGAAGCTGTTGAGGTCCTCCATCGTCGAGATCAGCGACGCCGCCACGCCGACCCACGACATGTCGTAAACGCTGTAGTCGCGCGGCGGGTCGATCAGCCCGAACAGCGCCTCGAACATCCGCGCGTGCGGCCCCTCGATCCTCGTGCCGGTCGGAAACATCGTGTTGCGCAGCCCGGCGCGGTCGATGACGTTCCGGGTGATCCACCGCTCGGCCGTCATGCCGGTGATCTTCTCGATGAGCCTGCCCAGCAACAGATATCCGGTGTTGGAGTAGGTGCCGGGCGGGACAGCGGGCGCGTCGACGCCGAGCTTGATCAGCTCGCGCGGGTAGAAGTGCCGGAACTGGTTGTCGTCCAGGCTTTGAGCCGAACCCTCCAGCAGCGACGGAAACGCCAGGAACCGGTAGTCCGCGAGGCCGCTGGTCATGTTCAGCAGCATCCGGACCGTGGCGTCCCCGTGGACCGGTGTGTCGAGCTGGAGCCTTCCGCGTTCCACCAGCAGCATGATCGCGGCGGCCGTGAACGTCTTGGTCACGCTGCCGACGCGGTGCCGCATGTCCGGCGCGGCCTCCCCGGCGGCGCCACGCCACACCCCGCGGCCGTCCCGCACCTCCGCCCACACACCGGGAACTCCGGCCCGGTGGATCTCCTCCAGCTCGGCCTTCACGTCAGCGCCCTCCTCAGCACGGCACCGATCTCGGCGAACTGGCGTTGCGACACGTCCGCGGACAGCAACGCCTGCGAGCCGTGGAACGTGCCGGGCCACTGGTGCAGCTCGACCTGGACGTCCGACTGCAGGAGCCGCAGCGCGTAGGCGATGTTCTCGTCACGGTTCGGGCAGAACTCGGCGCTCGCGATGTAGGCGGGCGGCAGGTCCGACAGGTCCTCGGCGCGCGCGGGTGCCGCGTACGGCGTCGCGGGCCGCCCGCCCAGGTAGTGCGCCCACGCCTGCCCGGCCTTGGCGCGGTTGTACCAGGGCGTCTCGGTGAAGTGCCGCGCCGACCACGTGGTCAGCCGGTCGTCGAGCCCCGGCTGGTGCAGCAGCTGGAACCGGATCGGCGGCCCCTGCTCGTCACGGCTCCTCAACGCCAGCGCCGCCGCCAGCCCACCGCCCGCGCTGTGCCCGGCGACCGCGACCAGGTCCGGGTCGGCGGCGTTCTCGTGCGCCCACCGCAGCACCGTCCAGGCGTCGTCGAGCGCGGCCGGGAACGGGTTCTCCGGTGCGAGCCGGTAGCCCACCGAGATCACCGTCGCCCGCGAGCGCGCCGCGACGCGAGACGCCCACGGGTGCTCGGTCACCACGTCGCCCATGCACCAGCCACCGCCGTGCATCCAGACGACCGTGCCGTGCGCGTCGTGCGGCCGGTAGACCCTGATCGGGACATCGGGGTCGCCGGGCACCAGCAGGTCCTCGACCTCCATGCCCTCGGTCTCCGCCGGGATGCCCGCCGCCAGCTCGGCGAGGACCTGGCGCTCCTTCTCGACGTCGGTCAGGTCGGCTTTCGGGAAGAACGGGATGAACGCTTCCAACTCGGGATCCATGCCGTTCATCCTCACGAGTTCCGGGCCGCGCTTCAGCCGACGCGCGTCGCGCAATCAGGTCCGGTCACGCGCCGATCGTCGCTATCGTCGTCGGCATGGAGGCGTTGGCGACCCGGCTGTCGCACCTCGACTCGCACGTCGAGGGCGCGATCCGCGTCGTGATGTTCTACGACACCCTGATGCGCCGCCGCGTCGATCTCCCGGCGCTGGCACGGGCTTCGGCCGGACTGGCGGAGTGCGTCGCGGGCATCCGGCTGCACAGCACCGGCAAGGTGATCCGGATGTCACCCGCCGGCACCGAAGCCGTTGAGGCACGACTGCCGTCGTCGAGGAGTCCGATCACGCTCGACGACGAGGAGATCGGCGAGGTCTGGCTGGAACGCGTCGAAACAGCCAACCCGCTGGACGAGGTGGTGCTCGACCGGCTCGCTCTCGCCGTCGCCGCCGTCGTCGAACGCTACGGCCCCGCGCGCACCACCATGGCCGATCCCGCGCTGGTCGAGCTGGTGATCAGCGCCGACAGCGACGAGGCAGGGCGCGCACGGGCGTTGCGGCTGCTGGGTTTCGCGTCTGATCGGCCGGTGCTGGTCGCGGCGGTCAGATCGGAGCTCCCGCTGGACCGGGTAGCGGCCGCGGTGTGCCCTTCGCATCTGGTGAAGGCCGCGCCGATGCTCCCGGCGACCGGTGTCGGCGTCCTGCTCGCCACGAACCTGACCGGCTTCCCTTCCGGCGTCCGGGCGGGCCTGGGCGCCGATCCCCATCCCTCCCGCGCCTGGAGCGAGGCCCTGATCGCCCTCCGCTTCACCACCGCCCGCACCCCCGTCGTCCGCCACCCCGACCTCGGGGCGCTGGCCCTGCTCGCCCACCTCCCCGAAGCGGTCCTGCGCGCGAACGCCGACGTCGCCGCCATCGCGGCGCTCTCCGCTGACGACCTCGAAACGTTGGACGCCTACTGCACCACCGGCTCACTCCGCCGCGCCGCCGACCTCCTCCACCTGCACCACAGCAGCGTCTCCCGCCGTCTCGACCAGATCGGCAAGGTCCTCGACGTGTCAGACGTCGGACGTGTCCGTCTGGCGCTCGCCGCCCACCGGCTGTTGTGAGCCGCCTCGCAAACGTTTACAGTCGTTTCTGAAACGCCGCCGCCCAACGTTGCCTTCACTGTGGAAGAGGACGTCGAATGGACGGCAGGATCAACCGTCGACTGCTGATGAAAGCCTCCGTCGTGGCGGCGATCGCCACACCGGTGCTGGCGCGCACCGCGCTCGCGGCGCCGGTCGCGCTCTCAGCGGCGGTTCCCGAACTGCCCTGGCCCGCGGCCAACGAGATCGTGCAGAACACGAAGCTCCCGTCGTTCCCCGACAAGAACTTCGACGCGACCGCGTACGGCGCCAAGGGTGACAACAAGACCGACAACACCGAAGCGTTCAAGAAGGCCATCGCGGCCTGCAACGCGGCCGGCGGCGGCCACGTGATCGTCCCCAAGGGCACGTACGTCACGGGCGCGATCCACCTCCTGAGCAACGTCGACTTCCACCTCGAGGACGGCGTGCTGATCAAGTTCTCCGGCGACGCCTCGAAGTTCCCGACGGTGCTCACGCGCTACGAGGGCATCGAGTGCATGAACCGCTCCCCCATGGTCTACGCCTACCAGCAGACCAACATCGCGCTGACCGGCAAGGGCACGCTCGACTCGGCCGCGACCGGTTCGTGGAACAAGGGCAGCGACCGCTCCTACCTGGAGTCGTTGGTGGCCAAGGGAACCCCGCCCGAGAAGCGCGTGGTGCCCGGATCCGGCAAGAACATGCGCTCGACGTTCATCGAGCCCTACTCCTGCGACACCGTGCTGATCCAGGGCGTCACGCTGAAGAACCCGAAGTTCTGGCAGATCCACCCCACGCTCTGCAAGAACGTGACCGTCGACGACGTGCACACCGACCCGTCGACGGCCTCGAGCAACACCGACGCGTGCGACCCGGAGTCGTGCGACCACATCGTGATCGCCAACAGCGACCTCGGCGCCCACGACGACAACGTGGCCATCAAGTCGGGCCGCGACGAGGACGGCAGGCGGGTCAACGTACCGTGCCAGAACCTCGTCGTCGTCAACTGCCGCATGAACGGCAACTGGGGCGCCATCACGTGCGGCTCCGAGCAGACCGGAGGCATCCGCAACGTCTACGGCTACAAGCTGAACTGCGTCGGTGCCACCAAGTTCGCGCTGTACGTCAAGTCGAACACCAAGCGCGGCGGCTTCTCGCAGAACATCAACCTGGACAGCGTGTCCGGCGTGTTCGAGCGCGCGTTCGTCTACGTGACAACGACCTACAACTCGCAGACGGGCAACAACGTGCCGAAGTTCGGCCCGTTCTTCATCTCGAACTGCAGCAGCACCAAGGCCTCCAAGGTCCTCGACGTGTCCGGCCTCTCGCAGGAACACGTGAAGGGGCTGGAGCTGAAGGACTCCAAGTTCACCGTCAGCTCCACCACCAACACCGTCAAGAACGTCGACGGCCTGAAGTTCACCAACGTCACGGCGAACGGCAAACCGATGACGAAGTGACTCAGCTCTGGGTAGCTCAGCTCTGGGCAGCCGGCCGCACGGCGATCTCGTTCACGTCGACGTCGGCCGGCTGCTCCAGTGCGAACGCGACGGCGCGGGCGATCGCGTCCGGGGAGATCGCGATCTGGTCCCGCATGCCCGCGATCCGCGCCCGTACCTCGGGATTGCTCGACGCCTCCGCGAAGTCCGTGTGCACGAACCCGGGAAACACCGTCGTCACCCGGAAAGCACCACCGGACTCCTGGCGCAGGCCCTCGCAGATCGACCGCACGGCGACCTTGGTGCCCGCGTACACCGCCATGGCCGGCACCACCGTGAACGCGGCCGTGGAGGCGGTGGTGACGAAGTGACCGGCCAGCTGCGCCCGGAACACCGGCAGCGCGGCCGCGATGCCGTGCAGCACGCCCTTGATGTTGACGTCCACCATCTCGTCCCACTCGTCGACCCGCAGGTCGTCCAGCGGCGAGATCGGTCCGACCCCCGCGTTGCTCACCAGCACGTCGAGCCGGCCGAACCGTTCCTGGGCCAGTGCGACCAGCGCCTGCAGATCTTCCCGCCGCGTCACGTCGGTGCGCGCGTACACGGCCTCACCCCCGAGCTTGGCCACAAGATCCCCGAGGCGATCCTCCCTGCGTGCGCCGAGCACGAGCCGTGCGCCCCGTTCCGCGAGCAGCAGCGCCGTCGCCTCCCCGATCCCACTGCTCGCACCGGTGATGGCCACGACCTTGCCTTCGATTCCTGACATGACCCCAGCCTGCGCTGCCTTTACCCTGGTATCCAGAGCCGCTTTATCCTGGAACTGGAGGTACCCGGCATGAGCGAACTGGGCGCGTTCCTGCGCAGCCGCCGGGAGCGGATCACCCCTGCCGAAGCAGGCCTGCCGAGTACCGGCAGGCGCCGCACACCGGGACTGCGCCGGGAGGAGCTCGCGGTCCTCGCCGGGATCAGCGCCACCTGGTACACCTACCTCGAACAGGGCAGGGACGTGCAGGCGTCCGACCAGGTGCTCGGCGCGATCGCCGCCGCGCTCGCGCTCGATCCGTCCGAAAAGGACCATCTGTTCCGGCTCGCCGGGCGTGCACCGGCGGACGAGGCCGAAGAGACGCTGCCCGCCGAGGTGGCCGCCGTGCCCGGCCTGTTGCAACCGAATCCCGCGTACATCATCGGACCGACCTACGACGTGCTGGCGCACAACGAGGCGGCGGCAGAGCTTTTCCCGGTGCTCCAGGGAGAACACCCGAACTTCGTGCGCTGGACGTTCACCGATCCCCGGGCACGGCACGTCGTGATCGACTGGGAACCGGAGGCACGCGCCCTGCTCGCCCGGCTGCGCACGCTCACCGGCCGGTACCCCGGCGACGCGAGGTTCACCCGCCTGATCAACGAGCTGCACGAGGCCAGCCAGGAGATGCGCTCCTGGTGGCCCCACCACGACGTGCAGGCCCAGCACAGCGGCCGGAAACGCTTGCGGCACCAGAGACTCGGCGCCGTCGACTACGCGTACACGGCGTTCCACCTCGCCGAGCAGCCAGGGCAGACGCTGGTGATCTACGCCGACCCGAAGCCCTGCTAGGCGGCCCGCGGGTAGAGCCGGGCCATTCCGGGCGGCGCGGCGAAGGGCGCCCACGTGCCCTCCGCCTGCGCCAGCCGGTCAGCCACCACCCACAGAACGGTGGAGTTGAAGCCATATCCCAGGTGTGACGACGACACCTGGACGTTCTCCCGCCGCGCGCCGGGTTCTTCGATGCACGACTCCCACGAGACGATCCCGTCCGTCTTGGAGTAGATCGACGTGGCGGGCACCGGGATCGGCGGCCTGGTCGACTCCAGCGGCGGGAACTCGTCCTTCGGGATGTGCAGCCGCGAGAACAGCGCGAACGCCGGCATCGCCCGTGACTGCACGGGATCCGACATGTTGTACGGCGAGCCCATCGTGATCACCTGGCGCACGCGGTGCGGGTGGTCGCGCGCCATCTCGCGCGCGAAGATCCCGCCGAGCGACCAGCCCACGATCGAGACAGGGCCGCCGTAAGCGTCGGAAACCTTCTTCACCAACGCGTGCATGCCGTCGACCGCGCGGCGCGTCGGGCCGATGTTGCGGCCCAGGCCCCAGGGGTTGACCTGATAGCCCAAACCGGACAGGAAACGGCGCAGCATCACCGTGGACGAGTCCGCGGCTCCGAGACCGGGAAACACGAGAACCGGGTGGCCGTCACCGGCTGAGGCGCCCCGCAGCATCGACCTGGTGGCGACGAACTCGCCGACGTCCAGGGCGCAGCGGGTCGGCTCGGTGAGGTACCAGAACAGTCCCGGCGCGCTTCCTCTGACGAGGTGGAGGGGAGACACAACAGGAACTTCGAAGAACTCGTCTGAAGGTACGGCAGACATAGGAGCCTCCCCACACGTCGACAACCCCGAGCCGGCGTCCCCAGGCCTCGTTGCCCAGTGAGTCCATGATGTTTCGTGAACGATCTTTTCGCCAGTACTTTCGAGTCTCGATTCGCCACGTCCAGGTAACACGTTGGCAACCTCACACGTGTGCACTGCCTCTCACCTGCATGGACGTCGATTCAGACGGAAAGCTCCTCTACCATTTTTCGAGTGGATCGGATGAGCTCTTTGGACGCAGGCTTCTACTTCATCGAGGACGAGAACGTGCCGATGCACGTCGGCTCGGTCCTGGTTTTCGACGGCCCGGCGCCGTCATACGGCGACGTGATCCGCCTCTTCGTGTCACGGCTGGACCAGGTGCCGCGCTATCGGCAGAAGGTGAAGGCCCTGCCGTTCCACGTCGGCCGTCCGGTCTGGGTCGACGACGACCACTTCAACATCCTCTACCACGTGCGGCACACAGCGGTGCCCACGCCGGGCGGTGAGGACCAGCTGCGCAACCTCGCGGGCCGGATCTTCGCGCAGAAGCTCGACGACAAGAAGCCGCTGTGGGAGGCCTGGCTCGTCGAGGGTCTCGAGGGCGGTCGCTGGGCCATCATCTCCAAAGTCCACCACTGCATGATCGACGGAGTGTCCGGTTCGGACATGCTGCAGCTCCTGCTGGACTTCAAGCAGGAGACCGCGCTGCCGGAGCCGAAGGAGTGGAAGCCCGCGCCGACGCCCTCGACGCTCGACCTGGTGGTCGACGGGGTGCGCGACGCCGTGGTGACGCCCGTCCAGCACCTCTCCGCGTTGCCCGCTCTCGCGCGGAACATGCGGTCGCTCAACGAGATCCTCGACTTCGGCAAGACCGTTCTCGGGTCTCTTCCCGGGACCGCGCGGCGTCTGGTGACGCGTGCGGCGACGTCGTTGAACGGTCCTATCGGGCCTCACCGCCGCTGGGTGTGGGCGCGCGCGAACCTCGCCGAGATCAAGAAGGTCCGTTCGGTCGCCGGTGGCACGGTCAACGACGTCATCCTGACCGCGATCACGCGTGGTTTCCGGGACCTGCTGGAGAAGCGCGGCGAGCTGACCGAGGGCATGGTCGTGCGGACCATGGTTCCCGTGTCGATGCGCAAGTCCGACCAGCACAACGAGCTGAACAACCGCGTCAGCGCCGTGCTCGTCAACCTGCCCGTGGGCGAGGCCGACCCGGTGAAGCGCCTCGCGTCGATCCGCGCACAGATGGACGACCTGAAGAGCTCCCGTCAGGCCGCCGGTGCCGACGTGATCACGAACCTGTCGAACTTCGCCGCGCCGACGTTGATGGCACTGGGCTCGCGCACCGCGATGCGCTTCCCGCAGCAGATCCTGCAGACCGTCACCACGAACGTGCCCGGCCCGCGCATCCCGCTCTACATGCTCGGCCGCCCGCTGGTGGAGATGTTCCCGTACGTGCCGGTCGCCTCGACGATCCGGATCACCGTCGGCATCTTCTCCTACCTGGACAAGTTCACGTTCGGCATCAACGCCGACTTCGACGGCGTGCCGGACGTGCAGCTGCTGGCCGACGGCATCCGCGCCGGGTTCGACGAGCTGGTGACGCTCGCCGCCGAGGCCGAGGAGAAGGCCGAAGCCGCCAAGCCTGTTGCGGTCAAGCCCGCTGCCGTGAAGCCTGCTGCCGTGAAGACCGGTGCTGCGAAGCCCGCTGCTGCGAAGCCCGCTCCCAAGCCGCGTTCGGTGAAGCCGACCGCCAAGGCGGCGACCAACGGTGTGAAGCCGGAGACGACGGCCTGAGACACGATCTGACGGTTCAGGCGGGTGCGCACGACCTGCACCTGACCGTAGTAGGACTCGACGCACGGCTGGGCGCCCTCGGTGTGGCGCTCGGCCAGGTCGACGACGTCCGCATCGAGCTGGAGAACGTGCGATGGTCGCGCTGGCGTGCTCGCCGCGCGACCGTCGTGTGCCGCGACGTCCACGTGAACCCGCCCGCGACGCTGGTGTCGTCGCCGGTCGAGTTCCGGGTCGAGGTGGAGTTCTCCGACATCCCGGAGTTGCAACGCCTCAGTTGGTTGCCGCTGACCGTCCGGTTGGTCGGCACGGAACTGCACGTGCGATTGCACAAGTGGCTTCCGGCGCGCGTGTTCGCCGTGCCGGAGCTCCCGCGCGGCATCCAGCTGACCGGCGTCGAGCAGCTCGATGACCACTTCGTGCTGACCGGAGCCGCCCCCGTGCTGCGGGAGCGGCTCACGCTCGGTCAGCTCGCCGACGTGCTCAAGCGGTTGGCGTCCATCCAGGCCAGGACCCGTTCCGACACGACCTCGGGGATCTCCATCTGGGGCACGTGACCGACGCCCGCGTACTCGTCGTAGCGCCAGTGCGGGTGCCTGCGGGCGGCGTATCGGGCGGCGGCGACGTTGACCAGCCGGTCCTGGTCGCCGCTCATCAGGAACACGGGCACGCGCACCTTGGACATCGCCGCGAAGTAGGCGCCGCGCTTGGACGTGGTGAACACGGTGCTGCGCGCGGCCGCGAGGAACGCCGTGTCCAGCCCGTCGACCTTGGCGCGCTCGCCGATGAGGTGCTCGGACGCCTGCTTGAGCTCCTCGGGGATGCCGGAGGGGTCCGCGCAGACCAGCTCCAGCAGGCGTTCGACCTGCCGGCGCGCGGGCACCGTCCTCGCCTTGGCCAGGAACCGCTCGCCCAGCCGCGGCACCGAGTACATGAAGAACGTGCTCAGCATCGTCGGGTCCGGCCGCGTCCCGAACACCATCGGCAGTGCCGGGTCGACCAGCACCAGGCCCCTGACCAGGTCGGGGTTGTAGGCGGTGTGGAACAGGGAGATCATCCCGCCCATCGAGTTGCCGACCAGGATCACCGGCTCGCCGACGACCTCCCGGAGGAACCGGCCGAGCAGCCCCGCGTTGGCCTGGACCGTGGTCTTGCGGCCCTCGGGGTTCGTCAGGCCGTGCCCGGCGAGGTCGACGGCCGTGACCCTGGCCTTCCGGGCGAGCAACGGCGCCAGCAACGCCCAGTTCAGGTGCGAGCCGCCGAGCCCGTGCACCAGGACCATCCGCGGTCCGTCGTCCGGTCCGCCGAAGTCGACCCAGTGCACGGGCCCGTCGAGGTCCGCGTAGTGGCTGGTGCCGCCGAAGTTCGCCACAGTCGTCATACCAACCAGTATGTCGGTTGGACCGACCGGTTGGTAGCGGCCGTTAGCGCCCAGGCCACGGCGACACGGGCTTGCAGTCGGCGTTCTCCTGCTTGCGGGTCCCGTAGACGACCGTCATGTCCGGCGAGTAGTAGCAGGTCGTCTCGAGGTCGGTGCTGGCGCCGAGCGGCGCGCCCTTCTCGTCGTAGGCCCGCACGACCTCGGGCGTCGGCTCCCCGATCCCCCAGGTCGGCGGGTAGTAGATGCGTGCGGCGTAGGTACCGTTGGCGATCTTGGCCTCGACCGTCTTGCCGTCGACCGTGTACGTCACCTTCGCGACCTTGGGACCGACCCGGCCGACGACCGTCCGGTTGCCCGGCACGCCCAGGTACGCGGGCCTGCCCATCACGTCACCACCGGCGCTGGCGGTCTGGCCGTCGACGGAGAAGTGCCCAGGCAGGTACTGCACGCTCGTCTGGCCGAAGCTCGAGTTGTACTCCATGCCGCCCACCCCGATGCTGCAGGTCAGCTCCTCCCTCTCGGTGTAGAGCACCGCCCACGTGGTCTCCTCGCGCCGCAGCTGGTGCAGGGTCGCCTTGCCGACGCCGGCGCTCTTGGCGCAGCCTTCCTCGATCGCGGCGATCGTCTCCTGCGAAACGCCGAAGTCGGGGGCCGCCGGCAATGTCGGTGACGTGGTGATCTGGACGGCCGGCGCCGGCTCCGACGGGTCCGGCCGCAGCACCGCGATGCCCGCGGCGACGGCGAGCACCGAGGCCGCCGCGGCGAGGATCGGAACGGTGAGCCGGCTCGTCTTGCGGCCGCCGGCCGCGCGTTCGAGCTCGGCGCGGATCTGCGCGTGACGGCCGGGCGGCAGGTCGCGAGTGGGCGGAAGCATGCTGGTCATCGGTCCTCCCCGGTGTGCACGAGCTCATGCTGCTGCTGGAGCTTCGACTTGGCCTTGCTGACCCTCGCCCGCACGCTGCCCTCGGTGATGCCGAGCACCGCCGCGGCGTCCGCGTAGGACACCTGGGACCACACGCACAGCGCGAGCGCCTCACGTTCGTTGCGCGGCAGCTTCGCCACGGCACCGAGCAGCTCGTTCATCCGCCGCTGGTCGTCGAGCCGGTCCACCACCAGGTCCGCGTGGTCGGGTATCGCGGGCTCCTCGCCCACCCGCCGCAGGTTCTTGAGCCGCCTGCCCAGCGAGCGCTGCTCGTTGCGCACCACGTTCGTCGCCACCGCGAGCAGCCACGGCAACGCGGACTCGCGCTCCAGCCGCACCTCGGCACGCTTGCGCCAGGCCACCAGGAACGTGGCCTGCAGGTGGTCCTCGGCCTCGGCCCAGGAGGCGGTCAGCCGGAAGCAGTGGTTGTAGACCGCCTTGGCGTGCCGGTCGAACAGCACCCCGAAGGCATGCGCACTGCCCCCGGCGGCCTGCGACCACAACGCGCCGTCGTCAGGGTCTTCGGTCGTCATGCCTCTTCGTGTCCGCCCGCCCGTCCGGTGTTGGCACCAGTTTCACGTGCCCCTCCCTAACGTTGCGGAGCGTGGCACATCTGGGGGTGGCTGACCTGACGGACATCGCGCAGGCGGCGTACGGCCGTGAACTGCGCGACGTGGCTCGTCTGCACGGTGGCAGCAAGAAGGGCGTCTACCGCATGACGCTCGACGACGGCACAACGGGCATCGCCTATGTGTGGCGCGCATCCGAGGACTACTGGCCCGAGCACGAGTACGACCCGTTGTTCGGCAACGCGAGCGGACGCGACCTGTTCCTGACCGCCCACACCACGCTGTCCGAGGCCGGTGCGTGCGTGCCTCGTCTCGTGCTGGTCGACCGCGACGTGATCGTCGTCGAGGACCTGGGCGGCGAGTTCCTGGAGAAGCTCCTCGACCACGACACCGAGGCGCTCGAACGGTTGTGGGATGACCTCGGAGCCATGCACCAGCGTCTGAGCCCGCGCTACGGCCGCCCGAGCGCGCTGCAGCCCGCGGACGCGCCGCCGGTGCCGGACGTCGTGCTGAAACGAGCCCTCGCGCACCTAGAAGCCTGTTGTGAACGGGTTCCGCGCATCGCCGCCGAGCGAGAACGCCTGGAAACCCTGCTGCGCCAACAACATTCGGTCATCGAGCCGCGCGAGCGGTACGGGCTGATCCACGGCGAGCTGGGGCCGGACCACGTGCTCGTCGCCGACGGCAGACCGGTGCTGATCGACATCGAGGGCGTGATGTTCTTCGACGTCGAGTGGGAGCACGTGTTCCTGGAGCTGCGGTTCGGCCCGCACTACCGGCCGGTCCCGGGCCTGGACCCGGCGCGGCTCAGCCTCTACCGGCTCGCGCAGTACCTGTCCCTCGTGGAGGGTCCGCTTCGGTTGCTGGACGGCGATTTCCCGCACCGCGACGCAATGCTGGAGATCGCCGAGCAGAACATCGAACGCGTTCTGCTCTGTTAGCGCCCGGAGCCACATCTCGCCGACAGGTTGCTCGCACGAGGCGACGATCACCAGTTCACTACTTCACTAGTGAAAGGTGTTACCTTGGCGGCAAGCCGACCACGGAGAGGAGATGGTCTTGACCTTGCAAAGGCAGCCTGACCTGGGTTTTCCGGTCGTCGCCGAGGGCTTGGGCAAGAAGTACCGCAGGGGGTGGGCCCTGCGGGAGACGTCCCTGGTGATCCCGAAGAACCGGGTCGTGGCCCTCGTCGGCCCGAACGGCGCGGGCAAGAGCACGCTGATGGGCCTGATCACCGGGTTGCTGCGCCCGACGACCGGGTGGATCTCCGTCTTCGGAGACCGCCCGACCGGCAAGGGCCTGCACCCCGCCGTGTCCTACCTGGCGCAGCAGAAGCCGCTGTACCAGCAGTTCACCGTGACCGAGACGCTGACGTTCGGGGCCCGGACCAACCCGACCTGGGACCAGGGCTATGCCGAGTACCTGGTCGGACAGGCGGCGGTGCCGATGAACGCCGTGGTGGGCACGTTGTCCGGCGGACAGCGCACCCGCGTCGCTCTGGCGCTGGCATTGGGCAAGCGCCCGCGCCTGCTGCTGCTCGACGAGCCGCTGGCCGACCTGGACCCGCTGGCCCGCGAGAC
Organism: Lentzea sp. NPDC005914; assembly: GCF_040629405.1. NCBI lineage: Bacteria > Bacillati > Actinomycetota > Actinomycetes > Pseudonocardiales > Pseudonocardiaceae > Lentzea > Lentzea sp. NPDC005914. Next base: position 1,744 of record NZ_JBEXVQ010000040.1, on the reverse strand, counting down.
CGTGCTGCGCGCACTGATCACCGAGGCGCGGACTCAGGGCATCACCGTGCTGCTGTCCTCGCACGTGCTGGCGGAGCTGGAAGGCGTGTGCGACCACCTGGTCCTGCTCCACAAAGGACAGATCCTCTTGGCCGGAGACGTCAACCAGCTCAGCGCCAACGGCACCCCGCTCGGCGAACTGGCTCTTAATCGCATGCGCCAAGCGGCACAGGAGGAAGCGGCATGATCTGGGTCTCCTGGCGGCGGCAGCGCGCGCAACTGATCACCCTGCTCGGCCTGCTGGTCGTCGGCGCGGGCGTCATCATCCTGCTGCGGTCGACCATGATCGGCGATCTCACCTCGGCGCGGCTCACCAGCTGCGTCACGCTGCCCCTCGAGCAGTGCACGGCACCGCCGGGGGCGGCGAAGAGCTTCGCGGAGGCGTGGGCGAACCCGTTGGACCTGGGGCGGATGTTGATCACCTTCGGTCCCGCCCTGATCGGTGTCTTCATCGGGGCTCCCCTCTTCGCCCGCGAGCTGGAACAGGGCACCCACGTGCTGGCCTTCACCCAGTCGGTGAGTCGTACCCGGTGGATGTCGAGCAAGCTGGTCATCGCGCTGGTTCCCGCGCTGCTCGTGCTGGTCGTGCTCCAGTTCCTGGTCTCGTGGTGGCTGTCCGCGGCCGGCACGCTGGGTCCGCTGGTGAACGGTCCGTTCAACGCCCTGAACTTCAGCACCGGGCACGTCTCCCCGGCCGGCTACGCGCTGTTCGCCTTCGCCCTCGGCACCTTCATCGGCGTGATGTCCCGCCGCACCCTGGTGGCGATGACGGCGGGGCTCGGCGCGTTCGTCGTCGCGCGCTTCGCCCTGTCGGGCCTGGTGGACCGCCTGATTCCCGCGCAGCGCGTGGAGGTGACGCCCGACCAGGAACTGAACGTGCACACGGACGTCAGCCTGGTGATCGACTACGGCTATCTGGACGCCGCCGGGCACCCGGTGCCCGCGGACAAGGTCAGCGCTCTGACCGAGGCCTGCAAGAGCGTGCCGCAAGGACAGGGGACGGCCGAGTCGCAGCAGGAGTTCCTGGCCTGCCTGCCGAAGTCCGGTCTCGTCAAACGCTTCGCCGACGTCATCCCGCCGAGCCAGGCCTGGCAGGTGCACCTCGCCGACGCGGCGATCTTCGGCACGCTCGCCGTCCTGTTGCTGATCGGTACCGCCTGGGCGCTGCGCCGTCAGAGCTGACCGTGGTGGAGACCCTGAACTGCGGGAGCACCTATGCTGGCCGACGTGATCGAGTTCCGGATCGACCGGCGCTCCGGGGTCTCCACCTACGTCCAGATCGTCCAGCAGGTCAAGCAGGCCATGCGACTGGGACTGCTGAACCCCGGCGACCGGCTGCCCTCAGCGCGGGAGGTGGTGGAGGCGACCGCCGTCAACCCCAACACCGTGCTCAAGGCGTACCGCGAACTCGAACGGGAAGGGCTGGCGGAAGGCCGCCGCGGCCTGGGCACCTTCGTGACCAAGTCGCTGTCCTCCGAGGCCACCACCGGCGACGACGCGCCGCTGCGGCAGGAACTGGCGGGCTGGATGGGCCGCGCCCGCGAGGACGGCCTCGTCGTCGAGGACGTCGATGCCCTGTACTTCGCGGTCCGCGACGAGTGCTATCCCGCCGAGGAGTCTCAATGATCGTGTCAAGCCGCCTGGGCCGTGAGCTGTGGTGAGCGATGAAACTCCCGGCCATCACGCAGCAGCGCCCAGATGACGT